>CBIMJC010000252.1:0-6155 GCA_966244125.1 uncultured Rheinheimera sp.
CATACCGATGCCCGGGTTCTGGCAGAACGTTATCAGATGACAGGCCAGACTGCATTGCCCCCCGGAATTCGCAAGAACTTAGCCAAAGGTAAACCTTTGCCACCTGGCATTGCGAAAAAATCAGTACCAGCCGCCATGCTAGCGCAGCTGCCTCAGCATCAGGGTTATCAATGGCAAGTGGTGGGTACGGATTTAATTCTGTTTTCAATAGCCACAGCTGTGATTGCGGATGTGCTGGTCGATGTATTGCACTGATGGTCATCAATAACCTGATGAAGGGCTGGGAGCCTTACTCTCTCAGCCTAATCCACCTAAACACAAATACTTTAATTCAGTAAAATCGTCCAGGCCATAACTGGAGCCTTCCCGGCCTAAACCTGATTCTTTCACACCACCAAAAGGGGCGGCAGCATTGGAAATTAAACCTTCGTTGATGCCAATCATGCCGTAGTCCAGGGCTTTGGCAACGCGGAAAATCCGGCCTATATCACGGCTGTAGAAATAGCTGGCAAGGCCTGTCGGCGTATTGTTGGCAAGTTCTATCACCTCTTGTTCTGTATCAAACAGACTGATGCAAAGCACAGGGCCAAAAATTTCAGTCTGGCTGATGTGCATTTCAGGCCTGACGTCTGTGACTATAGTGGGCTGGAAAAACAACGGCCCTAAGTCGGCATCAATAGCACCACCTAACAAAAGTTCGGCTCCCTGATCCAGCGCCTGATCCAACAGGCGGGCTATTTTATCCACAGCAGCCTGATTAATCAGCGGCCCTATCTGGCAACCGGCTTCTAAACCGTTAGCCAGTTTTAACGGTGCTGTGGCTTTGATTAATAAAGCTAAAAAACTGTCATACACAGCACGCTGCACAAAAACCCTGTTGACGCAGACACAGGTTTGACCGGCATTACGGAATTTAGCCGCCAGTAACCCCTGTACAGCCGCAGCTAAATCGGCATCGTCAAATACAATAAAGGGTGCGTTACCCCCTAATTCCATCGAGACTTTTTTTACGGTCGAAGCGCATTGCGCTAACAAAGTTTTGCCAACAGGAGTGGAACCGGTAAAACTGAATTTGGCCACCCGGCTGTCTTTGGTCAGCACCTGACCTATAGCTTTGGCCTCTGTGCCTGTAACTACATTAAAAACTCCGGCCGGAATACCGGCACGGCTGGCCAGTTCTGCTAAAGCCAAAGCCGATAAAGGTGTCAGCTCCGAAGGTTTGACGACAAAAGTACAACCTGCAGCTAAAGCGGCGGCTGCTTTACGTAAAATCATCGCATTGGGGAAATTCCATGGCGTAATAGCAGCTACTACCCCGACGGCTTGTTTCAGCACCAAAATTTGCTGATTGGCCTTAGGTGCCGGAATAATATCGCCATTCATACGTTTGGCTTGTTCCGCAAACCAGCTGACAAACGACGCACCATAGCTGATTTCACCTATGGCTTCAGCTAAGGGTTTGCCCTGCTCCAGAGTTAAAATACGGGCTAAGTCCTGCTGATGTTCCAGCATTAACTGACACCAGCGCATCAGTATGGCTGAACGTTCATATGCCGTCAGACCTGACCAGACCGGAAATGCCACAGTAGCAGCTGCAACCGCCTGTTCTGCTTCTGTGCTTGTGGCTTCAGCCACTAAGGCCAGCAAACTGCCGTCCGCAGGATTATGCACGGCAAAATGACCACTGCGGCCGGTTTGAAACTGGCCGGCAATATAGCTGCTGTGGTGCAGCAGAGCAGGGTCTTTCAACGAAGAGAATCCGCTATTTGCTTGATTTGTCATAAAGTTAACTCTGCTGCTTCAAACACTGCTGCCAGTGTAGCGCTAAATCAGCACAAAGGCACTGGCCAGCAGTTTCAGGCGTTGGGATAGCCTGGTTCAGATATTCACAATGTCGCCCTCATTCAGGATCTGTAACTGGGTTTCTGACTTTAGCCTGCTATGCATGGCCAGTAGTCGCAACAGGGCGGAATGTGAACTTTTGTCCCCCATCAGCCAGCTGTGATTGCCATAACCCCAGGGGATCATCCGTGTACAGCCCAGTTCTTCCGCTACGGTCAGTGCGTCTTCAGGCGCAAGATGAGCGTTGCGGTAATTTTCGCCATGGTAGGAGCCTATAGGTAACAAGCAGACCGACATGGCACCAAACTTCTGGCGAATATCGCGAAAAATAGGGGAGTATCCTGTATCTCCGGCGAAAAATAACTTGTGTTCACCGATTTCCAGTACCCAGCCACCCCATAAACTTTTATCGCCATCCAGTTCATACAGGCTGCGCCCTGTGTAATGGTGTGCCGGTACAAAGTGAATTCGGACGCCTGCTTGCTGCTCTGTGCTGTACCAGGCCATTTCATGCACCTTAAAGCCGTTTTCCGGCAGGTAGCTGGCCATGCCAAACGGCAGGTAAATGGCAGAGTCTGGGGCAAGGCTTTTCAGGTCGGATTTATTAAAATGATCATAATGGGCGTGCGAATAAAACACTGCATCTGCGGCTTTATCTGCGGCCAGCAAAGGCTGGGACGGTGCTGTACGACTGCTGCCAACCAGAGCGCCCAGCCAGTTGATGGGCCAGTCAAAGCCAGCTGAGACAGGATCAAACAACATCAGCTGACCATCAGGCGTTTGCAGCCGGAAGCTGGCATGACCAACCCACTGCAACTGCGCACCTGCGATGGCAGGCAGAGCAGGCCATTGCACCTGACAGGAGTCAGCGTCCTGCTGGCAATCCACTCTGGGGTCGGCCGGGTAACAATCTTCGCTGCAGGACGCAGGAAATTGTTTTGGTGTCGGATACAGATTACGGAAACGTTGGCCTGCAGAGAGCATCTGTGCCGCATTCTCAGGCTCTCCCTGATACGCAATGACCGTATTGGCGGTTGAACTGCAACTGCTGGTCAGCGCGGCTGCGCAGAGCGCAGCCGGCAAAGTGATCAATCTGAATTTTTTCATACGGCTTGCCTCAGCACCTGGGCTGGGGAGCGGGACGCTGTACGCCAGGCGATCACAGCCACAGTGCACCAGCTCAGCACTAAGGTCAGGGCCAGCGCCAGCACATAATCCAAAGCTGACTGCTGCACCCGCACACTAAAACCGGCCAGCCACTGTTGCAGGGCAAGATAAGTCAAAGGCACGGCAATCAATGCGCTGACCAGCATCAGTTGCATATATTCGCGGGTCAGCAGCCGTACCAGATTTGTACGCTCCGCGCCGAGAATTTTCCGGATCGCCACTTCTCTGCTGCGTTGACCTGCGGTAAAGGCTGACAAGCCGAATAAGCCGATACAGGTCAGCACCAGTGCTAAAGCGGCAAAGGTCATCACCACCTGGCCCTGACGCTGTTGGGCCTGATACACCATGGCATATTCATCGCCGACCCATTGAAAGCGGATATCATCCAGACGCAACTGAGCACGGATCTGTTCTTTCACTGCACTTTCCGCTTCGGGTTGCAGATTCAGCAGCAGGTGGCTTTGTTCCATCCATGAGTAGCCACAAATCAGTACCAGCGGTGCAGCTTCATTTACCGCCGAACCAATTTGCACGTCAGCGATAACCCCAACTACGGTCAGATGAGTGATTTGACCATTGTGTTCTTCATGTTGCCAGACTTCACCTATCACACTGCTGATGGAGGGGTAACCCAGTTGTTGCACCAAAGAAGCTGTCACTATCATGGACGCGGTGTTTTTGTCTGTGGCACTGTGATACCAGTCTGAGGCAAATTCAGCACTGAAATCACGACCCGCCAGCAATTGAAAACCTGCAGCCTTACTGATCTGATAACCTGTGCCTATCTGGCGGATCATAGGGGTGAGTTCTGTTTTGCCGGGCAGTCGCATAGAGATAGCTTGTGGTACTGTATCTGTCAGTTTGGCGTCAATCTGGCTGACCGCATGCACACCAGGGAACTGCTGCAGCCGCTGGACCAGTGCATTGTCCTGCTGCAGAATTTGCGCCTGAGGTATAGCTTCTGCCAGTAAAGTGCCAGTGCGGGCATAACCTGTAGGGGCCTGTTGCAGCAGCTGTAATTGCTGTTGAATAATCAAAGTCGCAACAATCAGCGCTATGCTGATGATACCTTGCAGAACCAGCAGGCATTTGCGTAACCAGATGGCTGTGCCACCACGCTGGAAATCGCCGCTTAATACACGTTTGGCATCAAAGGCGGACAGATAAAATGCCGGATATAAACCTGCCGCCAACCCCATAAAGAGTACCAGTAAAGTTTGCAGGCCAGCCAGTTGACTCCAGTCCAGGTTGATAGTCCGTCCAACCAGCAGATTAAACTGAGGCAAACAGGCGGCAGCCAGCAGCAGGGCGAAGACACCAGCTACTGCGCAAATCAGTACAGACTCCAGTAAAAACTGCACTATCAGTTGGGCCCGGCTGGCGCCCATAGTTTTACGTACTCCTACTTCACGGGCTCTGCTGCCGGCGCGGGCTGTGCTGATATTGATAAAGTTGATGGCGACAATCAGCAGGATCAGAGCACTCAGGGCAAAGGCCAGTTGCACACTGTAGATTGAGCCGTTCGGTTTTAATTCGTGCGCCAGATTGGAATACAGATGGATATCATGCAGAGCACGCAATTGAATGGTGGCAATATCCTGGCCTTCATAACCTTGTTCTTTCAGCACTTTGCTCAGGTGTTGTTCCAGTTCGGCTAGCTTGATGTCTGAAGGTAACCTGGCATAGCTGTAGACATTGTTCATAGTCAGTGGGGTGGCCAGTTCAGTGTCGGCAATACGGCGTAATGAACCTGCAACCAGATGAGTATTTTCCGGCAGATCGGCATACACAGCGACTACTTTCAGACTGGTGTTGTCGGATTGCAGCCTTTGTCCTACCGCATTTTGCTGACCAAATAAACGATGGGCTTCACTTTGGGACAAGGCAATCAGGCCAGGTTGTTGCAATGCCTGCAACAGCTCACCTTCCAGCACATCAATCCGGAAGAAATCGGTGAAATTTGCTTCCACTGCTAAAGGGGCCTGTAACGACATCTGTCTGGGGGATGACTGACCCGCAGCTGTGACTTTCATTGCACTGGTATGAAAACGGGTGACTTCAATCTGTGGATGATATTGCTGTAAGGCTTGTTTGATGGCCGGGCTACTGATGGGGAAACGTTGTGCTATAGGCACAAACCATTGTTCCACCCTGTAGCTGTTTTCATCAGCCGGATGTTGTTTGTCGTAGGACAACTCATAGCTGACAAACAAAAGAATCAGCAAGGCAGCCGCCATACCTATGACCAGACCACTGATATTCAGCAGCATATGCAACCATTGCCGGCTCAGACTGCGTACAGAGGTGTGTATCGCTGAGCGGATTAATGCGCTTTGATCAGGCATAGCGCACCTCTTTGTTCAGCGTTGGAATGATTTTACCGTCACGCATCCGGATGACTTTATTGGCAAAATAGGACTCTTCTTCCGAGTGAGTCACCATCACTATGGTGGCGCCTTCTTTGTTTAATTGCTGTAACAGCGTCATCACTTCCTGGCGGTTGACCGAATCGAGGTTACCTGTGGGTTCGTCGGCAAGGATAAGTTTGGGCTGACTGACCAGAGCGCGGGCTATGGCCACACGTTGCTGCTGGCCGCCTGATAGTTGTTGTGGCCTGTGGCCTGCGCGGTGTGTCAGGGCCACCTTCTCCAGTATGGCATTGACCCGGTTTTGCCGCTGACTGGCTGGCACGCCCTGATAAATCAAGGGTAATTCAATGTTTTCATACACACTTAATTCATCAATCAGGTTGAAGCTCTGGAAGACAAAACTCAGGCTGTGGCGACGGATCCCCGCTAACTGGTTTTCTGTCAGCCCGCTCAGCTTCTGGCCGGCAAATTCATACTCACCTTCTGTGGGATGATCAAGCAGACCAAGGATGTTCAGTAAGGTGGACTTGCCACAGCCAGAAGGCCCCATAATGGCAAGGAAATCACCTTGCTCAATCTGCAGGTTAATATCCGACAGGGCCGTGGTTTCGACATCTTCAGTGACGAATACTTTTTGGATTTGTGTAAGTTTGAACATGAAGAGTTTCCTTCTTATTGAAATTGTATGGTGTCAGCCTGATTAAAATGCTGATAACCCGAGATCACGACCTGATCACCCAGGAGTCGGTGCCGCTCAACTTCGAGGAGCGGGACCTG
>CBIMJC010000253.1:0-6135 GCA_966244125.1 uncultured Rheinheimera sp.
GCCAGAATCCGGGTTCCCGCTGCCCATACCATAGCTGTTTTCACCACTGAATTACTTAAGATGGCAATACCAATAGCAGTGGCGGCCAGATTGAGAGCCTGACTGCGCGCCGCATAATCGGCTAAAGACAAACTAATGGCATCAACATCTGTTAAACCTGCCAGAGCAGCTAACCAATACAACCCCTGACCCGGCGCATAATGCTCCGCCAGTTTGACCAGCAGCAACACCAGCGCAAATAACAAAGCAAACTGAATAGCGGACCATAAGCTAAAAGGATTTTTTACCGGCAGATCCGTGGCGGCAGACGCAGCTTGCAGCCTGTGTCCCAGCAGAAAAAATGCGCTGGCCAAGGCTGCAGTTAACAATGCCAGCCCCAGCAAAGGCCAAAGTAATTGTTGCATTAAAGGCACAGAAACAGCGGTGACGATTAATAAAACCCGGCCAAACATCACCAGCCAGGACAGTAAAATACCAGCCACTAACCTGTTGGCTGCACCGCTGTCCGTTTCTGTTTTACTGCTGCGGGCAAAACTTAAGGTCATAGCGGTGGAAGACACCAGCCCACCTGTTAGGGCCGTGATCATGGTTCCTTTTACTGATCCGAAGAAACGCACGGCTATATAACCGACCAGGGACAAACCTGAAATTAAAATCACCAGCAGCCAGAGTTTATAAGGATTCAGCGCCTGCCAGGGATCAACGCTATGGTTCGGTAATAAAGGTAACACAATAAAACTGGCGATCAGAAGCTTCAGGCCAGCGTATAAATCGTCAGCACCAATTTTACCGACCAGCCCATGTAAAGGTTCACGAAACGCCAGAATAGCCGAAGTTAAAATGGCCAGAGACACGGCAATTTCAGCAAAACCAAAAATCACAGCGCCACCTAACAAACACACAGTAATAGCGGACAATTCGCTGGTTAAACCTAAAGCCACAGGGCTGTTTTTATTCTCCAGATAATAAGAGCTCAGCACTATGACAGACACCGCAGCTAAAGCCGCGATAAAAAGCCATGGCGTTTGCAAATACACCGACAACCAGGCACTGACAGCCCCTAACTGGGCAAACAGGATATAAGTACGAACTCCGGCAAAAGAGCCGGGGTGGTTATTGTTTTTGTGCTTTTCCCGCTCTATGCCCACCAGAGCGCCAATTAATAACGCGATCAGAAAGTTCTGTGCCAAACCACTATCAAATCCTTGCATAATTTCCTGTAACTCAATCACTTAGTTCGTTCGATTGAGCATAGACGGATCTGAATCTCCTGTATTGATATTCATCAAACACAGTGCATTTGGCGAATTAATTTACTGTGTATTGCGGCAGTTATCTCCTAGCATATTCATCAGATGGTTAATTAAAAAGGTAAAGCCGATGACAGCACAACCAGGCCGCCCAAAAGGAGATTCAGATACCAGAGCACGACTGCTCCATGCAGCCCGCTGCCTTTTTGTCGCGCATCCCTACCCCAAAGTATCCACCCGGATGATCGCAGCCCATGCGGATACCAACGCAGCCATGATCCGGTATTACTTTGTCGATAAAGCCGGCTTATTTGAAAGCATGATCAAAGAAACTTTTGGGCCTTTGCTGGAGCAAATGCGGCAAATTTTATCCGAACCCGGCGAGCTGAAAATTGCCGAGTTGTTCCAGCGTTATTATCAGGTCATGGGGCCTCACCCTGATCTGCCTAAACTGATGCTGCGCAGCATGATGGACCCCCAGACTACAGAAAATCGCCTGGTGGCACGGGTATTCACAGAGTTTATGCAGGGCGCCATCCAGTTGATCGGCCAGTCCTTACAGCAACCACAACATTTGCAGCAGGGAGTGGACGCTCAACTGGCGCGTTTGTCGCTGATCAGTCTGGCGGTATTTCCTTTTATAGCGCCAGCTTTAACCTTAAGCAGTCAGGGCATCGAACTGGATGCTGAATTTCTGCAGCGACTTGCCCGGCACAATCAACGTTTGGTGAGTCAGGGCATATTTAAGATCGCAACTCTGGAGTATTGATCAATGAAAACCAGCCTTATCAGTCCAATGTTCCTGCTGCTGTTATCTGCCTGCAGCAAGGCACCTCACACTACAGCCTTTGGCACTTTAGAGCGCGACAGAATCACGTTATCAGCGCCTGCCACTGAACTTATTCTGGCTATCCATGTAAAAAAAGGGCAACAAGTACAGCAAGGACAGGTGCTGCTTGAACTGGATCGCAGCCATCAGCAGTACAAAGTGCAGCAAGCCAAAGCTCAGCTGGAGATGCAAAAAGCGGCGTTAGAGCTAATGCAGATAGGCAGCAGAACAGAACAAACTGCGGCGGCAGCGGCCCGTGTCAATTCTGCTTTAGCTTTGTATCAGGAGGCCTCAAAAAATTACCAGCGCCAACTGCAAGTCAAACAGCGTGGCCTGCAAGGTCAGGCTGCAGTGGATACGGCTCTGGCGCAACGTGATTCGAGCAAAGCCCAACTGGACAATGCCAGACAACAACTGGCTGAACTTGAACATGGCAACAGGCCACAACAAATTCAGCAGGCAGAGTTTCAGCTTACAGCAGCCCAGAGTCTGTATGCCGAACAACAGCGCTTACTTGAAGATTTGACCATTAAAGCCAGCAGAGATGCGGTGGTCGACGACTTACCCTGGAAACTGGGTGAGAGGATAAACTCCGGGGCTGTTGTGGCAGTATTACTGGCGGATTCAGCGCCATATGCCCGGGTGTATTTGCCAGAATCTTATTTAACCCGCTTTAAAGTGGGTGATCAGGTGCAATTGACAGCCGATCAACTGACCCAGCCTTTATCCGGAAAAATCCGCCAGATCAGCGCCGAAGCAGCTTTTACACCCTATTACGCTTTAAATCAGAAAGAGCGTTCCAGACTGATGTTTTTAACCGAAATCGAACTGGATGCGTCAGCACAGCTTTTACCTGCAGGTTTACCTGTACAGCTGGTGTTGCCATGACAGACTTTGCTATTCAAACCCGGGGCATGACCAAACAATTTGGTCACTCCATTGCGGTGAACCAGTTAGATTTAACCATCCCCAAAGGTTGTATTTATGGCTTTTTAGGCCCCAATGGTTGTGGTAAATCCACCTCCATCCGCATGCTGACCGGTTTATTAACCCCAAGCTCAGGCCTGATTGAAGTGCTGGGTCAGAAGTTGCCACAACAGGCCGAACAGCTGCGCCAGCGCATTGGTTATATGACTCAGAAGTTTTCGTTGTACGACAATTTAACCCTGCAGGAAAACCTGCAGTTTGTCAGCAAAATTTATGGTCTGACTGGCCGTGCCGCTTCGGAACGTATCAAGCATTTATTAGGGCTGTATCAACTGGAAAACCGTAAACATCAGATGGCAGGTTCTTTAAGTGGTGGCCAGAAACAGCGCCTGGCGCTGGCTGCTGCTACCTTGCATCAACCTGATTTACTCTTTCTGGACGAACCTACTTCAGCTGTTGATCCCCAAAACCGCCGTGAATTCTGGGAGCGTTTATTTGATTTAAGTGAAGCCGGCACCACCATTCTGGTGTCCACCCACTATATGGATGAAGCCGAACGTTGCCACCGTCTGGCTATTTTAGAGCTGGGCGAAAAAAAAGCTGATGGCACGCCAGCAGAGCTGATGGCGGCTATGCCAGTGCAGGTACTGGAAATCAGCGGTGCCGGATTAAGGGATATCAAACAACAACTGTTGCAGCAGCCTTTGATTGTTTCTGCCGCTCAACTGGGTTCACGATTGCGGCTTTTGGTCAGCAATCAACAAACTCAGCCCGAACTCTGGTTGTCAGGTTTGCTCGGGCCTGACTATCAAATCGAAAAAGTCAGACCCAGCCTCGAAGATGTGTTTGTCACCAGCACAGGAGCAGCTTATGCAGAGCATCATTAGAATCAGCGCCATTGTATTTAAAGAACTGAAACAGCTGTCGCGTGACCGTATTACCTTTGCCATGGTGGTGATGATCCCGGTGGTGCAGTTGCTGTTGTTTGGTTATGCCATCAATACCGATGTGCGCTATTTACCTGCAGCTTATGTCGATCATAGCCACACCACCAGCTCCCGCCAGTTGCTCGACAGCATCCGTGCCACGCAGGTCGTGAACTTTGTCGCCCGCTTTGACTCGATGACAGAAGCAGAACAGGCCATCACTGCTGGCAAAGTCAGTGCTGTGTTGTATCTGCCCGCCGATTTAGAGCAGCGTGTATTGCAGCTGAGTCAGAGTTCAGCAAAATACCAGCCCCGCCCTGCCGGACACTGGGTGGTGGATGGTTCAGATCCGATGATCACCAATGCTGTGCGTGGTTTGCGCCAGATGCCACTGACGGAAATCAGCAGGACGGCAACCAAAACGCCTGTCAGCTTTGAACTGGTCAGTTACTTCAACCCACAACAGCGCACTGCGGTTAATATAGTGCCGGGGCTGATTGCCGTGATCCTGACCATGACGATGATCCTCTTTACCTCGGCTGCCATAGTGCGCGAGCGTGAACAAGGCAATATGGAGTTTTTGATCACCACACCAATACGGCCACTGGAGCTGATGCTGGGGAAAATTGTGCCTTATATTCTGGTGGGTTTTATTCAGATGCTGATTATTTTAGCTTTAGGTTATCTGTTGTTTGATGTACCTTTTACCGCAGATCTGCTATCGCTTTTTGTCATCACTTTTTTGTTTATCTGCGCCAGTTTAGCCTTGGGTTTATTGATCTCCACCAAAGCACAGACTCAGCTGCAAGCCATGCAAATGACGGTTTTTGTTTTATTGCCTTCTATTTTGTTATCCGGCTTTATGTTCCCCTTTGCCGCTATGCCTGAGCCTGCGCAGTGGCTAGCCGAAGTGTTACCTGCCACTCATTATGTACGAATGATACGAGCCGTAGTGCTTCGGGAAGCGCACTGGTTTGATTTGGGTTTTGATAGCTTATGCCTGCTGGCCTTTAGCTTGATTGCTTTGACTATAGCCACGGCACGCTTTAAAAAGCGGCTGGATTAAGGCGTTTTAACCTGATTTTGTGCCGTTTAACGCACGGCACTTGAATCCGCGCTTCGCTGCACCCATTGCACTCTTACTTTTATACCAAACGGTATTGAATGCAATATTCACAGCGTAGCGGAGATTTGATGATCCCTTTATCCATTTTAGATTTAGCCCCCGTGCCTTCGGGCAGCAGTATTAGCGACAGTTTTGCCAATAGCAAAGCTCTGGCGCAGTTGGCCGATGCTTTGGGTTACCATCGCTACTGGCTGGCCGAGCATCACAATATGCCGGGTATTGCCAGCGCGGCAACCTCTTTACTGATCAGTCACTTAGCTGCAGCCACTTCACGGATCCGTCTGGGGGCTGGTGGCATTATGCTGCCGAATCATTCGCCTTTGGTGATAGCCGAACAATTTGGTACTTTGGCCACTTTGTACCCAAACCGCATTGACTTAGGTTTAGGCCGCGCACCAGGCAGTGATCAATTGACAGCGCGGGCCTTGCGACGTAACCGCATGGAAACTGAAGATCAGTTCCCGGCCGATATCCTTGAATTGCAGCAGTATTTTGGTCCGGTAAAGCCAAATCAAACCATCCAGGCTGTGCCGGGGCAAAATCTGCATCTGCCTTTATGGATCTTAGGGTCGAGTTTATATGGTGCTCAACTGGCGGCCCATATGGGTTTACCTTATGCCTTTGCGTCGCATTTTGCCCCAGCCATGATGGAACAGGCCGCAGCTTTGTATCGCCGGGAATTTAAGCCTTCAGCTCAACTGGATAAACCTTATCTGATGCTGGCACTGAATGTCTTTGCCGCTGAAACCACAGCTGAAGCTCAGCGTCTTTTCACTTCACCCCAGCAGCAGTTTGTTAATTTAGTGCGTGGTGTGCCGGGTTTATTACCTGCACCAGTAGAGGATATGGACCAGATCTGGCAAGCCCATGAAAAATCTTACGTGAAACAAGCCCTTGCCTGCTCAGTGATCGGTAATCCGGCTGAAGTAAAACAAGGCATATTGAATTTTATCGCAACACATCAACCGGACGAGTTGATGCTGACGGCCATGATGCACGACCCCAAAGCCCGTCAACATTCCTTCCAAATTGCAGCAGAACTAATCGCTGATTAGTTCTGTTGTTTCGTTATTGATA
>CBIMJC010000254.1:0-6112 GCA_966244125.1 uncultured Rheinheimera sp.
AGAGCACATGCTGCGTGTGATGGGAAACCATCGCCTTGCAGCTTATGATGCCGACAGCAGCCAGTACACTCAGTCTTTAGGCTGTTGGCATGGTTTTATCGGTCAGCAAAAACTGATCGCCATCAAAAAACATTTCGGCACTACGAAACGTAAATACCTGTATTTGTCCGGTTGGATGATTGCGGCGCTGCGTTCTGAGTTTGGCCCTCAGCCAGATCAGTCGATGCACGAAAAAACTGCAGTGCCGGCCTTAATTGAAGAGTTATATACCTTCTTAAAACCAGCTGATGCCCGTGAATTAGGTGGCTTATTCCGTGAGCTGGACGATGCCCGTGCTAAAGATGATCAAGCCAAAGCTGCTGAAGTACTGAATAAAATCGACAACTTTGAAACTCATGTAGTACCTATTATTGCCGACATTGATGCAGGTTTTGGCAATGCGGAAGCCACTTACTTACTGGCGAAAAAGATGATTGAAGCCGGTGCCTGCGCCATTCAGATTGAAAACCAGGTGTCGGATGAAAAACAATGTGGTCACCAGGACGGTAAAGTCACAGTGCCACACGCCGATTTTCTGGCCAAAATTAATGCGGTGCGTTACGCCTTTTTAGAACTAGGCATCGAAAACGGCATTATTGTCGCCCGCACTGACTCCTTAGGTGCAGGTTTAACCAAACAAATTGCGGTGACCAACGAGCCCGGTGATTTAGGTGATTTATACAACAGCTTTTTAGATGGTGATTACATTCAAAGCGCTTCTGATATTCAAAACGGCGATGTGGTGGTGAAAGCCAATGGCAAACTGTTAAAACCAAAACGCCTGCAAAGTGGTTTGTTCCAGTTTAAACCCGGCAGCGGTGTCGACCGTGTGGTGCTGGATTGTATTACCTCTTTGCAGCACGGTGCGGATTTACTCTGGATTGAAACCGAAAAACCTCATGTCGGCCAAATCGCTGAAATGGTCAACCGTATTCGTGAAGTAGTGCCAAACGCCAAGCTGGTGTACAACAACAGCCCGTCTTTTAACTGGACGCTGAACTTCCGTCAGCAGGTGTTTGATGCATGGAAAACAGCAGGTAAAGATCTGTCAGCTTACGACAGAGCCAAACTGATGAGCGCGGATTACGACAGCACAGAGCTGGCTCTGGAAGCCGACAAGCGTATCCAGACCTTCCAGGCTGATGCGGCCCGTGAAGCCGGTATTTTCCATCACCTGATCACTTTGCCGACTTACCATACAGCGGCCTTGTCGACCGATAATCTGGCGAAAGAGTACTTTGGTGCTGCAGGTATGTTGGGTTATGTGGCTGGTGTACAACGCAAAGAAATTCGTCAGGGCATTGCCTGTGTGAAACACCAGAATATGTCGGGTTCGGACATTGGTGATGATCATAAAGAGTACTTCTCAGGGGAAGCTGCGCTGAAGGCCTCAGGGAAAGACAACACCATGAACCAGTTTGCTTAACCTTTGGTGCATGGAAAGGTAATTGCTGAAAGGGAGTAATTACCTGAAAACGCTGATTTACGTGGTCGGTTTAGACTGACATTGGCAGCCGTAAGGCTGCCTTTTTTATTCCGCTTTGGCGTTGTAATTGCGTTTTTTTAACAGTAATGTTTCAAAATCACCCTGAGCAACGGGCTGACGGTGAAACGTTTTGGTACTGGAGGTGCGTTTGAACTACTTGTTGCCTGTGATCAGTGCTCTAACCCTTATTGGCGGTTGTATGGTGATGCCGGAAAAAGATCAGACTTATACCAATAAGTGTGAAATATCCAGTGACCGGAAAACCTTAAAAGTGATAGACGCAAGCAAAGATACCAACAGCTACTACTCCATCAGCGGGTTGATCCTTCTGCCTGTTTCCGGCATAGTTTCAGGAACTTATGTTGCCATTAATAATGTCTACCATATGGGAGAAGAAAAAATTGTTTGTGGCTAAATGGAGTTTGATTGATAAAAAGGAGTTTGAAGAAGTGATAAGTGCAGTACAAAACGCAAAACGTAACGACTTAAAAAGCACATTAAAGTTTGTGTTTATTTTTTTGCCTGCTGTAGGCGTGATGGCTGGCGTCGCTTTAGGCGTAGGTTTAGGAATGACATTCCACACTGGCATATCCAAGTCACCATTTTTTATTCCTTTGATTGTAAGTGGCCTGGGATTGATGGCTTTAGCCTGGCATTACGCCAAAAAAATCGACCAGCTCTGAACCACTTTTTATAGCTTGTCCAGCCAATAAAAAAGCCGCCTACTCTTCACAAAGAGCGACGGCTTTTTACATGGATTTCAACTAATTACAAAGACTGTAAGAAAGCTTTGACTGCAGTACGTTGTTCAGCCGTCAGGTTTTCATACAGGCTGCGGCTTTGAGTGGCTTCGCCGCCGTGCCATAAAATAGCTTCGTCCAGAGTACGGGCGCGGCCATCGTGCAGATAACGCACTTTATCTTCGCCACCCTGCACATACTTCAGACTGCCTAAACCCCATAAAGGCGCGGTACGCCACATAGAGCCTGAGGCTTTGCCTTGTGGCAGATTGTCCGCTAAACCGGGGCCCATATCGTGCAGCAATAAGTCGCTGTACGGCTGGATTTTCTGGTTACGCAGCTCGGCCAGTGGATGGGTTTTACCTGTAGTGAAGCTGGCGGTGTGACAAGCGACACACTGGCTTTGCACAAAAAGCTGTTTACCCTGGGCTATCAGTTGTGGATTGACGTCGTGCTCAGGTGATACCCGAATGCCATCAGGATAACCACTGCGTAAACTGCGTTGGGCCGGCACGCCCAATAAACCCAGATACTGGGTTAAATGCTCCAGCTCACCTTCTGAGATATGAGTAGCGCCTGACTGTTGCTGACAATCCGCAGCAGCTTTTTGGCAGGAACGTTGTGGATACACTGGTGAAGTCACACCTATATCCTGTACTAAAGCCTCAGCCGCCTGATGACGGGCGCTGACTTTAGTGGCTTTCCAGCCAAAACGGCCCAGCTGAGTTGCACCTGTTTCCGGGTTTTGCACCCAATGCGCCACACCTTTAACACCATCACCGTTGGCATCATTGATGTCGACATTGGCCAGAATGGCCTGCTCAGGAATAGCTTCTAACAAGCCCATACCTATAACCTGCGGTGCCTGACGCACTGAATACAGCTCTGGCACCGGGCCTTTAAACTGATACAGAGGTTTTTGCAGTTCTACTGTTGTGCCATCAGCCAGAGTTTTTACTTCTGTCTGATAACCAGTAACAGCCACAGAATAATCATCCGCATTGGCTGCTCTGGCTTTGGCCTGAATAGTTAAACCGTACAATGGATCGGCCACTACTTTGTCATCGGCTAACATCCCGGTAAAAACAGAGTAAGTATCCAGTTTGTCACCTGCTTTTAACGCCAGGCTACGGCCGTTGTTCTGGTGACAACCAATACAACGCTCATTGTTGTAACGCGGGCCTAACTGGTTTTGATGTTCAACAAAAACCGGGTTTTGCGTTGGCGATTCAGAGTGAATACCTGAGGCAAAAGAGGTATGGAATAAACGACGGCCTTTAGCAAATCTTAAGGTGTTGCCTATACCAATATTGTTGGCCATTTGCTGGAACATACGGAAAGGTTCTTCCGAATAGTTGTACGACACGCTGGTTTCACCGCCAAGCAATGTATGGTTGGGCAGAGGTTCTGAGTCCAGATTCGGCGCTATACCGTACCAGGGTCTCATGCCTACGCCTACGATATACAGCTGCTCAAAGGAGTAATAACGCTCGCCACCACCGTCCAGCACAGGCGCTAATAAACGTGGCGCTGGTGCCAGCTCTATTTTGTCGCCAATTTTCAGAGGGCTGTGCGGGCTGGTGCGCCAGTTGGAGTTAAAACTCATCATACATTCACGTTTGCCTGAATGACACAAAGGTTGACCGCCTTCATTCGGGTTATTAAAGCCATAGTTCAGCGACCAGCCAAAATCCCGTACATTTGGATTTTCTATGTTACGGAATAAGCTGAAGGTGGTACCGCGGAAGCTGCCTTCGTTGACATGCAACCAGACTTCTATGGTGTTACCACCTGCCGGGATAGTGTCACGGATCTCTAAACCAAAAGTACGGTTCTGGAAATAAAATGGCGGGAAGGTCAGATAACGGCCAGGCCCCTGATCCGGTGCGTCCCAGGCTTCACCCCGTTCACGGGCATGACGTTCTGTCGGACGGGCACCCATAAAGGTCACCAAAGTACCGTCAGCTTCTTTGTACTGAATTTGCTCAACCACCTGAGTATTTTCAGGGAATAATGGTAAAGCACCTTCAGGTAAAGGCACTGGCTCTGTTGGCTCTGTAGGTTCAGTTGGATCCGTAGGCTCTGTTGGGTCAGTTGGATCTGTAGGTTCGGTCGGGTCTGTAGGGTCCGTAGGATCTGTGGGGTCTGTCGGATCTGTAGGTGGTATTTCCCCGGCCTTGCCGAAGACCTCCAGCTCGCGAATTGAATAGCCCCAGGCATTACCCGAGCTTGGTGTTAACGCATTGATGCGGATATAGCGGTAGTCACCCGACAGATCCCATCTGTCTGTTCTGTTACCAAACTCGTCAATATAAGGAGTTGTCAGCGTGGTCCAGTTGCTGTTATCTAAAGAGCCTTGTACTTCATAACCTGCGGCATTAGCAGCTTCCCAGTGAATAGCCACTTGCTCTACTTTACTGACTGAACCTAAATCCACCGACATCCATGAAGGAGATTCGCCGTGATTGGACTCCCAGCGGCTGTCGGTATTGCCATCCACTGCTTTGGCTGAGGATTGCAAATGACTGCTGGCATAGGTAGTTTTGCCTTTGGCTATATTGCTGCTGCCGGCAGGCGGTGTCTCAGGCGAGGTTGGGGCCTCTGCACCTGCAGTGCCTAAAACCTTTAATTCCCAGATGGAAAAGCCATAACCATTATGTTGACTGTGTTTAGTCGCAAAGACCCTTAAGTAGCGGTAATCAGCATTCAGGTCAATAGTATCTGTTCTGTTGCCTTTTTTACCGCCGGTCTGTACTGACAATGTGGTCCAGTTACTGTTGTCGTCCGAACCCTGAATTTCATAAATTTCAGCGTTGGCATCTTCCCAGTCAATTTGTACCTGGTCGATATGACTGACGCTGCCCAAATCTACCGCCAGCCAGCTTGGAGCTACTTTGTGAGCAGACTCCCAGCGACTGCCCGGATCGCCATCTACTGCCATTTTGGCCCGGCGCAATTCAGTGCTGGCAGTGATTTTTTTATCTAAAGCTAAATTAACAGGCTCCGCATAAGCTGCACCACTAAGTGCGACAAGAAGAATTGAACTCAGGGCTTTGGTTAGGCCCGACAGTCTGGCACACACTCCAGACTGTGTTCTGTATAAAAAAACCGGATCCATGATGCTCTCCTTTGAGATCAATGCTCGAGGTGGTTTAAAAACGCCAATGTACTGCTGTGACCTTTGTTTTGTTGTTAAAAAATGTACTTACCGCTCTTTTGTTTTCAAACGCTGATATTTTCCAAACGCCAGGCGGTTCAATAGTAAAGCGACATGTATTAAACAAAAATGAATCAGTTTAGATATTTATTTTTCTGTTTAGGGGACTGTGTTGAATCGTGACCTGCTCAGGGTATAAGTCAAGGGTTTATCTGCTGAAAATCGAAAGTTAAAGCTGTTTAGTCCGGTCTGTAGCAGTGGATACATTGGTTTGAATGAAAGAGTTTTTTTGAATTGCCACCGGAGTCACTTATGGTTCAGATGTTTCAGTCGATACGTAGCAAAATAATGGCGGGTTATGCCGCAGTCTTGCTGGTGGCACTTTTGTCTGCCGCTGTGCTGTTGAATAACAATCAGCAGATCCGTCTGCGGGTTGACAGCTTTACAGGTACTACTTTACCTGTATTGGCTCAGCTGGACTTGTTGTTGTCCAACAGTAAAGAGCTGGTGCTGGCTGGGTATTCGTTGTATGGCACTACACTGGACAAAGACAGTTTTATGCTCAGGCAAAATGAACTGGAGCAGAACTTACAGCAGGCCAACCAGCTGTTGCAGCAGCAGTTGAAACTGTCTCTGGACAATGAACTGCAGGCTTTTCACCAGTCGTTAAACCAGTTGTCTGCAGTGATG
>CBIMJC010000255.1:0-6108 GCA_966244125.1 uncultured Rheinheimera sp.
CCAGAATAATGTCACAACCACCAATCAACTCACCTTCCACCCATAACTGAGGGAAAGTTGGCCAGTTGGCAAATTTTGGTAATTCAGCACGGATATCCGGGTTTTGCAGAATGTCGACAAACGCAAAAGGTTGGCCACATGCAATCAGGGCTTGAGAAGCCTGAGCTGAAAAACCGCAACTCGGTAATTTTGGTGAACCTTTCATATAAATGATGATTGGGTTATCAGCCAACTGTTGTTTAATTTTCTCAATGGTTTCCATCTTCAGCCTCTGGCACTACTGGGTTTAAAAATTTGTCTCATTTTACGCTTTGTTCGCTCATTTCGCACTTGAGATTTTACAAAACGTCCCAAGAATATGGGGAGCAGACGCTTGCATTGCAATGAGTTCAAACTGCGAAATTTACGACTAAAACTTGAGTAATTTAGTCGGGTTTTGTAGTCTACGCGATGCAGACCCCATAAACAACGCCTACGGAGAACGACAATGGCTTTCGAATTACCAGCATTACCTTTCGCAAAAGACGCATTATTACCTCATATCTCTCCTGAAACTCTGGATTATCACCATGGCAAACACCATAACGCCTATGTAGTGAAACTAAATTCATTAGTGGAAGGTACTGAATTTGCCGGTAAGTCTTTAGAAGAGATCATCCGTACTTCTCAGGGGCCGGTATTTAACAACGCGGCTCAGATTTGGAACCACACTTTCTACTGGAACTGCTTGTCACCTAATGGTGGCGGTGAACCAACTGGCGCTTTAGCTGCAGCAATTACTGCGCAGTGGGGCTCTTTTGCTGCATTCCAGGCCGCTTTTAACGACAAAGCAGTCAATAACTTCGGTTCAAGCTGGACCTGGTTAGTGAAAAAAGCCGACGGTTCTTTAGATATAGTCAACACCAGCAACGCAGGCACGCCTCTGACTGATACCTCAGTGACTGCACTGATGACAGTGGATCTGTGGGAACACGCTTACTACATCGATTTCCGCAATGCACGTCCAACTTACTTAAATGCCTTCTGGGCATTAATCAACTGGGAATTTGCTGCGAAAAACTTCGCCGCTTAATTGTCTGTTGCTTTGGATCTTCAAGCCCGGCCTGCCGGGCTTTTTCTTTTGTCCCGAATTGAAAACCAGGCGCTATCCACTCTCCCTTTCCCTGTTGTGTGAACTCATCACTACAAAAAAATTCATATTTTTCTGTGAATTAGTTGAGCGAAGCGCTTTTTTACTGTCTAACCTTACATCAGTGGCTTTATTTGCATTCAGTTCCCACAGACCAGTTTCGGAGGTGCACTATGGGCATTTTTGAGCACTACAAATCCAGATACGAAGCAGCCAAAGAAGAGGAATACAGTATTCAGGAATACCTGGAGCTGTGTAAAAAAGACAAAAGTTGTTATGCAAGCGCCGCCGAGCGTTTGTTAATGGCCATAGGTCAGCCTGAGCTGATTGACACAGCGCAGGATCCTAAACTCAGCCGCTTGTTTTCTAACAGAGTCATAGGCCGCTATCCGGCTTTTGCTGAGTTTTACGGTATGGAAGATGCGATAGAGCAAATTGTCTCCTATCTGAAACATTCGGCTCAGGGGCTGGAAGAGCGCAAGCAAATTTTATATCTGTTAGGCCCGGTCGGGGGTGGTAAATCCTCTTTAGCGGAAAAACTCAAATCGCTGATGCAACAGGTGCCGGTTTATTACATCAAAGGCTCTCCGGTTTACGACAGCCCTTTATGTTTGTTTGATGTCAACGAAGATGGCGCCATTCTCGAGCAGGAATACGGCATTCCCAAACGCTACCTGAAAACCATTATGTCCCCCTGGGCCAGTAAACGCCTGCACGAATTTAACGGTGATATCAGCCAGTTTAAAGTAGTGAAAAAATACCCTTCTATTTTGGATCAAATTTGTATTGCCAAAACAGAGCCAGGTGATGAAAACAATCAGGACATTGCCTCTTTAGTGGGTAAAGTTGATATCCGCCAGCTGGAACATTTTGCCCAAAACGACCCGGATGCCTACAGCTACTCTGGTGCGTTATGCCGGGCGAATCAGGGCATGATGGAGTTTGTTGAGATGTTCAAAGCACCTATTAAGGTGTTGCATCCGCTGTTAACAGCGACTCAGGAAGGCAATTACAACGGCACTGAAGGCTTAGCCGCCCTGCCCTTCGAAGGCATTATTCTGGCACACAGCAATGAATCTGAATGGCAGACCTTTCGTAACAACAAAAACAACGAGGCCTTTTTAGACAGGGTCTATATTGTCAAAGTGCCTTATTGCCTGAGAGTGTCTGAAGAAGTCAAAATTTACGAAAAACTATTGGAGCACAGTGAATTAAAAGTCGCACCTTGCTCTCCCGCTACGTTAACCTCGCTGGCGCAGTTTGCCGTACTGTCCCGGTTAAAAGCGCCGGAAAACTCCAGCTTGTATTCCAAGATGCGGGTTTATGATGGTGAGAGCCTAAAAGACACCGACCCCAAAGCCAAGTCGTATCAGGAGTACCGTGATTATGCCGGCGTGGACGAAGGCATGTCAGGTTTATCCACCCGCTTTGCCTTTAAAATTTTATCCAGGGTTTTTAACTTTGACTCGACCGAAGTGGCCGCTAACCCTGTGCATTTGTTTTATGTACTGGAGCAGCAAATAGAACGGGAACAATTTCCGTCTGATGTGGCTGAACGTTATCTGGAGCATTTAAAAGGCTATTTAATTCCGAAGTATATTGAATTTATCGGCAAAGAAATTCAGACCGCCTATTTAGAGTCCTATTCTGAATATGGCCAGAATATTTTTGACCGTTATGTGATTTATGCCGACTTCTGGATCCAGGATCAGGAATACCGTGACCCTGAAACCGGCCAGCTGTTTGACAGAGCGGCATTAAATGCTGAGCTTGAGAAAATTGAAAAACCAGCAGGCATCAGCAATCCAAAAGATTTCCGCAATGAAATCGTCAATTTTGTACTTAGAGCCAAAGCCAAAAATAATGGCAAAAATCCAACCTGGACCAGCTACGAAAAACTTCGCACTGTGATAGAGAAAAAGATGTTCTCCAGTACCGAAGAGCTGTTGCCTGTGATTTCCTTTAACGCCAAAACCTCCACAGACGATCAGAAAAAACATGATGATTTTGTCGACCGCATGATGGAGAAAGGCTACACCCGTAAACAAGTACGCTTACTCAGCGAATGGTATTTACGGGTTCGCAAATCGCAGTAAGGTCAGAGCCTTGGAGGTTGTATGGCGCATTTTATTGACCGACGCTTAAATGGCAAAAACAAAAGTGCTGTCAACCGACAGCGCTTTATTCGTCGCTACAAACAACAAATTAAACAGGCTGTGTCCGACGCCATCAGCAAACGTAGTGTCACCGATATCAACAACGGTGAAAAAGTTTCGATTCCCGGTAAAGACATTACTGAGCCTTTTTTCCATCAGGGTCAGGGCGGACGCAGAGAAAGGGTGCATCCGGGCAACGACCAGTTCAGCCCGGGCGATAAAATCAAACGCCCTCAGGGTGGACAAGGAGGTGGCTCAGGTCAGGGCGATGCCAGCGCTGACGGAGAGGGTGAAGACGAGTTTGTGTTTTCGATTTCCAAAGACGAATACCTGGATTTGTTGTTCGAAGACTTAGAACTGCCGAATCTGAAAAAAAACCAGCTGGATAAACTGGTGCAATACAAAAATGTGCGGGCGGGTTTTCGCTCTGAGGGTGTGCCGACCAATATAGATATAGTGCGATCACTGCAGGGATCCCTCGCCCGCCGCGTCGCTATGACGGCAGGAAAAAAACGTGAACTGCATGAGCTACAGGCCAAACTGGCAACAACGGAAGCAGAGCCTGTGCCGGATCAGCACCAGCTGATGGCACTGCGCGAACAAATAGCTTTGCTTGAAAAAAGAATAGCTGCAGTGCCATTTATCGACAGCTTCGACTTACGTTTTCGCAATTTCCAGAAGCGCCCAGAACCTACCAGCAAAGCCGTGATGTTTTGCCTGATGGATGTGTCTGGTTCTATGGATCAGGCCACAAAAGATATGGCAAAACGTTTTTATATCCTGCTGTATATGTTTTTAAGCCGCAGCTATAAAAACGTCGAAGTCGTTTACATCCGTCACCACACCCAGGCTAAAGAAGTCGACGAACAAGAGTTTTTTTACTCACAGGAGACAGGGGGCACTATAGTCTCCAGCGCACTGAAAATGATGGCCGATATAGTCAAAGACAGATATAACCCAGCCGAATGGAATATCTATGCCGCTCAGGCCTCAGACGGTGATAACTGGGCCGATGACAGCCCACAATGTGCCGATGTGCTGGCGCAACAGATTTTGCCTTTTGTGCGTTATTACGCCTATATCGAAATCACCCCCAGACCTCATCAAAGCCTGTGGCTGGAATACGAAAAATTGCAGCAGAGTTTTGATAACTTTGCCATTCAACCGATACGGCAAGTCGCGGATATTTATCCTGTGTTTCGCGAGCTCTTCAAAAAACAAGCGGCTTAGCTGCTGACGTCAGGGAGTTGCTTATGTCTTCTGCCACACAAAAACAACCTTTATCCGATGGCCCGGACTGGAGCTTTGAATTGCTGGCGCAGTATCAGGCAGAAATTGAGCGGGTGGCCAAACTTTATAAGCTGGACACCTACCCCAATCAGATTGAAGTGATTACCGCCGAACAAATGATGGATGCCTATTCCAGTGTCGGTATGCCCATTGGCTATAACCACTGGTCCTACGGTAAAAAATTTATCCAGACCGAACAAAACTACAAAAGGGGTTTTATGGGGCTGGCGTACGAGATTGTGATCAACTCTAACCCTTGTATTGCCTATCTGATGGAAGAAAATACTATGACTATGCAGGCGCTGGTGATGGCGCATGCCTGTTATGGCCACAATTCTTTTTTTAAAAACAACTACTTATTCCGCACCTGGACGGACGCGTCGTCCATCATCGACTATCTGGTTTTTGCCAAACAGTACTTAAGTCACTGTGAAGAAAAGTACGGTATCAGTGAGGTAGAAGATATGCTGGACTCCTGCCATGCCCTGATGAATTACGGTGTCGACCGATACAAAAGACCACAAAAAATCTCAATGGACGAAGAGCAAAAACGCCAGAAAGACCGCGAAGCTTATCTGCAGTCTCAGGTGAATCAGTTGTGGAAAACCATCCCGAACAAGGGTGATTTGTCTGCAGAACATGAATATCGCTTTCCACCTGAGCCTCAGGAAAATATTCTGTATTTTATTGAAAAAAATGCACCGCTACTCAAACCCTGGCAACGTGAAGTGGTGCGGATAGTACGGAAAATATCGCAGTATTTTTACCCGCAAAAACAAACACAAGTGATGAATGAAGGCTGGGCGACTTTCTGGCACTACACCATATTGCAGCATCTGTATCAGGAGAACTTAGTCACCGACAAATTTATTCTGGAAGTGCTGCATAACCATACCAATGTAGTGTTTCAGCCTGAATACAACAGCAAGTATTACTCAGGCATTAATCCTTACGCCCTGGGTTTTGCCATGTTTACCGACCTACGCCGTATTTGTGAGCAGCCGACAGCTGAAGACAAAGAATGGTTTCCGGATATAGCGGGTTCAAACTGGCTGGAGACTTTGCATTTTGCCATGCAAAACTTTAAAGATGAGAGTTTTATCAGCCAGTATTTATCCCCCAAAGTGATCCGTGATTTCCACTTATTTGCCATCACAGATGATGATCAAGCAAGCACACTGGAGGTGGCAGCCATTCACAATGCAGAAGGTTATCAGCAAATCCGTCAAACCTTGTCCGCTCAGTACAACTTAAGCAATATCGAACCTAATATTCAGGTGTATAGCGCAGATATTACCGGTGATCGCAGCCTGACCTTAAGATTTATCCCGAATCAGCGTATTCCGCTATCAGACAACTACCAGCAGGTATTGAAGCATGTACACAGGCTTTGGGGTTTTAATGTGCAGCTGGAGCAACTAAACGAAGATGGCAGCATAAAACTTTTAGGTAGTTGTCCGGTGTAAGACTGGGTCAGAGCCTTGGCTCTGACCCACAGATCAAAATTCGAGTGAAACACCTGATTCAGATTAC
>CBIMJC010000256.1:0-6097 GCA_966244125.1 uncultured Rheinheimera sp.
CCTTCCGCCAGATACAAAGTGCCTTGTTGCTGATCCACAGCACAGGCTGTGGCATCAGTCGGCAGATTTAAGCTGCGGATAGATAAAGGTGCAGCTAAAAATTTAGAATCCTGCGCCAGTAACCACTGCTCCCCCAAACCTCTGTCGCCTATTAAAAACAGGCTAAGTTGTTTGTTCTCTGCACTTTGATACCAGCATAAATCGTCCACCACCAGTTGGCTGACCAACTGCTTGCCAGAACGCTGTACTGTGTTGCCTTTCAATTGCCACCAATGCAGCTGATTACGTTCTGTTTCAATAGCGGCCAATAACACTGAGCCATCGGCTTGAGGCAAAGCTTTTAAACGGCGAAATACACCCGGCCATTGCTGGAGCACAGCACCTTGGCCATCTTGCCAGACTAAGGCTGTGGCTGAGCTTTGAAACTGCCCTGCTGTGGTATTTAGTTGTGCATAGACTGCGGCAGAAGTACCAGTGACTGCACTGTTCTGGCTTTGTGCCTGACAAGCCAGCAGCATGCTTGCTGAAACTAAAGTTGCGATAAAAGAGTAGTTCATTTGTTCTCCGAAGCGCTCTGTGCAGCGCTGAATTCTGTACCTTGCCAGCATTTGTTGTCGCTGATGCTCTTATTGCTGCAGCTGGCCACTTTAGCTTTAAAATGCTGTTGCAACAGGTTTGAACCATCAGTCTGGCGTTTTAAGGTAAAGCTGTCGTATATGCGGCCTGTCACTGTGATGGCTTTTACTGTGAGCTGGTTTTCACTGATATCCAGCTGCTGAAATAACTGGGTATCTTCGCCGACCTGAGCCATGTTGGCCCGTGCTTCTTTCGATACCAGATACATTTTTGGACCAGCCACAGACACCATATAAACCGGGCCTTTGCTCTGTGGCTGATAACGGCCATAGACATGATCGTGTCCCTGCAACACCAAATCGACTTTGTACTGATCAAATAATGGCTGCCAGTACTGGCGCAATCTCGGGTTATCCCGGCCTAAAGACACCGAAAACATCGGATGATGATAGATAGCGATAGTCCAGCGATTCGGATTATTACTAAGTACCTGCTTTAACCAGTCGGCCTGCACTTTAGCAAGAGCTTCATCTTCCACTGCTGCAGTGGAGTTCAGCACGATAAAGCGCACGCCCTGATAGTCGTGGTAAAACACAGTGTCCTGCAAAGATGCCGGCCCATTGTTCAGGCTCTGAAACTGCGCGGTAAATTGCGCAGCCAGCACACGACGTTCTTCACCTTTGGCATTTTCGCTTTTCAGGTATTCATGGTTACCGGCAGCAATCAGCTGCGGTGTCATAGCACCCACCCAGCCAATCGCATCAAACCATTCGCCCCATTCGTGATCCAAAATACCGTAACGGGAATTAACCAGATCCCCTGCATGCAGCATCAGTTTAGCCTGAGGCACCTGCTGCTGAGCACTGCGTACCAGCCGTGAGAAATGCGCTTTTAAGTTATTTTGTGCATCACCAAAATACAGCAAACTAAAGGGTTCAAACTCAGGCTTGGCGGTGCGAAATTGCAGCCACTCACTCCAGTTGCCTTCACCTTTGACTCTGTAGGCGTACAAGCTATCGCTTTGTAAGCCTGACATCAGCGCTTTATAAAAATAAGCCGGGCCATTGTCGGTTTGTACCAAAGTACCTTTCACATCCAGGGTTTTGGCACCAAGCTCCAGCGCCGGACCATCAATAGCTTTGGCCCATTGCAACTGGCTTTGCGCTATGCTGCTGCGCCACCCCACCGCCTGACTGCTGGCGGCATCACCAGCAGGTAACAACACTATACGATCGGCCAAGCTACTGGCCTGATAACGGCTCTGTCCTTCCGGCACTGAGGTATTACTGGCTGACGCTGTACAACTTAACACCAGCAGCAGGCCAGCCACTGGCCCCCGCAGGTTTTCATACGATTTCTTATTCATGCGCCATCCTTACCAGTTGGTTAACTGAATACCAACAGCAAAAGTACGGCCATATTCCTCATACTGAGCATTAAAGGCGCGGCTGCCTGTGTAGTTGTAATAAGGCTCATCTGTTAAGTTGACTGCATTAAAGTACAACTGCACGGCCGGGTCGATTTTCCATTTAGCGCTGAAATCCCATTGCAACTGGCTGTCGCTGAATAAGTCATAAGCCGGTTCGTCAAACTCACTGACTTCCACCAGATACTCCGACTTATAATTGGCAGCTAAACGTAAGCTCCAGCTATTGTCTTCATAACCAATAGCCATATTGGCGGTTTTGTCCGACTGACTGGGTAAATCTATATCACGGGTCAACAACTCGCCGTCATCAAACCAGCTGATTTGCGCATCAGAGCGGCTTAAGGTTAAGTTGGCTGAGACTAACCAGTGATCCCAAAACTCGCTGACCCCTTGCAATTGCTGCACATAGTTCAGCTCCAGACCATACAAGGACGCGTCATCGCCATTGATAAAAGTTTCGGCGTGATTAAAGTCTTCGTATTCACCCTGACCCGCTAAGTCTGTGGCATAGATAAAGTGTTTAATGTCTTTATAAAACAGCATGGCCGACATCACGCCCAGCTTGTCCGGGTAATACTCCACACCTAAATCCAGATTGGTGGAGGTTAAAGCCTCAAGCGCCGGATTACCAAAGCTGGCTTCAATATCACCATCATCTTCTTCCAGCACAAAAGCCGGTGCCAGTTGAGCAAAACTTGGCCGCACTAAAGAGCTGGTAACAGCAGCCCGAACCTGAGTTTGATCCGACAGACTGTAACGGCTGATCAGAGCTGGTAGCCAGTGGGATTCAGAGCCGCTATAGACTTCTGCGCTGAATTCTTCAGTGGTCGCGTCGTATTTGCTGCCCACAGCGTCGCGCTGGTCGTGCTCGAAACGACTACCTGCAATCACTTGCCAGTTTTCGCCTTGCCAGTTGCCTTGCAAATAAGCGGCTTTAATTTCTTCATCGACGCGGAAATCGTTAATTTGCGATTCGACCGGGTCCAGATAATCATCTCTATCTAAAGTGCTGAGTTCGGACAATAACAGGCCAGGATTAATGGCAGGTCCAAACCGGCCCAAGCCGTAATCTGCATTGCCCATAGGGTAATCAGCCAGGGTTAATTTTGTCAGGCCAGCGTCTTCTAAATCTTCATACAACCACAGGCTTTCATCTGCTGTTTTGCTTCTGTCACTCCATTTCACACCAGCTTTGAGTTCCAGCGCGCCCCAGCTTTGCAGCAATTCGCGGCTTAAATCAAATTTGGCGTTTTTCTCTTTCTCTTCGGTGAAGGTATCCGCCACCTCCACTTCATCCAGCTCGTAGTCTGCTGCGTTGTACGCGGATTCTGGTGCCAGTAACTGCAGTTTGTCTGTGCCGCTGAAACTTAAACCTTCATCAAACTCTTGTTTAAACTGCCCATCAGCCAGACTAAAAGGTGTTTTTTCATCGGCTTTGCTGGCCCCCACTTCGGCTTTCCATTGCCATTCAGCAAGTTTTTGCTCCATCCCCAGCACAAAAGCGCTGATAGTCTGAGTTTCTTCACGGGCTTTAATACCCCGCACCAGCTCACCTGCTGAATCAGTACCAGCCTGAACTGCTTCTTCAAATTCAGTCAGTAAACCCTGACGTACTTCATCGTCGGCAAATTTGCTGTACAAAGTCCGCAGGTAATAGTCTGTGTCGCCTTCAGGGCGGTAATCTACATTCAGCGCTAAGCCCATACGTTTGCGGCTGATTTGATACTGACGCTGCTCAAACTCTTCCAGAGCCTGCTCTTCAATATCCCAGTTTCCGCCCGTTTCGACGTTGTCTGAACCAAATTTACGGTCAGCATAACTGGCAGATAAAGCCACACCTAAAGCGTCTTTATCCCCTGCAATATCAAAAATGCTGCTGTATAAGCCTGATACTTTTGGACTGGTTTCGCTTTGTTGCTGGTTATAGCTGCCTTCTGCACTGAAGGTATAGAAGTCTGTGCTGCGGTCAAAAGCCGAGATACTTTTGATATCCACAGTACCGCCTAAAGAACCTGCTGCTTGTTCAGGCGCTATGGTTTTGGTCACTTCAACTGAGGACAATAAATCCGAGGGGATCACATCCAAAGCCACAGCACGACGGCCTGATTCTGGCGCTGCCAGCTGAGTGCCGTTGTAGGTCACTGTATTGTAATCCGGTGCTAAACCCCGCACCCGGATAAAACGGCCTTCGCCCTGATCCGGCTCTACCGACAAACCCGCTAAACGGGCTAAGGATTCACTGACGTTTTTATCCGGAAACTGACCCAGTTCATCCGTAGTCGCCACACTGACAATGCCACTGGCAAAACGTTGCTGACTTAAAGCCTTACCTGCGGATGCCAGCTGGCCCTGCACTTCCAGCTTTTCAATACCGGATTCCACTTTGGCCAGGGTAATATCACCCAGCGCCTGATTGGAACTTAAGCTGACGTCAGATTTTTGCTGTGGCACACCGGCATAACTAAACAGCAGCTGGTACTGGCCTTCAGGTAAATTGGAAAACACAAAACGGCCATCATGGCCTGTGACTTTACTGATTTTTAACGCCGGAATACTCACCTGCACACCAGACAATAATACCTGACGGCTATCCACCACCCGGCCTGTTAATTCAGCGGCCTGTGCCGACATGACTGAAGCGCAGATCAAACTGATGCTGCTGGCCAATAAAGCACGACGAAACACTGTGTTCGTTTGCATAAGAAGAACCCCAATTCCTGTAGATGTTTATAGTGATTGGAATTTATTCTGCGGCGTTTTTGTGACAACTCAGCGTATTAAAGCGATGATGGCTGAGCTAACCTGACCCGGGGTCTGCTTAGCTCTGTCAGACAAATTTCTGTCATGGGATTGTCATCTGCAAAGCTCAGACTGCTTTTATAGTTTTTTTTATAAAGCGGACGCAGTTATGGGATTCAGCTCTCAGCACCCGGCCAAACTCTCTCTGACACTCTTGCTATTTGTGCTCTGTATTTTGCTGGCAGTTAATTATGGCGAGTTAAAAGCCTCAGCAGAGATAGACTGGATGGATATATTAGGCGAAGGCAGCAGCTTAGTTGTCGTTATCGCCTGGTTATTGCTGGTGCTCTACAGCAGACCGGCAGGCCCTGTTACCAACGGCCTTTATGTCGGATCTTTATTGCTGGTGTTGTCTTATCAGTTGAACTTACTGGACGAGTTTTTCCAATACCCGGATAGTCACAGATTATTAAGCTGGCTTGAATCCATTCCCGCCCCCGTGGGGATGCTGATTTTAACTTTAGGCCTGATTGGCTGGCATAAAGAGCAGCGTTTTATTAATCAGCAATTGGCCAGCCGTGAGCTGCATTTACGCCACTACCAGTTACTCGACCCTTTAACCAAACTGTATAAACCGGAGTATTTGCTGGCTGTACTAAAACGTGAACTGGAATTACAACAACAGCACCAGCAGCCTTTTTGTCTGGCTTTGCTGGATATCAGCCAGTTTGCCCGCTTTAACAGAGAACAAGGTATGGCGGCGGCCGATTTATTGTTACAACAGTTGAGTGAGCTGACACTGGTGCAATTCAGATCCGGCGACTTAGTCTGTCGTTACAGTGGCGACAAATTTGTCATTCTGATGCCACAAAGCAATAAAGCCATAGCCCAAAGCTTATTGCAAAATGCCGTCCGGGAACTCAGTCTGTATTTACCTGCCAGGTTGCACTGGACTATCACTGAAATCACAGCGGCACAACAGTTGACCAAACCCCAGCGTTTGTTATCCCAGCTGTGGCAACAATTGCAAAAGCAAAAACAGCAGCAAAACCACTGGAGCCTGGTGTGAGCAAGGCGCTGTTGGCCTTTGATGACAAAGCGCTGCTACTCAGTGCCACAGCTTTGGATATGATTTTATTATGCCAGCGCCGTGGTTTTGCCTTGGACACCCTGCTTAAAGGTTCGAAGTTATTTGAACAGGACTTACGCAAAGCCACCACTAAAATGATTCCACAGCAGTATCTGCAGCTCGTCAGTAATTGCCAGAAAGCTTTGCCAGGACCTGAGCTGTCTTATTTTACAGCACAAAGCTGGTTACATCACAGCCATTCACCTTTGTTGCTGATGCTAAGG
>CBIMJC010000257.1:0-6093 GCA_966244125.1 uncultured Rheinheimera sp.
AATGCATAGTGTCTTAGCCCTGGATTTAACAGCCTCCAGCTGACCTGGTGATGAACCAGAACCGCTGGAGCTGGTGACATGGCAGTGGCAACAGCAGTTTGAGTTGTTAGATCAAAGCGATTTCACTGAGGCCCGCAGTATCGCAGCCTTATTTTTAGCCCGAGATTACCTGGATAAACATCAGGATGTTTTTAAGTAGGTTATTAGAACCTGTCAAAGATGCGGCCCGTGCAGCTGGTGATACCTTATGGTCTATTTATCAGAGTGGCGACTTTGAGGCCAAACACAAAGCGGACGAAAGCCCTGTCACCAGTGCGGATTTAGCCGCTAATGCGTTGATTCTACATGCATTAACTGAACTTGCTCCTGATATTCCTGTCGTCTCCGAAGAAATGCATTTATTGCCCCTGCGTCAGCGTCAGGATTGGCCGCGCTACTGGCTTATTGATCCTATGGATGGCACTCAGGAATTTATTGCCCGTAGTGGGGATTTTGCCGTCAGCATAGCGCTGGTGGAACATGGCTGGCCTGTATTAGGGGTGATTTATTGGCCGAAAGAGCAAATCTGGTACTACGCCACCCGGGGCAACGGTGCGTTTAAACAACAGCAGCATTTGATCAACCGTATTCAGGTCAACCAGCATCAATCCGGTGACGTATTAAAAATTGCCGTCAGCCGCCGCCAGCCGATAGAACATATTCATCAACTGCTGAATAAGCCTGCCAGCTCTGAATTTATTGCGCTTGGCAGTTGCTCATTAAAAAGCTGCTTAGTGGCTGAAGGTGGTGCCGATTGTTACCTGAGGTTAGGCCCAACCGGAGAGTGGGATACGGCTGCTGTGCATGTGATAGTCGAAGAAGCAGGTGGGAAAATTCTCGACAGCCAGTTTGCACCTTTAAGTTACAACCAGCGTGAAACCTTATCAAATCCGGATTTTATGGTGATAGGTCGCTCCGAAGAGCCTTGGACTGACCTGATCCGTGCTCATAGCGCCACCAGAACCCTGGGCTAAGTAATTCAATACGGATCGGCCTCAATCCCGCCTTGTTTCACCAGTTGCCGCCATTGCTGTCTGGTGATGATATCCACACTTTCATGTAACTCGGAATAGAGGATCACCAGTTGATCGGCCTCTAACTGAAGTTTCACCTGAGCTACTTTATCGCTCAGGCTGATATCCTGCTCACCATATTCAGTGCCTTCACGTAATACAAAAGCTTCGATCAGAGCGTCCAGTGTGTCAGCGGATAATTGATCCTGTGGAATAACTAACATCAGTGTTTTCCTAAAAATTGCGCCAGATAAGGCGGTAGCTGTTGTTCCAGATAATATTGGGCTTTAAAAGGCGTATTACCTGTGACAAAACCGACATGACCCCCATGGCGGGATAACAACAACTGGACATAAGGCGGCATTTCATCTGCTTTAGGTAAAACAGCAGGGGATAAAAACGGATCGTCTTTGGCATGCACTAATAACAATGGTACACGCACTTGCTTTAAAAACGCTTTGCCGCTGGATTTTTGGTAATAGTCTTCAGCATTCTGAAAACCATGCAAGGGTGCTGTCAGTAGATCGTCAAAGTCGCGAATGGTTTTTAATGCCAGAATTTGTGCCTTGCTGACAGGTAATGGGAAGTCTTTATGCCTGTCCAGCTTACGCATCATACTGGCCTTGAGCCGGCCTAAAAGGTACTGCTGATACACTTTACTGCTGCCCTGATTAATCCGTTGTGCGCTTGGAGCTAAAGCCAGAGGCGCTGAGACAGCCACAGCAGCTTTTAATACACATTGCTCCCCTTGCTCACCACAGTACTTCACCAGCACATTACCACCTAAGGAAAAGCCCACAGCCGCCAGTTCACGGCCCGGATAACGCAGCTGAATTTGTGCTATCAAAAAAGCCAGATCAGCGGTATCGCCCGAATGGTAAGCGCGCGGTAAACGGTTAGCGACACCATTACAGCCGCGAAAATGCATCAGCACTGCTATAAAACCCTGTTGCTGCAAAGCGTGCAACATACCAGCAGCGTAATGGCTATGAATATTACCTTCCAGACCATGCAACACCACGACAATCGGCTTGTCTGCAGCCAGCTCCGGTTTTTCTGTCCAGTTGAGCTGGATATGATCACCGTCCGGCAAGGCCAGCATTTCTGTCTCTGTCACCAAAGCACGGCGTGGCGCCAGATACTTAGCCACTATGGTTTGCAGATGGCAGTTACGCAGCCACCAGGCTGGCTTAAAAGCCGGGGGAAGTTTTACAATTTCAGGGGCTTGCAAAATCAACAGTCCTACTTAACAATCAAAGTCACTTTCTCTGGCCGGACCACAATAACAATGAACAGACGCCAGTTTATTTTCCGTTCTCTTGCGCTGACTTTAGCCGCCAGCACAGGCTACGCAGTATACCAGTATCAAAGTCTGCAAGGCAGTGACAATGCGGCTGTTCTGGTACTGGATGCGTTATTGCCTGCTGTATTGCTGGGGGCTTTACCCGCTGATGCGCAGGCCCAACAGTTATCCTTAACTCAGACTCGCGATCAAGTGCTGCAATTTTTGGCCTATTTACCACTTAGTCAGCAACAGCAGTTGCAACAATTGTTTCAGCTGTTACAGCAGGATTTAGCCCGGCTGGCGTTAACCGGTCAGTGGCTGCAACTGGCGGATTTGCCGCTGTCAGAGCGCCTGAATTTATTATTCAGCTGGCGCGACAGTTACTTCTCATTATTGCAGCAAGCTTTTAGCGGGTTGCGTGAACTGATCTACGGCGCCTTTTATGGCCAGCCCCAACATTGGCAGGCTTTAGGTTACACAGCGCCGGAGTTTAATCCATGAAAAATCTGATTGCTGAAGGTGTTGCTACGGGCTGGTCTTATCTGGATGCGTCCACTTTAACCGCTGACCAGCAGTTTGAAGCTGATGTGGTGATAGTTGGCTCAGGGGCCGGTGGTGCTATGGCCGCTGAACAGCTGAGTCGTGCCGGATTTAAAGTGATACTGCTGGAAATGGGCGCTTTGTATGAGGCCAAAGATTTTAAACAGCAGGAACGTTGGGCTTATCCACAGCTGTATCAGGACGGTGCAGGCCGTAAAACTCTGGATCAAAGTATAGGTATATTGCAGGGCCGCACTGTAGGGGGCTCTACTACAGTCAATTGGACCACCTCTATTCGTACGCCGGAAAAAACACTGGATTTTTGGCGTGCTGAATTTGCTTCAGATTTAACCTCAGATAACTTAGCCCCCTATTTTCAACAAGCCGAACAGCGGCTGAATATCCATCCCTGGCCGGTGCCACCTAATGCCAATAACGATAAATTGCGGTTGGGCTGTGAAACCTTAGGCTGGCAATACACTGTGATTAACCGCAATGTCAGTGCTTGCGCTAATCTGGGCTATTGCGGCATGGGGTGCCCCATCAATGCCAAACAGTCGATGCTGGTCAGTACTATTCCATCGGCCATGCAGGCTGGTGCTATGCTGATTAGCAAGGTATCGGCCCGGGAGCTGATATGGCAAAGCGGGCAGGTGCAATCTTTAGTTGGTGTGCCAGTCGACCAGTATTTTCAGCCTGATTTCAGAATCAAACTTCGCTTTAAAGCCAGACATTACATAGTGTCCGCTGGCGCCATTGGCTCGCCCGCTTTATTGCTGCGCTCTAAAGTGCCAAATCCGTCCGGGCGTTTAGGGAAACATACCTACCTGCATCCCAGTGTGATTTCCGGCGCTTTGTTTGCAGAACCTATTGCAGGGCATAGCGGTGCGCCTCAGTCGATTTATTCCGATCAGTTTGTCTGGCCCACAGATGGACAGATGGGATTTAAGCTGGAAGTGCCACCATTACATCCTGTATTAATGGCCACTAAACTGACAGGTCTGGCGCAGTCTCATGCGGCGTTGATGCAGGACTTTAATCAGCTGCAGGTGACTATAGCCCTGCTGCGGGATGGTTTTCATCCGGACAGTCAGGGCGGCACAGTGTTGCTGTCTGATCATGGCGAACCAGTCGTAGATTACCCTTTGTCTGATTATCTGTGGCAGGCGGTGCAAAAGGCTTATCTGGCGATGGCTGAGTTACAGTTTGCCGCCGGCGCTAAGTCGGTTTTACCTATTCATCAGGATGCTCAGCTTTACTCCGGTTGGGGGCAAGCCCGCGAGGCTATTAAAACCTTACCTATGCAAAAATATCGAGCCACTTTAGCGTCTGCTCATGTAATGGGGGGCTGTAATCTGAGTGCCGATCCGACCAAAGGGGTCGTCAATCTGCAGGGGCGTCATCACCAGTTGGAGAACTTGTCGGTGTTTGATGGTTCTGTATTGCCTTCCAGTCTGGGAGCCAATCCGCAGCTGACCATTTATGCCTTAACTTTGCGCAATACTGAAGCCTTGGTGCAGAGTTTAACCTAGTGGTTAAAGGCGCAGCGGGACGGGCTGCGCCTTGTTACTGCATTATTCAGCATGGGACGTTTTGTACAGGAAGTAGCCAGCGTAAAACAGGCATAAGCCAATCACCAGAGCCAAACCAGTAAAAGAGATAAAAATCACCGGGTCTTTTAAAAACTCTTGCCATATATTCATGATCAGATCCTCGCTATGTGCTGATGCAGTCAGTGTAGAAGCATCAGCGCAAGCAAAGCCTGATATAGATCAAAGTTGGATTTTAGCTGTCTGTTAACTGCTGGCTTTGTTGATACAGATCAAGAATTTCAGCATCCAGCTGTTCAACCGGAGCGTTAATCAGCACTAAATAGTGATCCAACAACTGGCTATGGGGTAACAGATCGTCGTGCTGACTGAGCTGATTAAACTGCTGCACCAGTAATTGTTGTTCCAGCTTTTCAGCAGCGAGTTCTGTACTCAGCAACTGCTGACGAAGAGGCTGCTGCATATGGGATTCCAGCCAGGGCGATGGCAAGGTGCGACGCAAAGCACGGATAGACTGTGTCACTTCGGTACTGAAATGCTGCAGCAAATCTTCCAGTTGCTGCAGTTGGGTTTCACTGACACTTTGCTGCTGTTTGTCCAGATAGAGTAAAAACAGCAGCAGGTTGATGTTTACGCCAAAGTTATCCTGCCAATGCAGACATAAGTCTTTGACGGCCGGATACAGGTTCAGGCTGTAGTGCCAAAACTGTTCAAAACTAAGAATTTTTTTGCCAGAATTCTGCACTTTGTTGCTCCCATGCTTCCTGGGCTTCGAACCACTGTTCTTCCACCTCAGACAATTCCTTCAAAACTTTTTGTTGCTCGGCCAATGTTTTGGTCAGCTCTGCTTTGCGGCTGGCTTCGTAGATAGCTGTATCTGCCAGCGCCGTTTCAATCTGTTGTTGCTGCTGGTGCAGTTTTTCCTGCTGCTGCTCCAGTTTTTCAATTTTTTGTTTGAATGGTCGCTGCAAGGCGCGCAGCTCTGCTTCCAGCCGTTTTTGATCTTTGCGATTTTGCGCGCTGTTAGCCGTGGTTGTGTCGTCGGACGCTGCGGCCGTATTGGTGGCGCGTTGGTCCTGCTGTAACCACTGATAATAATCGGATAAATCACCGGCAAAAGGCGCTACTTTGCCATGGGCTACCAGATAAAACTCATCCGTGGTGCTGCTGAGTAAATGCCGGTCGTGCGACACTACGACTATGGCACCTTCGAAGCTTTGTAAGGCCATAACAATAGCTTCACGCATATCCAGGTCTAAGTGGTTGGTCGGTTCATCCAGCAGCAGCAGGTTAGGGCGCTGATACACCAATAAGGCCAACACCAGACGGGCTTTTTCACCGCCGGAGAATGGAGCGCAGGGGGATAAGGCTTTATCACCGTGGAAACCAAAACCACCAATATAATCACGCAGTTGCTGTTCTGTAGCCTCAGGGGCTAAACGCACTAAATGTTGCAGTGGCGAATCCTGCGGCCTTAAGGTTTCCAGCTGGTGCTGCGCAAAATAACCAATACTGACACCATTGGCATACCAGATTTCACCGGCCTGGGGTGTTAAAGAGCCGGATAAGAGTTTGATCAGTGTCGATTTACCGGCACCATTACGGCCTAACAAACCTATACGACTGCCCGGCAGCAACTGAAAGTTAATTTGCTGCAAAATACTGG
>CBIMJC010000258.1:0-6062 GCA_966244125.1 uncultured Rheinheimera sp.
TATCACACAAGCCATAGCTATCAGCACTTTGTTTTACCTGCGGCAGGATCTGCTCCGGCACACCAAACAACTGCAGCAGTTCCTGATCCCAATTCAGGCTTTGAATATTCAGTAATAAAGTACGGCTGGCATTGGTGGTGTCTGTAGCATGCACTTGCCCCGATGTTAAACGCCAGAGTAAAAAACTATCTATGGTGCCAAAGGCCAGTTCATGGTCGGCCAGCGCCTGCTGTACATCTGTGTTGTGAGTAAGTAACCACTGAATTTTGCTGGCGGAAAAATAAGGGTCGAGCAGCAAACCGGTTTTTTGCTGCACCATAGCTTCATGGCCCTGATCTTTCAGCTCTTGGCAATAATCTGCGGTACGCCTGTCCTGCCAGACAATAGCAGGAGAGAGCACTTTGTCTTTGGTTTTATGCCAAAGCACTGTCGTTTCGCGCTGATTGCTAATGCTCACACCCAAAACTTCAATACACAGCTGCACGGCCTGCGCCAATACCTGGCGACACACCTTCAGCACGGAGAGCCAAATCAGCTCTGCGTCTTGTTCCACCCAACCCTGCGCCGGATAGGCACAATCCAGCTCCTGCTGTGCCATAGCCAGTAGCTTACCCTCGCGGTTAAATAACAAAGCCCGGCTGGAAGAGGTGCCCTGATCTATAGATAAAATGGCTTGCTGGCGCATAGATGGCTCTAAGAATAATCTGGATAGCTCTAGCCTAACTGCGGCTGAAGCAGTTGGGAAGAGCAATAATGTGTGGAGTAAAGCTGGTTGGCTACCCTGCATCACAGCAAAGGGTAGCCAACAGCTTTAACTAGCAGTTTTATTCGGCAGGAATCACTGCCTCTTTGCGGCTTTTCCAGAGTGACAGCACTATGGAAGTGGCAATAATCACAGCAACAACAGACAAAGACAAAGCTGTTGGGATCTTGAACAAATCAATCAGCATCATTTTGATACCAATAAATACCAGCACTAAAGCCAGACCGTATTTCAGTAAACTAAAGCGATCCGCCATATCGGCCAGCAGGAAATACATAGAGCGTAACCCTAAAATCGCAAAGATATTCGAGGTTAAAACGATAAATGGATCTGTGGTAATGGCAAAGATTGCAGGGATGGAGTCGACGGCGAAAATCAAATCCGAGAACTCAACCAGCACCAACACCAAAAACAGTGGCGTGGCATAACGCACCCAGCGGCCATCGACTAAACGTTTGACGAAAAACTTCTCGCCTTCCAGTTGTTCAGTGATTTTGTAGCGCTGGCGCAGCCACAACACTATTTTGCTGTTGGCCAGATCGGGTTGTTGCTCAGCCGCCAGCCACATTTTTATACCTGTGAAGAGCAAAAAAGCGCCAAACAGATACAGCAACCAATGGAACTGAGTGATAAGCCAGGCACCGGCGAAAATCATGATGGTACGCATCACAATGGCACCTATAACACCAAACACCAACACGCGTTTTTGTAAATCTGCAGGAATAGCAAACACAGTAAAAATCATCAGCCAGACAAAAACATTATCTATGGCCAGCGACTTTTCTATTAAATAACCTGTGACATATTCCAGAGTTTTAGCTGTCGCTATTTCCTCACCAACAGTGTGATTCAGGTAGAGCCATAAAGCACCGGCAAACAGCAGGGAGACGGACACCCAAATGCCGGACCAGATAGCAGCTTCTTTTACTGAGACTTTGTGTTGTTTGCCACCACCGACCCAAAATAAGTCGATAGCAAGCATGATAATGACCACACTAAAAAATGCGGCCCATAACCAGGGGTTTGCAATGGATTCCATACGAATGCTCCAAACAGGGTTTAACTAACCGGCAGTTGCCGGTATTGTCCAGAACCGTTATGGCTGGAACTCCTGTTTGAAAGGGATCTTTGCCAGAACGGCAAAGGTCTTGCTCATCAGTGTGGTACTGACCTGGTTACCGGAAACCTGAAGTTTCGTAATGACGATAAACCAGTAGTGAGCTACTCCCCTTTGGGATGGCACAACTTTAACAAAGCCCGACTAAAACAATCAACTACTCAAAAGATATAAGTTACTCCGGAAAAAACGGCGACCCAAAGGCCGCCGTAGTTTTATCTTCACAATTTAGGTCTACAACAGTGCTGTTACATCGTCAGGTCAAACCTGTCCAGCGTCATCACTTTGGTCCAGGCCGCGACAAAGTCTTGAGTGAATTTCACTTTGCCATCGTTGGCGGCATACACTTCGGCTATAGCGCGCAGCTCCGAGTGCGAACCAAACACCAGATCCACAGGAGTTGCTGTCCATTTCAGCGCGCCGGTTTTACGATCCACCCCTTCGTACAAGCCTTCAGTTTTAGCCGACTTGCGCCAGGCGGTGGACATATCCAGCAAATTGACAAAAAAGTCATTGCTTAAGGTGCCGGGTTTACTGGTAAATACGCCGTGTTTTGTGCCGCCAGTGTTGGCATCCAGCGCCCTTAAACCTCCGATCAGCACTGTCATCTCCGGCACACTTAAGGTCAGCAGATTGGCTTTATCCACCAAAGCTTCAGCAGGCGATAACAATGCATCTTTGCTGTAGTAGTTGCGGAACCCGTCTGCAGCAGGCTCCAGCACTGCAAAAGAGGCTACATCGGTTTGCGCCTGACTGGCGTCAGTACGGCCCGGAGTAAAGGGTACGTCCACTGTAATACCACCCGCCTTAGCAGCCTGCTCTACCGCAGCACTACCAGCGAGTACTATTAAATCGGCCAACGAGACTTTTTTACCCCCCTTTTGTGCTTTATTAAAGTCCTGCTGAATGGCCTGGAGTTTTTTCAGTACCTTAGCGACTTCAGAGGGATTATTCACAGCCCAGTCTTTTTGTGGTGCTAAAGCCAGACGAGCACCATTGGCACCACCACGCAAGTCAGTACCACGGAAGCTGGCAGCTGCAGCCCAACTGGTGCGAACCAGCTCTGGCACTGTTAAACCCGATGACAACACCTTGGCTTTTAAGGCTTTGATATCCTCTGCGTTAACCAGTTCATGATCGACAGCTGGCACAGCGTCCTGCCAAATCAGGGTTTCGGCTGGCACTTCAGAACCCAAATAACGCACTTTAGGCCCCATATCGCGGTGGGTTAATTTAAACCAGGCTTTGGCAAAGGCCAGTTCAAACTCCTTGGGGTTTTCTTTAAAACGTGTGGTGATTTTGCGGTATTCAGGATCTTCCTTCAGCGCTAAGTCTGTGGTGAACATAATAGGCGCGTGGCGTTTGGTTTTGTCGTGGGCGTCCGGCACTAAATTGGCAGCCTGACCATCTTTCGGGATCCACTGGGTGGCACCAGCAGGGCTTTTGGTTTTCACCCAGTCAAAGGCATACAGATTGTCCAGGTACTGCGTGGTCCAGGCCGTTGGATTCACCGACCAGGCCCCTTCCAAACCTGAAGTGACTGTGTCTTCCGAATGGCCTTTGCCGCATTTGTTTTTCCAGCCAAAGCCCTGTTCTTCCAAACCAGCAGCTGCGGGCTCTTTACCGACGCATTCTTCAGGTTTATGCGCACCATGGGCTTTACCAAAAGTATGACCACCCGCTATTAAGGCCACTGTTTCTTCGTCGTTCATTGCCATACGGCCAAAGGTTTCCCGGATATCTTTGGCGGCAAGCAGCGGATCCGGATTGCCATTTGGCCCTTCAGGATTGACGTAAATCAGGCCCATTTGCACTGCAGCCAGAGGTTTTTGCAGCTTGCGATCACCACTATAACGTTTGTCGTCCAGCCATTTGGTTTCAGGCCCCCAATAAACAATATCGGCTTCCCAATCGTCTGTGCGGCCACCGGCAAAACCAAAGGTTTTAAAACCCATAGACTCCAGCGCCACATTGCCTGTTAACACCATTAAATCGGCCCATGAAATCTGACGGCCATATTTTTGTTTAATGGGCCAAAGCAAACGCCGTGCTTTATCCAGACTGACGTTATCAGGCCAGCTGTTTAACGGCTCAAAACGTTGCTGCCCACCACCAGCCCCTCCCCGGCCATCAGCCACTCTGTAAGTACCAGCACTATGCCAGGCCATACGAATAAAAAAGGGTCCATAATGGCCATAATCCGGCGGCCACCAGTCTTGTGGTGTGGTCATAATTTTAGTGATGTCGGCTTTCACAGCTTTTAAATCCAGCTTTTTAAACTCTTCTGCATAGTTAAAGCCTTGATCCATAGGGCTGGATTCCGCCCCATGCTGACGCAAAGGCGCCAGATTCAGTTGTTCAGGCCACCAGAACTGGTTGCCTTTATTCATTCCTTCTGCACTGGCGATATGGGTAGTTAAAGCTAACGAAACGGCGACTGCTAAAGCCGATAGTAATGTTGTTTTCCGTTGAAGCATTTGCGCTCCCTCCATTGGTTAAAGTTTAACCTGCACCGCGATTAACACTAGACCAATAGAATAGAAAATTCGTTTCTAATCAATTTAAGTGATTAATTGAGGTTTGAGATATTTGTAAAGCTTTAGGGACAGGGGCTGGGGTTACAGATCTATGTAGTCATGCGGCCTTGCTTGAGTGCCATAAGTACACTATATTTTGTACGTTATTTAGTACTTAAAAGGGCTTTATTGTGGCGCGTCTCCGACTTGATCAGGACATCCAACCTCTTTCTGAATTCAGATCCAGTGTTGCTTCTTACATCCGGCAAATTAACGAAACCCGCCGTCCTTTAGTCATTACACAACATGGCAAAGGCGTCGCTGTGCTGTTGGACGTTGCTGAATATGAAGCTATGCAGGAGAAAATCGAACTACTGGAAGAACTGCGCACCGCTGAAGCCCAACTGGCATCAGGCGCTGGAGTTTTAAATGAAGATGCCCGCAGTTTGCTACTAGCGCGGCTGAAAAAATGAATGTGGTTTGGTCACCTTTAGCTTTGGAAAAGTTGGGTGACGCAGCAGATTTTATTGCACTGGATAATCCAGGATCAGCGGAACGATGGGTGAATGAGGTATGGGATAAAACGCTTAAAATCAAAAACAAACTTAAAATTCAAACTATTGCTGCAGACCTATACTCATTTAATTTATTTTCAATCTTTGATCTAAAAAACATACTTAATTGCTCGATATCACGAATATTGTCTCTTAGATCATTAGGGGTGGTTGGAGAATCTATTGATTCATCCCCATGAGCTATCCCATTCCTTGATTTTAATAACTCTTGAATAACATTTACATATGAAACAGGGCGTCGCTTTGTCTTTGGTGTCCACTTCTTATCGATCAAGACCTTTAGTTCTTTCTTCAACTTATTAATATCCGTTGTTAACATTGACAGATTACTTTCCACGGCTCTTTCCAAATGTTGATCAAAATTACTTTCACAAATATAAGTGGTAATACCGTGATCATTAAGACATGCTTCTTCAATTATTTTTTTAAACCCTAGATTTTCAAATATTCTTTCGATAGTATCTACGCTAGGATTGCTATCCGTTTTAATATACTTATCAATATTGATATTTATATGTAGACAATTCTTTATGCCCAAAAAAACATCATTAAAATCTCCATCGGCGATCGATTCATATTTTCTTAACTTTTCCTTTAGAATATTATTTATTATTCCGTGATTAAGATCTTCAAAATTAATCTTTGATCGATTTAACTCCTGAATATACTCTTTAGCTAAATCCCTAATAAACCCTTCGAAATAACCACATAACATAACTCGTGCTGATTGGCACATGATGTTACAAACATTTAAATTATCTACAAATTTATCGTCGTAGAGTATAACCTCGGCCGCATCCACAGTTGCTCGAAGTGCACTGATGTTTTTCTCAAAAGTGTTCCATGACCGCATCTTAAGTTATCCAACTAAGATTTCAGTCAACACTTTGCTTCTCAACAATGCCCTTGCTTTTCTGGCCGTCCCCTGATAGATATTATCGGTATATAAAACATTCTGAAAGGATTCAATAAAAAGCTGTTTAAGTTGCTCATCAGATTTCGAAAGTTCAGCATCCAAATATCTAGATATAGATATCATCTGACTTTCGTAGATAGCACCATTTATCAGTCTTCGATTGAATGTTGGATCT
>CBIMJC010000259.1:0-5996 GCA_966244125.1 uncultured Rheinheimera sp.
AAGTCTTTGGTGGCTACGCTGAAAACTTCAAAGCCATCAGCGATGCGATTTTAGAAACCGATCAGGATTTCGCCAATCTGGAAGCAGAAACTGCAGAAAACATCGACTTAGGTTTACGCTACTTTGGCGATGACTTAAGCCTGTCTTTGACTTATTACGATGTGCAGTTTGATAACCGTATTACCTTCCTGCAGCCTGGCGCAAACGGCAGTGGTCCTGACTATCTGAACGAGTTAGACGGCACTTATGTCAACGTGGGTGGTATTGAATCCAATGGTTTGGAAGCCAGCTTAAACTGGGAATTTACCCAGGGCTGGAGTATCTACAGTGCCTTTACCAGCAATAATGCCGAGTACAGCCAAAGCATTAACACCCAAGTGTTGGATGATAAAGGTAATGTGGTTTTAGGCCCGGACGGCAAACCTGCTATCAACCCTGCTGCTATTTTCGAGGGTGATAAAGTCGCTGGTTCACCAGAGACTATGCTGAGCCTGTCGTTGCGTTATCAGGGTGAAGCGTACCGTGCTGGTTTAACAGCCAAGCGTACCGACACTTACTTTGGCGCTGCTTTAGGTGGCAACAAAGATGAAATCCCGGCTTCGACTGTGATGGATTTTTATGTCGGCTACAGCAAAGATTTATCCTCAAACGATATGTTTAAAGGCATAGATCTGTCGTTAGTGCTGAATAACTTAAATGACGAAGACTACTTAGCAGGCGGCCAGGAAGGTGCTTACTACTTAGGTGCAGAGCGCACAGCTACTGTGACGTTAAAACTGGATTTCTAAGTTTATTCGGAGTGAACAAGGCCGGGGCACAAAATGCCCCGGCTTTTTTTAGCCTTTTTCTTTTCCTGACAACCATTGGTTTACTACCAAATAACCTACTACTACAGCAAGAAAGTTTGGAGGAATAAAAAACACAGGCACCAGTATTCTAAATGTTACTTCAGTGACAGGTTTTTGAGGCGGATACAGCCAGTCTCCGACAATAAACAACAAAGCACAGCCAACTATGGGTGCCAGCACCAACCATAACCAGGGCCATTTCAGTTCACATTTTGCGATGATAAAGCCAACCACAAAAAAAAATGCCATCGAATACAGATAAAACATAACCCCCCCGGATGCTGTATGTAAAAACGGTGCAGCCTTACCATAAAATAACTTTGCCATCCGGGCGAGAAAAACTTCAGCTAAGGTCCTTGCTGACCAGAAATTTTGCCATGTAAAAATTACCAGCAGCGGGTAACTTCTACCGCCTTTTACAGGGCAAACTTAAAAACAAAATTATCTAAACCTCTGTTTTTATTCAGTTATTTTATCTGGCACAGCCATTGCTCTGTTGAAAGTGCAAAGTGCAGCATCTGGCTGCATTTCAACATCTTTTGTTAGGAGTGTTTTTTATGGCTACTTCACAAAGTACAACTGAACAAGCAAAGACCAAAAGCAACAGCACTTTAAATTCACCTGTGACAGAAAAAGCTGTTGAAGCCGCTCATCATGCCGTAGATGCAGTGGCGGTAAAAGCTGCTGTTGCTGAAGATGCATTACGCAAAACCGCAGCCAGTTCACAGGAAAGTCTGGCCCATAAGCAGGAAGAAATTAAGCAGCAGTTGCAACTGTCATACAGCAAAACCCGGGAGTTAGCAGCACAACACCCACTGGCCACAGCAGGTATAGCTTTTGCGGCCGGAGTAGTGCTGACTGCTTTATTACGCCGTCACTAACCCCTTGAGTCAGCACCTCTAACACAAGGCGGATTTATGCACCATCGCAAAAGCGCTGAAGCTCCGGCGCAAAAACCAGGGCAGCCTGTATCGGCTGCCCTGAGTCAAAAGGCAGAGCAGGCTTTGGATCAACTGGCTTATCTGGCTGCGCTGGCTCAGTCTGTCCGGCAGGCTTACAGCGCTCAGCTAAAACTGACAGGGCAAATAGCCACAGCTGAATGGCAACTGACAGGACGCAGTCTGACCATAGCAGCAGCTTTGGTGGTGTGTTTTGGCGCTGGTTTGATTTTATTGTGGGGCAGTATTTTAGTAGTGCTGGGTTATCTGCTGTTTCAGTTAAGCGGCTCAGTTGTGATCACAGCGTTCGCTTTAGTGTTATTGCAGTCTGGTCTGTTGGTCTGGTGCTGGCGCAGCCTGGGTTATGTCTTGTCGCAGGCGGGCTTTTTAAACACCATCAGGCAAATTCGCTCATTGCTGTTTTTTGACAAAACCGGAGGATAACAATGCTGGTCCAACAGCTTCTTAAAAGACAGCAGGTCCGGCTGGAACTGCTGCTTCTGCAAAGTCAGTTGCAGCACCAGCAGTTGCTGCAACACAAACAACAACTGTCAGGCGCTGTGCTGGCTTTTATAGCCTCAACTCCGGGTTTAATGCTGAGTTTCAGCACAGGCTGCCTGTTTCAGCTACGCCACAACAGTGCAGTCAAAACACTGCGCACTGTGGTCGGTTTTCGCTGGCTCAGGCAACTGACAGGTTAAAAGGATGAGATAGGTCATGCGGCATCTTTAGGTCACAGCCAACTCACAGTGTTGTGCTCAGGCATTCAGATGCTGCCGGAAAAAACGGCTTATGTTGTCAAAAGGGATCACGTCCATCTGATCATACAGATCGACATGGTTAGCGCCTTTGATAATCATCAGCTCCTTTGGCTCTGCAGCTGCGGCATAGGCGGTTTCACTAAAATAGCGTGAATGCGCCTTTTCTCCATGCACCAACAACAGTGGGCGTGGCGAGATGTCTTTAATGTAAGACAGCAGCGGCATATTCATAAAAGACAAGGCGTTGGTCAAAGTCCAGGCTGCGTTAGAGTTAATGGCTCTGGGGTGAAAACCACGTTGTTTCGACTTGTAGTAGCCGGCATAGTCCAGCACAAATTGTGGTTCACCACCTTTTAACTCCAACGAGACCGGCCCGACAGCAGGACTGCCTTTTTCTGCATCGATCCAACGTTGTTGGCCAAGCTGTTCCAGCGTGGCTGCGCGCTGTTCAGGAGTCACACTGTCGTTATAACCTCTGGACATCACTCTGCTCATATCATACATAGTGCTGGCCACTACAGCTTTCACTCTCTTGTCGACTGCGGCTGCATTTAATGCCATGCCACCCCAACCGCAAATACCTAAAATGCCAATACGCTCACGGTCGACATTAGGTAATAAGCCAATAAAATCCACTGCAGCACTAAAGTCTTCGGTGTTGATATCAGGTGATGCAACATGACGGGGTTCGCCGCCACTTTCGCCGGTAAAGGATGGATCAAAAGCGAGTGTGATAAAACCGCGTTCGGCCATGGTTTGGGCATACAAACCAGAGGACTGCTCTTTAACAGCACCAAAAGGACCACTGACCACAATAGCGGCCAGCTTGCCGCCCTTGTGCAGTACTCCGCTGTTTTTGGGCTGATACAAATCAGCCGCTAAAGTGATGCCATACCGGTTTTTAAAGCTGACTTTTTGATGATCCACTTTGTCACTTTTGGCGAAGGTTTTGTCCCACTCCGTTCCCAGCTTCAACTCAGCTTGAGTTGCAGCAGTAGCGGGTGCAGCGAACAATGGAGAAACACAAGCCGCAGCCACTCCGACACCAGCCAGTTTCAGTAGATTGCGACGTGAAGCATCAGCACAGTCTTGCTGGTTTATCTTATTGATTTGATTATGATTACTCATTGCCTTTTCCTCCGGAGTTTAGGGTATTGGATCAGTTCGATTTGGGCAGTGTTGACCCCGCAGTCTTTCCGGTGCTCTATCCCCTTGCTGAAACCTCCGAAGCAGGCTGAATGCCAGAGGAGGCCACGACAACAGTGAAAAACACCTGCTTATGTTGACAGAGCAGCTTAGATTTGATTAGTAGGAGTAATCTTCATGTAGTTGTGAGAAAAATTCAGCAATGACACAAAACAAAATGAACGATTTACAGGCTTTTCTGACGGTAGGTCAGCAGCAAAGTTTTACTAAAGCCGCTGCCATACTGCGGGTTACGCCTTCTGCTTTGAGTCACACCATTCGTGCTCTGGAAGAACGTTTAGGAGTACGTTTGCTGACCAGAACCACACGCAATGTGTCGCTGACCGAAGCTGGTGTGCGGTTGTCACAGTCTATTCGTCCCTTGTTTGAGCAGATCAACGCCGAACTGGAGGCCTTGAGTGAGCTCAGAGATAAACCCAAAGGCACGATTCGATTGACCTGCACTGACGATCAAATCCAGCTGCATTTGCGCCCTATGCTGGCGAATTTTTTACGGGACTACCCTGAGATCCAACTGGAACTTTATGTTGATTATGGTTTTACCAATCTGGTGGAAGAGCGTTTTGACGCCGGGATCCGGCTTGGAGAATCCATCAGTAAAGATATGATAGCTGTGCGTATCGGGCCTGACTGGCGCTTAGTGGTGGTGGGTTCTCCGGATTATTTTGCACGCCATTCTGCGCCACAGACACCAGATGAACTTCCGGAACATAGCTGTATTAATATTCGTCACCGGGTGGCCGGGTCAATTTATGCTTGGGAATTTGAAAAGGACCAACGCTGTTTTACCGTCAAGGCAGAAGGACAGCTGGTGTTTAACAGCATAATGCATGTACTGAATGCGGCTGTGGATGGTATTGGGCTGGCTTATGTGCCTGAACCTTTAGTTGCACCTTATCTGGCAGATGGCCGGTTAAAGATGATACTAACCGACTGGAGCCCGTATTTTCAGGGCTATCATCTGTATTACCCAAACCGGCGTCAGGCCTCACCTGCTTTTATGGCTTTTGTCGATGCCATCAGATACAAAGAAAGGCCATGACACCTTGAGATTATTGCCCGCAGCTTTGTAAAAACAAAGCGCGGTTTTTTAAGGCTAAATCCGGGTAATCGGAAAATACGCCGTCTATGCCTTGCTTAAACAACGCCTGCAGTTCTTCATCAAAACTAAAGGTAGTTTTGCTGTCTTTCGCCATTAAATAATTAGCCTCAGCCCTGAAGGTATAAGGATGCACTTTTAAGCCCTGTCGCCGGGCGGCCTGAACAAAAGGCTTTAAGCTCAGGCTGTGTTTTTGATAAAGACTGCTGCGCCATGGCCCTATACCAGCGGCGTAGCTGTGCACAAAACCAAGTCCTTTGTCTGTCAGTAAAGCGGAGTAATCCAGCGGTTTAGTTGCTGCAGATAAAAAGTCAGCGCCTTGCGGGTAAATCGCATTTAAATCAGCACCTTGTTGCTGGTGATAAAACACATCATAAGGCACAGAAAAACTGTCTTTTGGTGGTAAATAAGCTTTTTCGGTATCGCCAATCAGCTGAATAAGCGGCAATTGTAGCCTGAGCTTTGGCATCCACTGCTGTTTTAACTCCAATAGGTTTTGCACTTCAAACGACTGAATAAAAACCCGGTTTGGATCAGTAAACTGCAGTTGTTTTAGCTCTTGCACCAGCTTTTTGCTGGTATCCAGCCTTATGCTTTGACCTTCCAGTGTCTGACCTTCATAACGAAAATAGGTCGGGTGTTTGGTTTCAATATAAAGCCCTACTTTGCGGCCTGTGTCGGCTTCAAACTGTTTTACCAGCGCCACTATTTCCGCCAAAGTGGCAATAGAGTACTGGTCGTTATGCTCCACTCCCTGAGGGCGCAATTCTGGCAAAGGTTCACGGGCTTTCAGTTGCTTAATTTCAGAGAGCGTAAAGTCTTCGCTAAACCAGCCAGTGATTGGAATACCATCAATACGCTTAGTCGTTTTTCTGTCGGCAAACTGCGGCAATGCGGCCACATTGGTGGTATGAGTTAAGTCGTTTTCATGCCGGCTGATAAGCACAGCATCTTTGGTCGGGACTAAATCCGGTTCGATAAAATCAGCACCCATCCGCATTGCAAGCTGATAAGCCTCCAGCGTATGTTCAGGTAAATGACCACTGGCGCCCCGATGTGCTATCACCAAAGGAGGAGTAGCACAGTTATCTGCAGCCACAGCAGGTCCAGGGACTAAAGTTGCAGCCAGCAAGCTCAGAGGCAG
>CBIMJC010000260.1:0-5935 GCA_966244125.1 uncultured Rheinheimera sp.
GAAAGCTAAAACCATCAATAAATACCTTGGAAATGACTTTATCGTTAAATCCAGTGTTGGTCATATCCGCGATCTGCCCACCAGCAGTAACAAAGAAAAAGCCAAAGAAGACAAGACTAAGCTCAGCAAGGAGCAAAAAGAGTATCAGGCTCTGGTTGAACGTATGGGTGTTGATCCCAACAACAACTGGCAGGCCCGTTATTAAATTTTGCCCGGCAAAGAAAAAGTTGTTAAATAGCTGAAGGCTCTGGCTGAAAAAGCCGACACTGTTTATCTGGCAACGGACTTAGACCGGGAAGGGGAGGCAATAGCCTGGCACCTTCAGGAAATTATTGGTGGTGAGCATCAGAAGTTTAAGCGGGTGGTGTTTAACGAAATCACCCAAAACGCCATTAAAAATGCTTTTGTTGAACCAGGTGAAGTGAATCAGCACAGAGTCAACGCCCAGCAAGCCCGTCGCTTTTTAGACCGGGTTGTGGGTTTTATGGTCTCGCCATTGCTGTGGAAAAAAGTGGCCCGAGGCTTGTCTGCAGGCCGGGTACAGTCTGTTGCTGTACGTTTAGTGGTCGAGCGTGAGCGCGAAATTAAAGCTTTTGTGCCGGAAGAATACTGGACTGTGGCTGCTGATACACAAACCAACGCAGGAGTGAACCTGCAGCTGGAAGTGGCTAAACAGGCCGGAAAAGCCTTCAGACCTGAAAATAAAGCCCAGACAGATGCGGCAGTGGCTTTGCTGCAAAAAGCCAGCTACAAAGTCACAGAGCGTGAAGATAAGCCATCAAGCAGCAAAGCTCAGGCGCCATTTATCACCTCAACCCTGCAGCAAGCCGCCAGCACCCGATTAGGTTATGGTGTGAAGAAAACCATGATGCTGGCGCAGCGTTTATACGAAGCGGGTCACATCACTTACATGCGTACTGACTCGACCAACTTAAGTGTGGATGCCCTGACAGCCTGCCGCTCTTACATTGAACAGAATTTTGGTGCTAAGTACTTGCCGGAACAGCCATTGAGTTATGGCAGCAAAGCCAATGCCCAGGAAGCGCACGAAGCCATTCGTCCATCCGATGTATTTGTGTTAGCCAGCAGCCTGCAGGATATGGAAGCCGATGCCCGAAAACTGTACGAGCTGATTTGGCGCCAGTTTGTCGCCTGTCAGATGCCATCAGCCCAGTATGATGTGACTACCATTACGGTTACAGCAGCGGACTTTGAATTAAAAGCCAAAGGCCGGGTATTACGTTTTGATGGCTGGACTAAAGTACAACCTGCGCAAAAACGCAAAGACGAAGAAGAGCTGGAGCTGCCGGATGTAAAACCTGGCGAAAGTCTGGCGCTGGAGCAGTTAATCCCGGCTCAGCATTTCACTAAACCACCAGCACGTTTTAGCGAAGCCAGTTTAGTCAAAGAGTTGGAGAAGCGTGGTATAGGCCGTCCTTCGACTTACGCCGCTATTATTTCGACTATTCAGGAGCGTGGTTATGTCAAAGTGGACAACCGTCGTTTCTATGCCGAAAAAATGGGTGAAATTGTCACAGACCGTTTAGTTGAAAACTTCAGCGATTTAATGAGTTACGACTTTACTGCCAATATGGAAGTCCGGCTGGATGATATAGCTCAGGGCGAGTTGCAGTGGAAAAAGGTTCTGGACCAGTTCTACGGTGATTTTTCTCATCAGTTAAAAACAGCAGAAGCAGACCCTGAGCAAGGTGGCATGCGCACCAATCAGTTTGTGCTGACTGATATTGCTTGCCCGACTTGTGGCCGCCAGATGGGCATTCGTACTGCGTCCACCGGCGTGTTTTTAGGCTGTTCAGGCTACAACCTGCCGCCGAAAGAGCGTTGCACCACTACCATGAACCTAACGCCTGGTGATGATGTGGTCGAAGTGGCCGATGATGACGAACTGGAAACCGAAGTACTGCGGCATAAAAAACGTTGTGCTAAATGTGGCACTGCTATGGATCATTACCTGATTGACGAGCAGCGTAAGCTCTATGTTTGTGGTAATAACCCTGGCTGTGACGGTTATCTGGTTGAATCTGGTGTGTTTAAGCTCAAAGGTTATGATGGCCCGCTGATCGAATGTGAAAAGTGTGGTTCGGATATGCAGCTCAAGTCCGGCCGTTTTGGTAAATACTTTGGTTGTACCAACGATGCCTGCAAAAACACCCGTAAGCTATTGAAAAATGGTGAAGCCGCGCCGCCGAAAGAAGACCCGGTGCATTTACCTGAACTCAAATGCGAAAAGTCAGATACCTATTTTGTGTTGCGTGACGGTGCTGCTGGTTTATTCCTGGCTGCCGCTACTTTCCCTAAATCCAGAGAGACCCGCGCGCCTCTGGTGTCTGAACTGGCCCGTTTTAAAGATCGGATTATGCCGAAGTTTCACTATCTGGCTGAAGCGCCAGCAGCGGATACGGCAGGCAATCCTGCGATCATCCGCTGGAGCCGTAAGACCAAACAGCAGTATGTGATGACGGAAAAAGACGGCAAAGCCACAGGCTGGTCGGCCTGGTACGAAAATGGCCGCTGGGTTGTGACCAAAGAAAAGTAATTTCAATGCATTAAAAAAGGCGCTTAGGCGCCTTTTTTAATGTCTGAGCACTATACCCAAAGTCATTGGAGTTGCAGCGAGGCGACAAGTGAGTGAGACCCCAGGAGCATAGTTACCTATGTGACTGGGGCGAGGGCAGGCAGTCAACAAAGCTGCAGCTTCAAGGACGAAGGGGATAGTTACCACTTACGTTTAGGGGCAAATAGCACATCCAAATCGTTGTTTTCCATTTCGGCTTTTTTCTGTCTGTCGCGCAGGTTCCCTTCTTTGAGTTCGGTGGCTATATCTTCCAGAATGGTCATCACTTCGCTTTTGCGGTTCGTGACATAGTCATCCACGTGCGCGCAATTTGATAAGGTTGCCAGAGCTTTTTCATAACATTGGCGGGCAGAACCCAGCATATTTCCGGAGCGAGCCTGATTGCCTCGTTTGATCTGGCTTTCCACATTGATACGAAGCTGCAGCATCTCCAGCCGCCTGTCTTCCTGTACCACAGTTTGGGTATCAATATTACCCCGGGCATGTTCAGCCCGCAGAATTGTGCGCAGCTTTTTAATGCCCTGGATCATGCTGATAATTTGTTTATCGTTATCCGGCATAGTTAAAGCTTCTACCGTCATATCGCCTGAGGCCGCTTCATTTAAGCGTGCTTCAGTCTCTCCGATACGTTTTTTCAGCTCTTTTGAATTAGGCTCCAGCTCCAGCATGGCTTTGAGCGTCACCACTATCCGCTTGAGCAGCATTTGCACTATGCCCCTGGTAATGGGCACATTGGCGGCATTGAGCAGAATATCTTCTGTATCTTCCAGCAGTGAGCGGAGTTTCGAAAACTCAGCCCTTTTCAGCGATGCCAGTCGCTCTTTATGTTGTTGAACTGCGTTGACAATCACGGCGATAACCACCAGGGCAACGACCAGTACAATGATAATGGTAAACAGCATCCACACTCCGTTGACCCCCGACACTTCAAGGGGTAGCTTTGTGAAGGCTGGTTGTTAGCCAGTCTTCAAAATTTTACAGGTTCAACATTTTTTATCCGCGCCCATTATGGCAGATACAGGCTAAACTGCGCTCCACCATATAAACCGCCATTACTTAATCGAATAAAGCCGGTTTTACCATGATTTTTATGGGCTTTGGCAATTAACCCTGCAAAAAACAGGCCTAAACCTGTACGTCCTGCAGCTAAGTTTAAATCTTTCATCAGCGTATCGGCATTGTCCAGCATAAATTCAGGATAACCCGGACCATCATCGTGCAGTTCTATTGCCAGTCCATATTCAGTTAACTCTGCACGCAATAATAATTTACTTTTGGTGTAACGTAGCGCATTGATAAACATATCATTCAGCAGATTGCTGATCAGATCACTGTCAAAATACCAAAGCAGCTCGCTGCCGCTTTCTATCTCCACCTGAATATTTTTTTGTGCGCTGTACATTTCATTCTTAAGCAGAACTTCTTCAAATAAATCAGAGATATAATACTGATCAATTTGCAGCGGTAACTGGTTTTTTTCGATTCGGTACAACGACAGTAACTGTAATAAATTGATATTCAGCCGGTTGGCTTCATAGTGAATACGGGACAGTTCTTCCCGGCCATTATTGTCCAGTTGCTGCTGTTCTTGCTGCAGGTTATCAATGGACTGGATCAGCAGGCACAAAGAGTTTTTCATATCATGTGCGGCAGACGCCAGCACTGTAGCAAAGTCGATGGATGAGTCTGAACCTGACATACTGTCCCCGATGATCCTGTTGCACCGCTGTTGAGGCAAAAACAGCGGTTTTTTTAGTTACTATTGGTTATATATCTCAACTAAATCAAAATAAGTTGGAATATCCAAACGAATATGTATAGTGTTTATATCATATGCCAAGAACGGATCACTGACACATGAAATTACAGCAGCTACGTTACATTGTTGAAGTTCTCAATCACAACCTGAATGTCTCTGCCACAGCAGAGAGTTTATACACCTCACAACCTGGTATCAGTAAGCAGGTGCGGATGCTGGAGGATGAACTCGGCATTCAGGTCTTTGGCCGCTCAGGTAAACATCTGACCCATGTTACACCAGCAGGCAGAGATGTTATTGAAATAGCTCAACAAATACTAGGAAAAGTTGAGAGTATCAAAGCCGTAGCCAAAGAGCACACCTTGCCGGATCAGGGCAAGCTGAATATTGCCACTACTCATACTCAGGCCCGTTATGCGCTGCCCCCTGTGATCAGTGGTTTTATGAAGAAGTTTCCAAAAGTATCCTTGCATATGCATCAGGGCACTCCATCACAAATAGCGGAAGCTGCTTCACGCGGTGACGCTGATTTTGCTATAGCGACCGAAGCTATGCATTTATTTAATGATTTGGTGATGTTGCCTTGTTATCACTGGAATCGCAGTGTGATAGTGCGCCATGATCATCCGCTGGCTACATTAAGTCGCAAAATTGCGGTGGAAGATGTGGCTGAACATCCGATAGTCACTTATGTGTTTGGTTTTACCGGTCGCTCCGAACTGGATCGCGCTTTTGGTGAAAAAGGTTTAGAGCCAAAAATTGTCTTTACCGCCACAGATGCCGACGTCATTAAGACCTATGTGCGTTTAGGTTTAGGGGTTGGGGTTATTGCTTCAATGGCGATGGATAAAGAGCTGGACAAAGATTTGGTGTCTATCGACGCCAGTCATTTATTTGCAGCCTCCACTACCAAAATTGGTTTCAGGAAAGGCACCTTCCTCCGCACATACATGTATGATTTTATTGAACGTTTTGCACCACACTTAACCCGCGAAGTGGTAGAGAAAGCCAATATGCTGCGTAATCAGGAAGACATAGACAGAATGTTTGCTAAGTTTGAACTGCCAATTAAGTAGCTTTTCCGCATAACACAGAGGGCCTTAGTGGCCCTTTTTGTTGCTTTCAGGTGGCTGGCAAACTTTTGCCGCAGAGCCTGACAGAGTGCCATACATCTGAAGACTGCCGCGATACCAGCCCGCATTTAATCCCGTCTTTTATCAGCGCCCCAACGCCATCACAGGGAGGAGAAAATCATAGATTTTTCTAATTTAGATGTCTGGATGTTTACATGTCTAAATTTGCTGGTTATGCTAAATAAAGACAAAAATAACTGCATGATCGGAATGAAGCAAACAGAAGATGCAGCAAGTCTGGTATCAAGGGAGTCAAGATGATCGATTTAAAACTGCTGCGCACCTTACAGGCGTTGCAACAGACCGGTACTTTGGTGGCGGCTGCTGATCAGCTTTGTCTGACACAATCGGCCTTGTCGCATCAGCTCAAAGAGGCCGAGTCCTCTCTGGGGACTGCACTTTATCTGCGTAAAAACCTAATTTACAATGAGAATTCATTTCAAAAAT
>CBIMJC010000261.1:0-5928 GCA_966244125.1 uncultured Rheinheimera sp.
GACCTGATCACCCACGGCCAGACCATCAAGCACCTGAATAAACTGATGATTTTGTTTGCCAAGCCGGACAGGCTGGCGGACTGCTGTGTTACCACGGCTGACATAAACGTAGTGTCCGCCGCTGTCGTTCAGAAATTGGCCTTTGGGAAGCAATTTGCTTTGCTGCTGGCTGTCGCTGAGCAGTAAAGACAGATTCAGCGCCTGACCGCGGCGTAATCCGGGCAGAGAGGCAGGTAAATTAAATTCCACTTTGAACATGTTATTGCTGACCTGGCTGTCTATCCGGCTCAAGGTCACAGGCTGATCCAGACCTTCAAGTTTGGCCTGCATCCCGGGTTGAACCCGACTCAGGTAATATTCATCCAGCATGACATCCAGCCGGAAGGCATCAGCAATATCAATCTGCCCCAAACGGGCACCTGCGGTTTTAAATTCGCCCTGTTCTGAATTCAGTGCACTCAGGTAGCCTGTAACAGGGGCTTTGATCAGCAGGCTATTGGCATTTTTACGCGCCAGTTCCAGATTGTTTTTCAACAGTTCGACGCTGTCAGTCAACTGCTTCAGTTGCTCAGTACGGATACTTTCTTCCTGCAGCAGCCGCTGTTTGGTCAGCTTCAGTTTGCCTTCCTGATATTTTTTGTCCTGTTGCAGTTGTTTAAGCTGTTCCCGGGCCAGCAGACCACGCTCCACCAGCAATTCAGCCTGCGCCAGATGGCGGCTCAGTGTGTTGATCTGATGTTCGTTATCCAGCAGGCTACGCTGCAGATCCAGATGGGTGGTTTCCATCTGCATCTGAGTGTTGCGCAGGAAATTGATTTGCTCTGAGACCTGTGCTTCCCTGCTGATTAAATCCAGCTGCAGCACAGTGTTGGACAGTTGAATTAAAGGCTGGCCTTTGGTGACAAAGCTGCCTGACTCGACAAAACGTTGTTCGACTCTGCCGCCTTCCACCGCATCAAGAAAGACAGTTTCTTTGGGCTGAACCACGCCGCGCAGAGCCAGTGTTTCCACAAAGTCTCCTTCGCTGACAGTACCAAGCAGAATGCTGCTGCGTGGTACTGTACTGCCTGGTGTGCCGGGGGATGCGATTAACGCCAGTGCAGAACCGCCACAAATGCAGACGATGAACGCCAGTGCCAGGGTCTTTTTCTTTGATTTGCGAACAATTTTCTTATCCATAATGCATCTCCGTCAAAACAGGGGTGAAGACGACTCTGCTGTTGGGCTCAGCATGATGCTGACGCCGCTGTAGCACAGCTGCAATTGAGACCAGGGCAACAGCAGTCGTCCTCTGGCCGGGTCGAGAATTTCGGCGCACCTGCTGCGTGCACAGCTGCGGTTCAGTACGACAAAATGTGCCTGATGCCACCACAAAATGATCGGACGAGTCAGTCTGACCAACTGAGACAACTCCAGCTGCCTGACCTGAGCTGCCAGCCCCAGATAGCTGGCTTGCTGTATGATCTGAGCGGCAGTCATACCCTGCAGTGAGAACTCCTGTCTGGCCAGCAGATGTCGTCTGATCAGCGCAGGTGGTACAGCGTAAAAGGTTGCGACCATAGTCAGGCAGCAAAGGGCGCAGTCCATCCGGTGTTGCTGCAGGACTAAGGTGCAGCCTGACTGTTTTAGCCAGAGCTGCAGAGTTACTCGTAATCTTTGCCATAATTCACCTGGGCTTCGGGTTGGGGGCAGTTCATTTGCATTGTCCATCTTTCAATACTCTGTGCTAAATCATCCAGGGCGAGCAGCTCCAGCCATCCTGGAGACAGCTGCTTGAACTGTCTGGTGTCTGTTTGGTTTGCCATCTTTTACTCCTGCTGCTGATGCAGTGGTTTTATAGCCATTTGTCCGGTAAAGACCGATAATTAAGTGGTGGTGTTTTTATCACTAAATTATCGTGCCGGAAAAATAACGCCTTTAAACAAGCACTTAGCTATCGCCTGTTGTCTGTTTATGCTGTTGGTTTTTTGCAGGCAATTGCCGACATGAAAGTTCACTGTGCGCTCAGAAATGCCTACGATCAGTGAAATTTCACCTGATGTTTTGCCCGCTGCTGCCCAGCTCAGGCATTCAAGTTCACGTGGCGTCAACGCCTGTTCGTCCGTTCTGACCGGTTCGGTTCGTGCGACGGCCTCCGCCAGATAGGCGGAGATCAGTTGCCAGTACCAGCCGATTTTTTCAGCCAACACTCCGCTTATTTGCCCCGGGATCAGCTCCACCAGGGTAAAACTGTGACCCGCATGGTTACCGGTTAGTGGCACCAGCAAGATGTCGTTACTGGTTCCTGTTTGGCTGCCTGGGTACAGCCTGGGCGTATGGCCCGTTATCTGGGGTAACCCCAGTTGACGTTGTATTTCGGCCGCATTCAGTTGTGCCGGTGCGCCTGCACTGATCAGAACCGGACGGTCTGCCAGCACCATGGCACCCCAGCGATAGGGTTCGTGTGTCAATAACTGATTAAACAGCTGCTGCAATGCCGGGCGTTGCCGGATTAACTGGATTGCGCTGATTTTTTCCTGCAAATAGTCCATCTTTAGCTCCTTTTATGGAATTCAGACCAGAGCTTGGCTTGCTGACATCAGAGCTGTTGCACGAACCGGAGGTTTGCATAAAAACCAGCCACATTCGTTAAAAGCTGCTGTGCGCAGATCAGCTGGTGCAGAGGCGGCAGTGACCGGAGGTTTGCATAAAAACCAGCCACATTCGTTAAAGGCTGCTGTACGCAGATCAGCTGGTGCAGAGGTGGCAGCGACCGGAGGTTTACATAAAAACCAGCCACATTCGTTAAAAGCTGCTGTACGCAGATCAGCTGGTGCAGAGCTGGCAGCGACCGGAGGTTTACATAAAAACCAGCCGCATTCGTTCAAGGCTGCAGTCTGTATGCTGGCCTGTGCCAAAGTGCCGGTGTCTGGCTGTGACTGTACAGTGGTTACTAAGGTGGCAGTAATAAACAGTATTGTTTTGATCATTTTCGTGTGCTCCGTTGGGTTGATGAGCACACTCTAGGCTGGAGTAAGTCCCGGGTAGATAACCGGGACGTTACCTTTTTATGGCTTTAAAATGATGAAGTTATTGCGGAAGCAATTGTTTGATTTCCGTGGGATTCAGTTGCACTACCATATGCAGGAGCTGGCTGCCGTCTTTGGAGGCTGAAAACCGTGGATAGAAATCATAAAAATGCCTGATTTTTGTGACATGTTGCGCTGTATCCAGCGACAGGCTGTGTAAATAAGTGAAGCGAAAATCAAAAGTGGTCCATATCACTTTTTTATCACGGACGTACCAGCGGGTAATTGCAGCTGTGCTGACGCTCTGTCCAAGCGGTCGGATCATGGTTAATTCCGGGCTCAGCAGAAATAATTCACCTTGTTCATTGGCAACTACATAACCTTGTTCTGTCGGCTGAATTTCTCTATAACCAGCTTTTAAAGTACGGCTTTGTCCTGTGCTGAGCTGATAAGCCTTAAGCTCCCATTGCCCGGCAATCCGCTCACCATACAACACCTGCTGCTGGTCTGAACTGAAACTGGCACGACTGATCAGCTGGGTTGAGTCGGTCAGATAAGTTAACTTTTTCTGCTGTTGTGACCAGACGGCAAGGCGCTGACCTACACTGAGCAAGACCTGATCACTGCTGGTCGTGTCGTACAGCTCAATGGGCTCATCAGACGAAAACAAAGGTTCCACATCACGCTGACCATTGCGCAAAAGCGCCAGATGCTGTTGGCCATCATACAGTTGCACTATCCATTTTTGCTGAGGTTGGGCACTGTGCATCATGGCACCCACTGTTTTATCTACGCTGATTAACTCGGGCTGCTGTTGGCCTTCAGGCCAGTTCATTTCGCTAAAGTAGCGGTTGGCTCTGGCCTGCTGTTTTTGCAGCAGTATCAGCTGGCCATCAGCTGATGTGACCATAGCGGAGATCAGGCCGTCCTGATTTGGCATCAGTTGCTGACGGTCACCTGTTTGTACATCAATGCGGGACAGTGCCTGACTGCTGAGCAGATAGAGTTGTTGATTGTCCTGCCAGCTCATACTGTCAATGGGCTGTTGCTGTTGCAGGCGCAGCAGACTTTGTTTGGTCTGACTGTCCAGCACTATAAGCCAGTGCTGATTACCTTCAGTTTTCATAATAGCCAGCCTGGTTTTATCCGGACTATAACTGGCCAGATAGAGGTATTCATCGGCTGAGCTGACCCCCATTAATCTCTGGTGCTGGCCAGTTTGCAGTTCGAGTTGGTACAACATAGCGGGCTGACCGCTGTCTTGTGCCATATTCACTATCATCTGATCCGGCGTGGCTCCGGCGTAAATCGCAGCGATCTGGGCTTTATCCTTCAGCAAGGTGCGGTTTTGTACCACTTGCATCTGGTCGTCAAACTGCAGCAGATGCAAAGAGGAGCGGCCAGGTTCATAGTTGCTGTACAACAAAGCGCGGCTGTCTGCACTAAATGCAACAAAAAGGGCATTACTGGCGTGCTGAGTCAGCTGACTGATCCGGCCGCTGAGCTGATCCAGTAAATACACCTGATTGTCCTGTTCGGTCGAAGTGCGGCCGGTAAAGGCGATATAACGCTGGTCCGCAGAAACGGCCAGGCTGTATTTTTCGCCGGGAAAAGCTGAAAGCACCAGAGAAGAGGGCGCTTTGTGGGGAGCCGCCCATTGTTGCTGCAAGGCCAGCCAGGCCAACATGCCACAGAGTAACAGACTGCCAATCCAAAGCTGATATTTGCGCCACCAGTCGCGTTGGACCGCTAATGGCAGAGTTGCAGCTACAGCCGCGTTACCGCCATGTATTTGTGACAACAATGGCTCAGTCACTTCATCCGGGCTCGCAGCAGTGCTTTCCGGTAAGACCACTGCGGTTTCGGCAACAACAGCTTTTAATGGGCATACCAGTTTGTAGCCGCGTTTGGACACAGATTTTATGTATTTAGGGCTGGCCAGATCATTATCATCCAGCAAGTTACGCAGTTTTTTAATGGAACTGCGTACCGCTGTGTCACTGACTATACGATCGGACCAGACCCGTTCGTGCAGTTCATTCAGGCTGACATAACGATCGGTATGGCAGCATAAATAACGTAACAATTCCAGAACCTTAGGTTCAGCTGCAAGTTCTTTATCCTGATGAAACAATAGCAGTTGCTGGTGATCAAAAACAAAATCACCCAGTTGCCATAGCTGCATCTTTGGATCCGGAAACTCACTTGTTGTTTTAGTTGGTGTGGCTTCACTTATTTGCATTTATTGTATCCAGGATACGGCCCGCTTAAGCTTGCCGGACAGGGCGGCTGTGTGACTGGCCTGAGCATTTTTTCGTACTGCATTAGCCTGTTATTTTTATATAAGGTACAAAACTGGTCACTTGATTACATTTTGTAGTGATCATTTGGACAACCATGCTCTTTTTAATATCATTAAATTAACATGGATGCAATAAACAAAGTGGGATGAAACTCAGGGTGTTGTGCGGAAACAGCATAAGGCCCGGTGTTTGAACCGGGCCTGATTCGGTGGCTTAACTGGCCAGCAGTAATGGAGCTGGTTCAGGTGATGGTGTCTCCAGTTGAATGGATCTGTCAAAGTAGGTCTTAAATCTGTCGCCTTCATGCATGATCATGATAAGGGTGGCTCCTGCAGTCCAGCGGCTGATCACGGACATCAGGGGTTCTTTGCTGGGTTCATCAATATTGGCCAGTGGCTCATCCAGCAGATACAGAGCAGCGGGCTTTAACAGGCACATCGCAATCTGGCAGCGTTTTTTCTGACCTTCAGACAGTTGCTGTGGTGGCAAATCAAGGCAAGCTGCCAGATCAAGTTCCTGTACCAGTTGCGCCACACGCTCTGGCTGCTGCCCGGATAACAGGGCCAGATTTTGTTGTAACGAACCAGGCAGCAAGCCAAATGGATACAACAAAGCAC
>CBIMJC010000262.1:0-5921 GCA_966244125.1 uncultured Rheinheimera sp.
TCGGATCAAAGTGGTGACAGAGCCTGGCGTTTACCTTTGTGGGATGACTATCAGTAACAACTGTAAAGCACGTTCGCGGATTTCAGTAACTTAGGTGTCCGTGCAGACGTTAATATTACCGCCGCTTGTTTACTGTCGCGCTTCACCCGTAAATACAACTGGGCACATTTGGATATTGCCGGTACTGCATGGCGCAGTGGTGGTAAAGACAAAGGTGCAACAGGCCGCCCTGTGGCTATGTTGACCCAGTTTTTAATTAACCGTGTCGGAACCGACATCGAGGGATAACAGTGCCTCAAGTCAGTTTTTATCTGCTGCCAGACCAGGCAGCAGAAGCTGAATCACAGCTGGCGTCAGAGCCAGCTTTTTTTCATGTAGCCGCCAAACTCTGTGCCGATTTGTATCAGGCCGGACAGCGGGTTTTTGTGTTCTGCCAAAATCAGGCGGACGCCGAACTGCTGGATGAGGTATTATGGCGCTTTGATCCAGAGCGATTTGTACCACACAATCTGGCGGGCGAAGGCCCGGCACGGGGCGCTCCGGTAGAAATCAGCTGGCTGCCGCCTACAAATAGCAGGCCGGTTTTAATCAATCTGTCGGCAACAGTGCCGCCTTTTAGTCAGCGTTTTCAACAAATTATCGAATTTGTTCCGGCCGAAGAACAACTTAAAGTTCAGGCGCGTGAACGCTTTAAATTTTATCGCCAGTCGGGGTTAACCCCGCAAACAGTGCAGCTCTGATGGCCGGCCTGCGTTTTTAGTGAGAGTTTCAGGTAACGAAGATGGAAAAGACTTTTAACCCAAGTACCGTTGAACAAGCCATGTATCAGGCATGGGAAAGCAAAGGCTATTTCAAGCCAAGTGGTGATAACAGCAATGGTGCTTATTGCATCATGATCCCACCACCAAACGTGACTGGTAGCCTGCATATGGGCCATGCCTTTCAGCAAACCATCATGGATGCCTTAACCCGCTACAAACGTATGTTGGGTAAAAACACTTTATGGCAGGTGGGTACTGACCACGCTGGTATAGCCACACAAATGGTAGTGGAACGTAAACTGGCAGCCGAAGGCAAACCAGACCGTCATGCCATGGGTCGTGAGGCTTTTATTGACAAAGTATGGGAATGGAAAGCCGAGTCAGGTGGCACCATCACCGAACAAATGCGCCGTTTAGGCAACTCAGTCGACTGGGACAAAGAGCGTTTTACTATGGACGCAGGCCTGTCGAATGCCGTGCAGGAAGTTTTTGTCCGCCTGTATCAGGACGATTTAATTTACCGTGGCAAACGTCTGGTGAACTGGGATCCTAAGCTGCATACGGCGATTTCTGATTTAGAAGTAGAAAACAAAGAACAAAAAGGCCACCTGTGGAACTTACGTTACCCGCTGGCTGATGGCGTCACTACGGCTGATGGCAAAAACTACATAGTGGTTGCCACTACCCGTCCGGAAACTATGCTGGGCGATACAGGTGTAGCAGTGAACCCGGACGATGAGCGTTATCAATCTCTGATTGGTAAAGAAGTGCTGCTGCCGCTGGTCAACCGCCGTATTCCCATTCTGGCCGACGAACATGCCGATAAAGATAAAGGCACAGGCTGCGTAAAAATCACCCCGGCTCACGATTTTAACGACTACGAAGTAGGTAAACGTCATCAGTTGCCAATGATCAACGTGATGACGGCCGACGCTACGATCCGCACTGAAGGCGAGTGTTTCTTCCCGAATGGCGAAGCCAACCCGGCCCACAACACTTTTATTCCGGCTGAATATCAGGGCCTGGACCGTTATGTGGCCCGTAAAGCCATAGTGGCGGCTTTTGATGCGGCTGGCCTTTTAGACAAAGTAGAAGATCACAATAACACCCTGCCGTACGGCGACCGTTCTGGTGTAGTGATTGAGCCTTTATTAACTGACCAGTGGTATGTAAGGGTCGCGCCTCTGGCCAAAACTGCCATTGAAGCTGTGGAAAACGGCGACATTCAGTTTGTGCCTAAACAGTACGAAAACATGTACTACAGCTGGATGCGTGACATTCAGGACTGGTGTATCAGCCGTCAGCTGTGGTGGGGTCACCGTATTCCAGCCTGGTACGATACTGAAGGCAAAGTTTATGTCGGCCGCAATGAAGCCGAAGTACGGGCTAAACACAGCTTGGCCGACTCTGTGACCTTACGTCAGGACAACGATGTACTGGACACCTGGTTCAGCTCAGCGCTCTGGACTTTCTCGACTTTAGGCTGGCCGGACAATACTGAAGATTTAAAAACCTTCCACCCGACCGATGTGTTAGTCACTGGTTTTGACATTATTTTCTTCTGGGTCGCCCGGATGATTATGATGACGATGCATTTCATCAAAGATGAAAACGGCAAGCCGCAGGTGCCCTTTAAGACGGTGTATGTGACTGGCCTTATTCGTGATGAAAACGGCGACAAGATGTCCAAGTCCAAGGGCAACGTGATTGACCCGCTGGATATGATTGACGGCATCAGTCTGGACGACCTGCTGGCCAAACGCACCAGCAATATGATGCAGCCGCAGCTGGCAGAAAAAATTGCCAACCAGACTAAAAAGCAATTCCCTGAAGGTATTGAAGCCAGCGGTACTGACGCGCTGCGTTTCACCTTAGCGGCTTTGGCTTCCACAGGCCGTGATATCAACTGGGATATGAAACGTTTAGACGGTTACCACAACTTCTGTAACAAGCTGTGGAACGCCAGCCGTTACGTCACCATGATGACTGAAGAGAAAGATTGCGGGCTCTCTGTTAACGGCAATGGTGGCGGTGAAATGGAACTGTCCTTGGCCGATCAGTGGATCATCAGCCAGTATCAGCAAACTATCAGCCAGTTTCGTGGTTATTTAGACAGCTACCGTTTTGATATGGCGGCCAATACGCTGTACGAATTCACCTGGAACCAGTTCTGTGACTGGTACTTAGAGCTGACCAAACCTGTACTCTTTAAAGGCACCGAAGCTCAGCAACGTGGCACCCGTCATACCTTACTGACAGTGCTGGAATCTCTGCTGCGTTTAATGCACCCTATCATGCCTTTTATTACCGAAGAAATTTGGCAACGTGTTGCGCCTATGATTCGCAGTGATGTAAAAGCGGGCGACAGCATTATGCTGCAGGCTTATCCTGAATTTAATCAGGCGCTGGTGAATGAAACCGCTACTGCCGATCTGGAATGGGTGAAAAGCTTTATAGTCGCAATCCGTAACGTACGGGGTGAAATGGATATAGCACCAAGCAAGCCATTGTCTGTACTGGTGCGTAACCTGACAGCAGACGACAGCCGCCGCTTACAAAGCAATCTGGCCTTCCTGCAGAATATGGCGAAGTTAGAAGCTATTACTGTATTGGCCGATGGCGAAACAGCACCAGCTTGTGCGGCTCAGCTTTTGGGCAAAATGGATATTCTGATCCCTATGGCAGGTTTGATCGACAAAGAAGCTGAACTCTCCCGTCTTGCCAAACAACTGGAAAAAGCCCAGCAGGAACATGACCGCGTGGCCGGTAAACTGGCGAATGAAGGTTTTGTCGCCAAAGCGCCAGAGGCGGTCCTTGCGAAAGAGCGTGAAAAACTCTCTGAAGCTTTAGAAGCTATCACTAAGTTAAAAGCCCAGCAGGCACAAATAGCGGCGATTTAAAACGCAGATTGACTTGCTCCTAAGGCGACCTCCGGGTCGCCTTTTTATTTGGAGCCTGTCCAAGGTCTTAAGCTCTCCATTGAGTTAAAAATGCAGCAACCTTGCCAGCAAAGTTACTCTCTGTGGTTCTGAATCTGAGCAACGGAATACCAGCTTTTTGCAGAATAGTGTTTTTCAATTCATCCCGCTCAGCTTGCTGCGCAGTGTCATGAAAGTTTGAGTCTATCTCAATCACCGCCAGCGGTTTTTTCCCCACTTTAAAATAAAGGACAAAATCACAACTGGCGCGGTTTTTCATAAATTCCAGCTCACGCATGGTAAAGGAGTTATGGACTGATGAAACCAGCTGGATCAGAGCTATCTGCGTATGAAAGGTAATAGCCTGATAAGGGTCCTGAGATAACAAATCGCGTAATAAACTGGCTGCGATCTGCTCGGATTTAAAGGCTGAGTCGTTCGGGTTTAATCTGGCTTTGAGCTTTTCCAGCGACTGGTCATATTCGCTGTACAACAAATCAAAGGCTGAAATAACAGGGCTGCGGTGAATTTTCTCTTCATCTGCGTAATATTCAATGTAACGGATCAGGGCGGCAATATGGCGGTTCTTTTCAGCAAAAACATCATCACCAGTGACCAGAGTGAAATTGTTTTTGGCACGCGATACAGCGACGTTAACTAAACAGGGGTCGTCTACAAAATCCACATTCTTCTGACTGCTGTTTTTCTTATCCAAAACGGTAGAAAACACAATTTCATCACACTCCCTGCCCTGAAATTTGTGTACTGTGGATTTAACAAATTTTTCCGGTAAATAAGCCTGTGACAGATCAATCTGGGCATTATAAGGGGCAATAAATCCTCTGCTGTTTTCTGCATCCCATTCGAGTGGCCCTAATGATTCCAATTCCCTCAGATTCGAGAAATTGCGTGTGTGATTGCCTTTGGCTGTGATGACCAGGGATAAGGCCTGCTCACCGTGATCTTGTTTCATCGGGATCAGTTGATTGTCATAAAACTGTTTATTACAAAACTGAATAATTTTTGGATGGCAGCGGTAATGCTCTTTCAGCAAAGTGGTTGGAATTCTGCTGTGAAAAACACCTATACAGGAGTCCAGCAAGCTGTACTTCTGACAATTATAAAATTCAGCAGGCGCTGCAATATCAAGATTAACCGGCACATGGGGCAGCTGTTTTCTGTCGCCGACAATAATCAGGTTTCTGGCGCAGCCCAGCCCCAATATGCCCGGAATAATGTCCTGCTGCGAAGCTTCGTCAATAATCACGTAGTCCAGCAAGGCACCATTAGCAATAGAGTTCACTACAGAGTGAGTGCTGCTGCCGATAATAGGGTAACGTTTCACAAAATCGTCGAATCTCTTTTTATAATCACGGCTATCAAACTTGTCCTGACGCGGAATATGGCGGTACAGATGACTTTTCAGATAGGCCATGGATGAGGTCGTCAATTGACTCAGTAAGGCATTGAAGTTGTTGCTTTTCAGGGTGTGCTGATAGCCATCCAACAATGCCTTTTTTTGTTGTATGGCTTTCTCATAGTAGTGAAGCTGCAATGCATAAATCAGCGTTATACGTTTGTGCCAGCTGTCAAAAGGGGCGATCCGCAGGATCCTGAAATTCAGCAACAGTTCCAGTCTGTCTTTCAGGCTGATGCGTTTCTTTTGCAAATAAGCCAGATAGGCCATTAAATCTGTGGTTTTCCGTGGCGACAGTTTGTATTTTTCAAGGGACACCTCTGGTATTGCCGGATTTTCAGCCCGCCATTGCTGCAGGTAATGCTGCTCTGTAGTGAGTTCGTCTATGTCTGCCTGTAGCTGTGCAACCTGATTATGGGCATAAAGGTGCTGCTGCAGTTGTTTTTGCAGCGAGTCAATTGCATGAATATCAGGTGCTAAAGCGGGCTTTTCTGCCACAGTATCCGGCGCATCAGCAAAAAAACTCTTTTGGTTCTCCGAGCTGCCCAATTTGGCAACCAGATAATCCAGCCCGGCTTTACCGAGCTTCTCGTACAGGTTTTCTACTGCCGCATTATTATTGGACAAAATAGCGACTGTTTTTTGCTGCAGCAAAATATTGGCAACTATGTTTAAAATAGTTTGAGTTTTACCTGTTCCAGGTGGCCCTTCAATCAGGCTGATTTGCGAAGAAAAAGCCTGTTCTACGGCATTGAGCTGACTCAGATTAATACCAAAAGGGTAAATAAGATGTCTGGCTTTTTCCCTTGTCTGGTTTTGCGCTGT
>CBIMJC010000263.1:0-5911 GCA_966244125.1 uncultured Rheinheimera sp.
AAGGCGTAAACAGTAGGCTTTAAAGGAACACTGAGTTAGTCGGGCTTATCCTGTGCAAAGTCTAACTGACCTTGTTCTGTCCAGTACAAAGGGCGGACACGAGTATGGCGATTACCATCCTGCAATGGATTGCCCTGAATGTCTTTGTAATCCCTGGCGTGATAGAGCATTAAATGGCTGACGCCATCTTCAGCCAACACAAAACTGTTATGACCGGGACCAAAACGTTTCAGGTTATCGTTGGTGGAAAACACAGGTTTCGGCGCTTTGGTCCAGCTTTCGGTTTTTAATAAATCGGCATCGACAGACGCAGTCAGCAAGCCCATGGCGTAACGATGATCAGTGGCACTGGCTGAATAGGCCAGCCAGACTTTGCCATTTTTAATCAGCACAGCAGGCCCTTCATTGACCTTATAACCTAAGACCTCCCAGTCCAAAACCGGCTCTGTCAGCAAAGTAGCGGGCAATTCCAGTTCTGTGGCGCTACGCATTTTAGCTATCCACAAAGCGCTGTTATAACTTTGCTTTTTATCCTGCTGCGCCCAGACCAGATAATGTTGCCCCTGGTGTTCAAAGTGAGTGGCATCCAGATTAAAACTATCCCAGCCTGTGTTCAGCGGCCCCAGTTCCTGCCACTCCCCTTGCAGCGGATCAGCAGCACTGTTTTTCAGCACATAAGTACGGATATGAAATGGCTCCTCAGTTTTGCCTGCAGCAAAGTAGATATACCAGCTGCCATCTATCCGGTGCAGTTCAGGTGCCCAGATGTTCGCGCTCATAGGACCTTGGTCTTTTTTGCGCCAGATGACTTTGGCTTCAGCCTGGGCTAAGCCTTTAATGCTTGAACTGTGACGCAGCTCTATCCGATCAAACTCCGGTACTGAAGCTGTGAAATAATAAGAATCAGCGGCCGCTCTGTAGACCCAGGGATCAGCACGGTTTTTAATTAAAAGCCCGCTCTCTTGTGCCCAGAGCTGGACACTTAACAGGCTTATCAGCAAACAACTACAGAGCTTCCACATGACAACCTCCGCTTTTTTGCAACGCCAGCCAATCCATGACGGCCAGTTCAGACTCAGGCAAGCCCTGATAAGGCGACTGATAAATCAATAAACTACCGGCATCCGGCTCGGCTTGTAACTGAGCTTCAGTTAACCCCTGCCGCGCTGTGGTAACAAACAGCAGGTCCAGTTCAGGCCCACCAAAAGCCAGACAAGTGGGCTGACTGACAGGTAAAGGGTGTAAAGCAGTTTGTTGCCCTGAAGGCGCATAGCGCGCTATGGCAGCACCGCCCCATAAAGCACACAACAGATGATCGTCCGCATCTATGACAGCACCATCAGGTTCAGCCCCTGCCGGCACGCGAGCAAAAAACTCTGGCTGACTGACAGAACCCTGAACCGCATCAAACTGATAAGAATAAATCTCCCCCGTCGGTGAGTCGGCGTGATACATCAGGCTGCTGTTTTTATTCCAGCACAGGCTGTTTGGAATTTGTAAGCCGGTGATCACTGCACAACAACCCTGCTGGTCCAGCCGGTATAAAGTGCCAGTCTGACCTTGGTTGACTTCCCGCATAGTACCGGCCCAAAACCTGCCCTGGCGGTCGATCCGGCCATCATTCATCCTGTTGCCGGATAAATGAGTTTCAGGTTTCACCAACCATAACAGCTGTTGTGTTTGCGGCTGATACAAAGCAAAACCCGACTCAAAAGCCACCAGCATCGAATAGTCAGCGCGCATCGGGTCTTTTGGGTTCAGCAAGGCAAAACAGCTGATACGTTCAGGCAAGGGATAGGTATTCAACTGCAGCGCAGGCCAGAATAACTGATATAAAAAACGGCCATGAATATCAGTCCACCAGACCGACTGGCTGGCGCCATGCCAGACAATACCTTCACCTAATTTATTTTTCAGCGGGATACTATGCAGTAACGTCAGTTCACTCATGCTTTGCTCCCTGCTTTGTTTTGCCATTTATGACTCAGTAATTTTTGCAAAGCGATAAAGAAAAACAGCAAAACCCCTATCACTATTTTGCTCCACCAGCTGCTTAAGCTGCCGTCAAAATTGATATAGGTTTGAATAAGGCCCATCAGTAAAACACCCAATACAGTGCCAATAATAAAACCGCTGCCGCCTGTCAGTAAGGTACCGCCTATCACCACAGCAGCTATCGCGTCCAGCTCAACCCCCACAGCAGCCAGTGCATAACCTGAGTAGGTGTAAAAACTAAAAATAATACCGGCCATAGCAGCCAGCATACTGCTGGTGGCGTACAACAAAATAGTAGTGCGGGCGACAGGAACTCCCATCAGTTGGGCCGATTGGCTATTGCCCCCCAGAGCATAGACATAAGATCCAAAGCGACTGTAGTGAGTAAGTACCAACATCAGCAGCACCAAAGCTATGGTCAGCAAAGAAGTGGCACCCAGCCAGCCACCATCCGGCAGCTCAAGCCCAAACTCAGCTACGGCATCATAAAACGGATGTTCAATAGCGACAGACTCTTCACTCAATAGCGTTGCCACACCCCGGGCTAAAAACATGCCGGCCAAAGTGACAATAAAAGGCTGTAACTGGTAATACTGAATTAAAGCTCCCATACCAGCGCCAAAAAGCGCCGCACAAGGCAGGATCAGCGCAAAAGCCAAAAGCGGATGCCATTGATAAGGCCCAATCAATAAAGCGGCCGCCACACCACTTAACGCTATGACAGAACCGACCGACAGGTCTATGCCACCGGATAAAATCACCAGCGTCATGCCCAAGGCTGTCACCAGTAAAAAGGCATTGTCGCTGATTAAGTTAGTAACCACTCGCAGACTGGCAAAACCGTCAAACTGGCTGGCGCCTGCAGCAAACATCACCAGCACCAGCGCAAAAGTGATCCACAAAGGTAAATAAGTGCGGGACATCAGGCTTTTCCTCCACGCGCTTTGCCAAAGCTCAACAGGGCTTTTAGCTGGTTGCGAAATAATTCTGACTGCAACATCAGCACAAGCAATATGACTAAAGCTTTGATTAATAAATTAAATTTAGAAGGTAAACCACTGACCACTATGGTGGTACTCAGGGCCTGAATAATCAGCACTCCTATCACAGCCCGGGGCAAAGAAAAACGCCCACCAGTTAAAGCCGCACCACCTATCACTACTGCTAAAATCGCATCCAGCTCTAACCATAAACCTGCGTTATTGGCGTCCGAGCCCTGAATATCAGCTGTAGCTATAATACCGGCCAAGGCTGCGCAGCCCCCTGTCAGTAAATACACAGTCAGCTTAATACCCCTGTCATCTATGCCCAAATAACGGCTGTCTTTGGCATTACAGCCTACAGCTTCAATAAACAGGCCCAAAGCAGTGCGCCGCAATAGCAACTGCATCACAAGCAGAGCCAGCAGCACCAGCCAGACAGGCACAGGCAAACCTAAAAAGGAGCCTGAACCTAAAGCAGCAAAGTCAGGGTTTTGAAAAGTGACGATCTGGCCCTGATTTAATAGCTGCGCCACACCACGCCCCGCCACCATCAGCACTAAAGTCGCCACTATAGGCTGAATACCGAGATAGCTGACCATAACGCCATTAATCAGACCGCAGGCTAAACCTGTCAGCAGAGCTATTGCTATCACAGCAGGAATGGACCAATCCCCCGGCAGCAATAAGTTAGCGCACACTGCGCCGCAAATCGCCATCACAGCGCCAACCGACAGGTCAATACCGCCCGTGGCTATAACTAAACTCATGCCGATGGCCAGTAAAGCCACTGGTGCGCTGCGGTTTAAAATATCAATCAAGGGCCCATACAAGCGGCCATCCTGCCATTGCAGTGAAAAAAACTGCGGATCCAGCAGCACATTCACCAGCAATAACAAAGCTAAAGCCAGCAAAGGATACAGATACAGGCTGAATTTATGCGCTGACTGGCCTGGGCTATAACGTGCCTGCCTCGCGGTTTTTAGTTGATCCGCTTTTAATTGGTCGGCTTCTAATTGATCAGAATGGTGTGAGTTCAAAACTGTTGCCTCGTTCGTCATACGCTGGCTCCGGCAATAGCAGCCATAATGCGATCCGGATTCAGATCCTCACCACTTAACTCTGCTACTTTTTTCCGGTCACGCATGACCACAATTTTGCTGGAAAAAGCCGTGAGTTCTTCCAGCTCAGATGAAGTGACCAATAAAGACATCCCCTGCTGACAGAGCTGACGGATCAGCTGCAATATCTCAGCATGAGCGCCAATGTCGATACCACGGGTTGGTTCGTCCAATAACAGCAGCTTAGGCTCCACCGCCAGCCAACGCGCCAGAATGACTTTTTGCTGATTACCGCCACTTAACTGGCCTATCGGCTTGTCCGCATCAGGGGTGGCGATCTGCAGTTTCTCAATATAAAAATCAGCCAGTTGCTGTTGTTTCTTTTTTGAAATTAACCGCCACCAGCCTTGTTTAGCCTGCAGTGCCAGGCAGATATTTTCCCGGATGGATAAAGGCGCAATCATACCTTCGGTTTTCCTGTCCTCAGGGCAAAGCGCTATACCAAGGGCTATAGCCTGTGCCGGCTCCGTCAGCTTAACGGCCTTACCGGCAAAACTTAAGCTGCCGCCATCGGCTTGATCCAAACCAAACAGCAGACGGCAAATTTCAGTCCGGCCTGAGCCTAATAAACCCGCTAAACCCACAGCCTGGCCCGCAGGCAACTCCAGATCCAGCTGCTGTACCGACTGGCCAGAGCTTAACTGCCGCGCCGATAAAATAGCTTCGGACTGTTCCACAGCCAGACAAGGCGCCTGATGGCGCTGTTGACACAGCTCTTTACCCAGCATAGCGGCAATGAGTTCAGCTTTATTTAAATGAGCAGTCTGGTATTCACCAACAAAACAGCCGTTACGCATGACCGTAATACGGTCGCTGATTTGATAGACCTGATCCAAAAAGTGGGTAATAAAAACGATAGCCACCCCTTGTTGTTTTAACTGGCGCAGCACCTGAAATAAAGTTTGGACTTCGTCGGCATCTAAACTGGCGGTAGGCTCATCCAGCACCAGCACTTTGGTGCAAGCCGCACCGCGTTTCGGCGCTATACCTCGGGCTATAGCCACCAGTTGCTGCACTGCAACTGAAAATTCAGACAAAGGCGCAGTAACATCAATAGCAAGGCCAAAACTACTGAGTAATTGCCGCGCCTGCTCTGCCATGGCTTTTTTATCAATGAAGCCAAAACGCTTAGGCTCCGAACCTAAAAACAGGTTATGGGCGACCGATAAATTCGGCAGTAAATTCACTTCCTGATACACAGTGCTGATACCTGCTTGCTGCGCATCTTTGGGCGTAGCAAAACTTTGCGCTTGTGAATCCAGCAGCATCTCGCCACTATCTTTTTGCAGCACACCTGTCATCACTTTGACTAAAGTGGATTTACCGGCGCCATTTTCACCCAATAACGCATGTACTTCTCCGGCGTATAACCGTAGCTCTGCTTGCTGCAGCGCTTTGACACCGGGAAAGTTTTTGTTGATCTGCCGTAATTGCAGTACTGGTATCTGTTCTGACATCAGAGGCTCCTGACTAATCAAACTGAATAAGCTAAAAAGTGGATTAGTTCAGGCGTCTTTTTTCGTATTCAGCGGCAGCCGTATCCTGCTGGAATAAATCTCCTGTGGTGCTGATCAGCTTTTCTGTGTCTTTTTTCCCGTTCAGATAAGCTTCAATCACATCAAAGGCCGGGCCACCTAAATGTGGATTCAGCTCCACTGTGGCATTGGCATCGCCGTCCGCCATGGCTTTAAAATAATCTGGTACAGCATCCACAGACACCACCAGCATATCTTTACCTGGCTTTAAGCCAGCTTCTTTAATAGCTTGAATAGCGCCTAAGGCCATTTCATCGTTATGGGCCCAGAGTGCACAAAT
>CBIMJC010000264.1:0-5890 GCA_966244125.1 uncultured Rheinheimera sp.
TCGCTCAGGCTGTGGCTTTTTTTGCCCGGCCTGATGCAGCAGGTTTAAATGGCTCTGTGCTCAGAGTCTGCGGACAGTGTTTTATCGGCGCCTGAGGTTGCCGCAGCAGATCCAACACAAGCTGCAGCCCAGGCTTCAGGCGGCAGCCAGGCCTTTTTCCACGGCATAAACTGCTCAGCCGGCATAGGGCGGGCTATGCCGTAGCCCTGTGCATGAGTACAACCCAGCTGCAGCAGCAGCTCGCCATGTTCTGTGGTTTCTACACCTTCGGCGACAATTTCACGTTTGAACTCATTGGCCAGCACAATAATGCCTTTGAGAATGGCCAAATCGTCCGGGTCGACCAGCATATCGCGGACAAAACTCTGGTCAATTTTTAAGACGGTGGCTGGCAAACGTTTTAAGTAGGTTAAAGACGAATAACCTGTACCAAAGTCATCCAGTGCAAAGCTGACACCACTGCGGATACAGGCCTGCATCACGGCCTGCACATGGGTTAAATCATTCAGCGCGCTGGTTTCCAGAATTTCCAGTTGCAGTAAAGAAGCGGGCACATCCGAATAAAAATGCAGCAACAACTGCAGGCGATTAACAAAATCCAGTTGCTGCAAATGGTAGGCGGAAATATTGACGCTGACAGGAATAGTCATGCCCTGACGCTGCCATTCCGCCAGTTGCCGCAAGGCTTCTTCAATCACCCAGTAGCCCAGCTCAACCCCCAGACTATGTTGCTCTATGGCGGGCAAAAACAGAGCGGGTGCCACCATACCTTTGTGTGGATGCAACCAGCGGATTAGGGCTTCAGCGCCTGTGACTTCGCCTGTGTGCATATTCACTTTAGGCTGATAAAACAGTCTGAACTGCTTGTGCTCCAGCGCCTGACGGATTTCCTGAATAGTTTCCTGGTGACCCCTTAAGCTGCGGGCATAGTCGGTATCAAACAGGTGGCAACGGTTTTTACCGTCCTGTTTGGCCTGATACATTGCATGGTCGGCCTGTCTGATCAGTTGTTCTGCTTCTGTTGTGTCGGCCTGAGGATAAAAAGTCACGCCTATACTGGCGGACACTGACAACATCCATTCATCAATTTTTACCGGTTTGGCCACTACGTCCAGCAGTTGCTGAATTTTCGCCATGCCCGCTTTTTTATCTGTCAGTTCAGGTAACAACACCACAAATTCATCACCCCCGATACGGGCCAGCAGTTCATCAGGATCCAAACGGGCTTTTAACCTTTCGGCCAGGGCTATTAAAAACTGATCGCCGGTTTCATGGCCGTGCCTGTCATTGATCTCCTTAAATCCGTCTAAATCCAGATAAGCGATAGCCAGGAGTTGTTCTTCAGAGGATTTTTTCAGCAACAACTGCAGTTGTTGCGTCAGCGCACTGCGGTTTGGCAAGCCTGTCATTGCATCATAAAGCGCAATTTTTTCCAGATGTTGTTGCTGCTGATACTGGTTGGTGATATCAGAAAACAAGCCAACATAATGCTGAACCTGGCCATTTTCATCCAGTACTGCACTTAGCGTCAGACTCTGAAAATAATCCTCGCCACTAGCCTTGCGGCTCCAGAGCTCGCCTGACCAGAAGCCTTGTTGCTGCAGACTTTGCCACATCCGGCTGAAGCTATGTTCGTCCTGATGTTCAGACTGTAACAAACGTGGAGTGCAGCCTATGGCTTGTTTGGCGCTGTAACCTGTGATCTCGGTAAAGGCCTGATTGACATCAATCATCACCCCTGAAGGGTCTGTGATCATAATACCTTCACGGGCATGAGTGAACACGCTGGCCGATAAGCGCAGTTTGTTGTCGGCCGTGTGCTCCAGAGTCACATCCCGTGATAAACCCACTGTACCTACATTTTCACCGTCCACTAACACTGGTGCTTTGTAGGTTTCAAACCAATGAGGTTCAGAGTCAATTTTATGCTGGGAGCGGATCACCTGAGGCTGGCCTGAAGCCAGTACCTGCTTATCATGCACCACATGGCTCAAAGCCCGCTGCGGATCAAACAAATCAGCGTCAGTTTTGCCGGTGATTTGGCTGGTATCCCGGTGCGGAAAATGTTCAGCAAACTTCTGGTTTACTTCAAGGTAGCGACCGTGAATATCCTTTAGCCAGATAACAAAAGGCATACTGTCGATCAGGGTGCGCTGGTACTGTTCTTTTTGCTGTAAGGTTTGGATCAGAGCCTGACGCTCCTGTATCGAACTGTTCAGACGCAACTGAGTAGCGCCGAGCCAGCTCATAATACTGCCGGGTTTGGCTTTGCGCAGTTCTGAACTTTGCAGCACTTCGCCACTGCCCATGGCTTTGATTTGTTCGTACAAATGACTGACAGATGCCCCCAGGATACTGTTGTGGACCCGTTTAATGTCCCAGAGTGAATAAAACAGTAACAAGCCCGACAAAATAAACAGGATCCGGGTCAACAGAGCGTAAAACATTGCATCTGCCACTTCGGCAGCGGTGCGGTTGTCCACCAGACTGTAGACTGTGGCTATAGGCCGCATAATGGCAATCTTGGCGTTATGGTAATTCTGATCAAAAACCTGCAATAACGCCTTTTGCCTATTTTTCTCTTTTTGCACCGGATCAGATTCAGGTTGCTCCAGCAATCGCATAGCTTTTTGTTCGGTCACGGCCAGCAGATCCGACTGAATTTTAGCTTGCTGCAGGGTGGCCAGTTCTGTGGCAGTAAAACCTGAGGCTTTCATTACATCCATTAAAGCGATTCTGGAACCGGCCGGACGGGGCCTTTGATTGTCTTCGCCTACCAAATCCCAATACACCTGATGGTAATCGACAGGCCGTGCTGCCTGGCCGTTGCGTATGGCAATAATTTCGTTGAAGTGATTTTTATAGCGGTGTTCACCTGTCGCAATGTAACTGCGAACCATCCGGGTTAAATCGTCGGAGGACTGGCGCAGCTCACCGATAATTTTCAGTGAATAGACCCGCTGGTCGTTGGCAGCATCAATACGTTTTTCTGCATAGACATAGGCGACAAAAATAGCACTAAAGGTTAATAGCAATGCAAAAGCTGCCCAAAACCGCAGCGTCAGTTCAGAAGTGGTATAACGCCTTACTTGCACAAATACTCCTGTTTTTGTCGGTCCGGCCACTGAATAGTGGCTGCATGAACTGCTTTGCTTTAGCTGGCTTTGTTCTGACTCAATAGTTATTGAGGCGGATAGCGAAAGCAAGCTGTTGCATTCAGTTTTTGCAGTTTTATTTTGAAAAAATTAGAAAAATCGCGCAAATATGGCTAACACTTTGTTTTTTCAATGAACCTCTATTAGTCTTAGCTGGTCAATAGCTATACAAAATTGAATAAAAGCAGGTGGTTGTATGATGGATAAGTACCAGACCTTTTATCAGCTGAATCCGGAGATCCCGGAATTAGTGCTGCAGATTGAACAACAACTGGCGCAGTGGTCAGCACTGATTGCCTCTTTGTCGTCGCAGCAACGTCTGGTCCTACAACACCGCGCTTTACAGGCCAGTCTGGCTTTGGATCACAACTCGCTGTCTCTGGTACAGCTGCAGGAACTGGCGGCAGGGAAAAGGGTGGTGGCTTTGGTGCATGATATACAACAGGCCAGTAATGCGCTGGCCTTGTATCAGCAACTGGACAGCCTGAACCCTTATGTCAGCGCCGACCTGCAGCGGGCTCATGCCACACTGATGTTTTCCGTCGCGCCGGACGCTGGCCACTACAGGCAGCAGGGCGCCGGAGTGTATGAAGGGCATAAGCTGGTGCATATGCCACCCCCTCCGGCTGTGGTCAGCACTTTGGTGGATTCACTTTGTCAAAAACTGCAACACGAAGCTATACATCCTTTGGTCGCTTCCTGTCTGATGCATTACCAGCTGGCCTTTATTCATCCCTTCTCTGATGGCAATGGCAGGTTATGCAGGTTGTGGCAGCAGTTGATCTTAACCCAATGGCAGCCTGGTTTTGCTTACCTGCCTTTTACCCTGTTACTGAAAGACAAAGCCCGCGACTACTACAAAAACTTAAGGCAGTCTGTACCTAAGTATGACGCCACAGCTTTTATTCTGTTTATGCTGCGTTGTATTCAGGAGTGTCTGTTATCAGAATCCGCCCACTGTGAACAAAATGGACTGCATCAGTTGGCGCAATTGCCGGATCAGCCTCTGGTTGATTTATCCCGTTTTGTGCAGTTAAAAGCGCAAAAAGTCAAAAGCAAAACCCCGGGCCCCTGGTACAGAACAGAAGATCAAATCCTGAAAAAACTCAAAAAAGACAACAGATTAAGCGCTAAAACTATTGCGGATGAGCTGGGATTAAGCTCCAGAGCCATAGAAAAACAACTGGCGAAGCTAAAAGCTGAAGGAAAACTGGTGCGCACAGGCCCGGCCAAAGGCGGACGCTGGCAGGTAGTGGCCTGAAATCAGGCTTTTACTGCGGCTGACAGCATTTTTTTACCCTTTGGTCGGTTTTGTCATCTGACTGCCAGCCCGGCTCAGTACACTGCTGTTATTTGAAGACAGACAGGATGCTCAGGTGCGTAGTTTAGTGTTGTTTTTTTTCATCTTCAGTTTGAATGCATACAGTGCTCAGTCGCAGCCTGCGGTAAACAGTCTGGTCTTGATCTCTATTGATGGTTTTGCGCAGGAGTACCTCAAGCGGTACAAAGCACCGACTCTTCAGCGTCTGGCCCAAAGTGGTGTCACAGCCCAAAGTATGCAACCTGCTTTTCCTACCAAAACTTTCCCAAACCACTACAGCATAGCCACAGGTTTGTATCCGGCTCACCATGGCATAGTGGAGAACAATATTTACGATGCAGATTTTGATGCAGTGTTTCGGATGAGCAAACCGGAAGAAGTCACCAATGGCCGCTGGTGGCTGGGGGAGCCTGTCTGGGTGACAGCTGAAAAACAAGGCGTAAAAACAGGCACTTACTTTTTCCCTGGTTCAGAAGCCGCTATTAAAGGTGTCCGGCCTGGTTTGTGGCAGGCTTATGATGGTTCTGTCAGTAATATCGACAGGGTAAAGTCTGTGTTGGCCTGGCTGGATTTGCCTGTAGAGCAACGCCCGCAGTTTTTGACTTTGTACTTCAGTGCTGTGGATGATGCCGGTCATGCCTATGGCCCAGAGTCTGAACAGGTGGCTGCGGCTATAGCGGATGTGGATCAGGCGCTTGCGGTTTTTGTCGCAGGGCTTGAGCAAAGAGGGCTGCTCAATCAGATCAATCTGTTACTGGTTTCTGATCATGGGATGGCCAAAGTACCTGCGCAGCAGGTGATTGAGCTGGACCAGCTGTTTGATCAAAAGAAGGCGGCGCTGGTGTTATGGACACCGGAAATAGTCTCGATTTTTCCTAAAGCCGGCGAATTGGAGCCGATTTACCAGCAACTCAAAACCTCGCTGCCATTTGCGGCCAGAGTCTATAAAAAATCTGAATTACCGGCACGCTGGCATTACCAAAACAGCAAACGTATAGCGCCTTTGCTGGTTGTGCCTGAAACCGGCTGGCGTTTGATGCAAAAACATAAGCAACAAGAGTGGCTGGAAAAACCGGGTCGCAGTGCGGTAACCGGCAGCCATGGTTATGACAATAACAGTCCGGCCATGCAGGCTATTTTTATCGGCCATGGCCCGGCATTCAAAGCCGGCAGTCAGATCCCGGCTTTTGCCAATATTCAGTTGTACAACCTGATGTGCAGGATTTTAGGTATTCAGGCGGCAGCCAATGACGGCGACCCGGATTGGGTGGATACAGTGTATCAGGCCAAAGAACAGCAGCTTCAGTCAGCGGACTAAAGCTGTTTGGTCATAAAGTGTTTGCAGCCTGTGAAAGGGTAATCAGGCTGAGTCCACTGCACCTGATAACCATGTTGTTGATAAAAAGGCCTGGCC
>CBIMJC010000265.1:0-5876 GCA_966244125.1 uncultured Rheinheimera sp.
AGCGGGCGAAGGTGAAGCGGGGCAGTTTGGTGCGCCAGCCGGTGACTTGTATGTGCAGGTGCATGTCAAAGATCACCCTATCTTCGTGCGTGATGGCAACAACCTGTATTGTGATGTGCCTATCAGTTTCAGTACAGCCGCTTTAGGTGGTGAAATTGATGTGCCGACCTTAGATGGCCGCGTCAAGCTGAAGATCCCATCCGAAACCCAAACCGACAAAATGTTCCGTTTACGTGGTAAAGGGGTGCAGTCGGTGCGTGGTGGCGGTGTTGGGGATTTAGTCTGTAAAGTGGTAGTGGAAACTCCAGTCAACTTAAGCGATAAGCAAAAAGACTTATTGCGCCAGCTGGATGAAAGCTGGGGTGGTGACAGTGAAGCCAAACACAGACCTAAATCCAAAGGTTTCTTTGATGGTGTGAAGAAATTTTTTGACGACTTAACAGGTTAAGTCCTTAACGAAGAAAACCACCTGCGGGTGGTTTTCTTTTTTCAGATGCCGCACAATAACTGAACTTATTGGAGCTTTTGTAGTTCTATTACCTGCCGCACTAAAAAAGGATAATTTGATGCGTAAGTTAGTACTTCCATTGTTAATCGCCAGTGTATTGGTGGCCAGCTGCACTCATTCGCCGACAGGCCGTCGCCAGCTGATGTTATTTGATGATAAAAAACTCAGCGCTATGGGCATTCAGACCTTTGAAGGCATGAAAGCTGAAACTCCGGTCAGTAAAAATAAAAAAGTGAATCAGTATGTGCAGTGTGTGGCGAATAACCTGCTCAAACATACAGATGCCAAATGGCAACAAACCCCCTGGGAAATAGTGGTGTTTGAAGACGATCAGGTGAATGCTTTTGCATTGCCCGGTGGCAAAATGGGTGTCTACACAGGGCTGCTGTTAGTTGCCGATAACCAGTCGCAACTGGCTGCTGTGATAGGTCACGAAATTGCCCACGTGATAGCAGGGCACAGCAATGAACGTTTATCCAGCGACCAGTTTATTTCTACTGCTTTAACTGTGGCAGACAGTGCATTGACAGTGGCAGGTTCTCCTTATCAGCAACAAATGAGAACAGCTTTTGGTTTAGGCGCTCAGGTGGGCATTGCCCTGCCATTTAGCAGAGCCCATGAAACCGAAGCTGATATTATGGGGCTGGAGCTGATGGCTAAATCTGGTTTTGTACCTGCTGAATCTGTGAAGTTATGGCAGAACATGGCGGCCAAAGGTAGTGGTTCCACACCTCAGCTGTTATCCAGCCACCCGGTGCCGGATAACAGAATTAAAGAGTTGAATAAACATATGGCAGTGGCAGAAGGTTATTATCAGCAGCGCCGCAGTCAGGGCGCTTTGCCGAATTGTAATAAAGCTTAGGGTTTAATTAACAGGGCCAGCGTAAAGCTGGCCCTGTTTTTTACATTTTGCTGTCCTGCAAAATGCCTGTCCAGGCCATCGTCGCTGCGCTCCGATGTTAAAAATCGTTCCGGTCGATTTTTTCCAGCAGAATACGAGCTATAGCAAACACTGCGAGAATTAAACAGTAGTAACTGTTGGTGACCACATCCCAGGGTGATAAGCCAAAGCTCGCTCCCAATAACAACGCCTGAGCGCCATATGGCACTAAGCCCTGTGCTATACAGGCAAACACATCCAATAAGCTGGCACTGCGTTTAGGGGGGATCTGATGATGCTGCGCTATATCCTTACTGACATCCCCTGTAACGACTATGGCAACAGTGTTATTGGCAATACAGAGGTTACTGACGAAAGCCAGAGCGGCAATCGCCAGTTGCTGAGCTTTATTGCCCGCCAATTTTAGTTTTAATGCCAAAGCCGTGACATGGCTGGATAAGTACTGCAGGCCTCCCTGTTGTTTTACAAACTCACCTAAAGCTCCCACCAGCATCGACAACAGGAAAATTTCCTGCATTGAACCAAAACCTTTGTAAATATCTTTACCCAGGTTTGCCAGCTGATAATCGGCAAATACCGCACCTTGTAAAGCGGCCAGAACCACACCCAGCAGCAACACCGCAAACACGTTCATGCCTGCTACAGCCAGAACCAGAATAGCTGCATAAGGCAAAACTCCGGTCCAGCTAAAATCTTTCACTGTCACTTCGGTCTGGCTTTGTGCTAAAAAAGCGAACAAAGCCAAAGTGACCAGCGCGGCAGGCATCGCAATTTTCAGGTTTTCTCTGAATTTGTCTTTCATCTCTGCACCCTGAGTGCGGGTGGAGGCTATGGTGGTATCAGAAATAATCGACAGGTTATCGCCAAAAATAGCGCCGCTTAACAATACACCTGCTACTAAAGCCGGCTCTAACTGTGCTTGTGTACTTAAACCTACCGCTATAGGAGCTAAAGCCCCTATGGTCCCCATAGAGGTGCCCATAGCTGTCGCCACTATGGCGGAAATCACAAAAAGGCCTGGCAATAAAAATTGGGCTGGGACTAAAGATAAGCCCGCATTGACTACTGCATCCACCCCACCTGTAGCCTGAGCTACTGTGGCAAAAGCGCCTGCGAGCAGGTAAATGATACACATGGTAATAATATTGCTGTTGCCAGCGCCTTTGACCAACACCTCTATGGATTCCGTCAGTGGCGCTTTATACAGCCAAATCGCCAGCACTAAAGCCGGGATAATAGCCACAGGCCCGGGCAACTGATAAAAGGCATAATCAACACCTTGTGACTGCAGGTATAAACCCGTGCCTAAAAACAAGGCAACAAACAGCAACAGCGGCAGCAAGGATAAACGGGCTTGCTGTTTTTGCGATAACGTCATGAGTTTTCCTCTAAACCTGATAGGTTTTAAAATTTTTCGGAATATAGAGACGTCCGGAAGTCCTGTCAAATAGTAAAGCTGACTAAGCTATAGCCAAAATCATAAAAGCCATTGCTTCAGGCCACTGGGATCAGAACACACCTGGCGTCTTATTCGCTTAAAACCAGCCTAACTGAATTCCGGCATTTTGCCTATGACAGAAGAAAAACCCAAAAGAAGCTTGAACTTAAAGCGTTTCAGGCCCATATAAACCACTGAATTTCTGTTTTACACACCGGAGCTACTATGTTCAATTTTTCTTACCAAAATCCAACCCGCATTGTGTTTGGCGATGGCCAAATCAGTCAGTTGAGCCAGTTGATCCCAACAGGCAGCAAAGTCTTACTGACTTATGGTGGTGGTTCTATTAAACAAAACGGTGTGTATCAGCAGGTGACCGATGCCTTAAAAGGCCATAGTTATCTGGAGTTCTCTGGTATTGAACCTAACCCAAGCTACGAAACCTTAAGCAAAGCTGTGGCTTTGGTAAAAGCTGAAAAAATCGATTTTATTCTGGCGGTAGGCGGCGGTTCAGTGGTTGATGGCAGCAAATACATAGCAGCTGCTGCACTGCTGGAACAGGACGGCTGGGCTATTTTAGAGAAAAAAGCCCGCATCAAAGCGGCATTGCCTTTAGGTTGTGTACTGACCTTACCTGCAACCGGCACTGAAAGTAATGCCAATGCGGTGATTACCCGCCAGAGCACTCAGCAAAAGCTGGCGTTTTCGCATCCGTCAGTCTATCCGCAGTTCGCCATTTTGGATCCAAAAGTCACGTACAGCTTGCCGGCAAAACAAATCTCTAATGGGGTAGTGGATGCCTTTGTCCATGTGATGGAGCAATACCTGACCTATCCGGTCAATGCTGCAGTTCAGGACAGATTTGCCGAATCTATTTTACAAGTGCTGATTGAAGAAGGGCCAAAAGCTTTAAATGAACCTGAAAATTACGATGTCAGGGCCAATGTGATGTGGGCTGCTACTATGGCGCTGAATGGTCTGATTGGGGTAGGTGTACCACAGGATTGGGCTACCCACGGTTTAGGGCATCAGCTCACAGCCTTGTATGGCTTAGATCATGCTCAAACTTTGGCTGTTGTGTTGCCAGCCTTAATGCAACAACAACGAGCCAGCAAACGTGACAAGTTATTACAGTACGCCAGCAGAGTCTGGGGTTTGCAGCAGCAGGATCCGGAGCGTCAGATAGATGAAGCTATTAGTCATACCAGGGCCTTTTTTGAGCAAATGGGGGTTCCAACCCGCCTGACTGCTTACGGACTGCCAGCCTCTTCTGTGGATGAACTGATGGCCAAAGTGATGAGTCAGGGCATGGATAAGCTGGGTGAGCATGGCGATATAGATTACAGCGCCAGCAGGGCTATTTTTACCGCAGCGGTTTAACAGAGCGGGCAGTTTGGTGTTGCATATCCATCCGGACTGCCGTTTAATAGCGCCCGAATAAACACAGCCACACAGGAATCACAGATGAGTACAGTAGGTATTTTAGGCGCCAACGGCCGCATGGGCAGAGCTTTAGTCAGTGTAGCTAAAGAACACCAATTGCCTATTCGTGCTGCTACTGTGCGTGCTGGTTCAAGCCTGACAGGTATGGATGCAGGCGAATTGGCAGGTTGTGGCAAATTGGATCTGCCTTTTATTGAAACCTCAGCTGCGGCTTTTGCCTCTGCCGATATCTGGATTGATTTCACTATGCCAGAAGCCATGCTGCAGCATCTGGAGTTGGCTGTGCAGGCGAAAAAAGCGCTGGTAATTGGTGTCACAGGTTTAACTGACCAGCAGTATGAAGCAGTACAACAAGCCGCTTTGCATATCCCCATCGTCTGGGCGCCGAATATGAGTGTGGGCGTCAATCTGCTGCTGCATCTAGTGCAAACCGCCGCTAAGGTGATGGGGCAGACCGCTGATATTGAAATTATAGAAGCACACCACAGATTCAAAAAAGATGCTCCTTCAGGCACTGCCATGGCGATAGGCCATCAGATAGCCAAAGCTTTGGATCGTAACCTGGCTGATGTGGCTGTTTATGGCCGCGAAGGTATCACCGGCGAGCGTGAGCAAAAGACCCTTGGTTTTGCGACTGTGCGCGGCGGCGACATCATTGGCGATCACACAGCGCTTTTTGCGGATCTGGGCGAACGGCTGGAAATTACCCACAAAGCATCCAGCCGCAGCACTTTTGCGCAGGGCGCCTGGCGGGCCGCACTTTGGTTGCAAAATAAACAGCCTGGACTTTATTCTATGCAACAAGTGCTGGGTTTGGCCGACTTAGCTTAACTTTTTGAGCAATATGTTATAAAAATGCGATCAAAGCGCCATTTTTATAAAATTTCAAAAAAGAGTTAGACCAAATAGCTCAAATCGCCTAGAATAGTCAGGTTTGCCTAAGCAAACTTGAATTCAAAAATTCTGGGTCAAAACGGGTGGTGAACTGCAATGTTTTTCCCCCGTTTTCTGCTGTTTGGAGGTTATTTTGACTAAGTCCGCCCTGCTCGTACTGGAAGACGGCACCGTATTTCGCGGTACAGCCATTGGCGCTGAAGGTATTTCTGTTGGAGAGGTGGTATTTAATACCTCGATGACCGGGTATCAGGAAATCCTCACGGATCCTTCCTATGCTGAACAAATCGTCACTCTGACATATCCTCATATTGGAAATACCGGCACAAACGATGAAGATGAGGAATCCGATAAAATCTGGGCCAAGGGCCTGATTATCCGTGACCTTCCTTTGTTAGCCAGCAATTTCCGTAATCAAGCCTCTCTTAGTCACTACCTTAGCTCCCGCAATATTTTAGGCATTGCCGATATAGACACCCGTAAACTGACCCGTATTCTGCGCGAAAAAGGCGCACAAAACGGCTGCTTAATGGCGGGTGACAATTTAGATGAAAACAAAGCCTTAGAACTGGCCCGTGCTTTCCCTGGTTTGTCCGGCATGGACTTAGCCAAAGAAGTTTCGGTGAAAGAGTCCTACCAATGGACTGAAGGCAGCTGGACTTTAGGCCAGGGTTTTTCCAAACCAGATAATT
>CBIMJC010000266.1:0-5864 GCA_966244125.1 uncultured Rheinheimera sp.
ATCAGGCCATGGCCTATAGTCTGCTGCTCGGTGGTAAACGCATGCGGCCATTTTTAGTCTACAGCTGTGGTCAGATGTTAGGCGCCTCCTTAGCAGATTTAGACGGTCCGGCAGCAGCTATTGAAGCCCTGCATACCTACTCTTTGATCCATGACGACTTACCGGCTATGGATAATGACGATTTACGCCGCGGCAAAGCCACTTGTCATAAAGCTTTTGATGAAGCGACCGCTATTCTGGCAGGCGACGCGCTGCAGAGCTTCGCCTTTGAACTGTTAAGCAGTCACAACTATCAGCAGGTGCAACCACAGCGTATTGTTGCTATGGTCCAACAGTTAGCTTTGCATTCAGGTTACAGCGGTATGTGTGGCGGACAGGCCATTGATTTGGCTCACACTAATCAGAAAATGTCGGTTGAAGCACTGGAGCAGATGCATCAGTTAAAAACCGGTGCTCTGATTGAATGTTCAGTACGTTTTGCTTATCTGGCCAGTCCAGTAGATAATGTCGCCCATTTAGAGGCTTTAGTTCGCTACAGCAGAGCTATAGGCCTGGCCTTTCAGGTGCAGGATGACATTCTGGATATTGAAGGCGATACAGAGGTACTGGGTAAAACCGCAGGTTCGGATCAAAAAGCCAACAAAGCCACATATCCGGCCTTGTTAGGGCTGACTCAGGCCAAACAAAAAGCAGAATTATTGGTGGAAGAGGCTTTAGCCGCTTTACGCGAACTACCTTATGCAACAGACGAACTGGTGGCGTTGGCCCGGTACGTTATTGCACGACAGTTTTAATACAGGCATTCTCATGACATTAGCTAGTGTGGATTTCCCCCTGCTTCACAAAGCCAACTGGCCCGCAGATTTGCGCCAGTTACCACAGGATGAGCTACCAGCTCTGAGTGATGAACTAAGGGCATTTTTATTAAAAACAGTCAGTCAAAGCAGTGGCCATTTCGCCTCAGGTCTTGGCACTATAGAACTGACTGTGGCTTTGCATTATGTCTACAACACCCCTTTTGACCGTTTGATTTGGGATGTGGGTCATCAGGCTTATCCTCATAAAATTCTGACGGGTCGTCGTGACAAGATGCACAGCATCCGGCAGAAAGATGGTTTGCACCCTTTCCCATGGCGGGAAGAAAGTGAATACGATACCTTAAGTGTCGGCCATTCCAGCACGTCCATCAGTGCCGCTTTAGGTATGGCCATAGCGGCCCGGGCAGAACAAAAAAACCGCAAAGTGGTGGCTGTGATTGGCGATGGCGCTATTACTGCTGGTATGGCCTTTGAAGCCCTGAATCATGCCGGCGAAGTGAAACCCGATATGCTGGTGATCTTAAACGACAATGAAATGTCGATTTCTGAAAACGTCGGCGCTTTAAATCGTTATTTCGCCCGTATCTTATCCGGTAACTTTTACACCAGTCTGCGCGAAGGCGGCAAAAAAATACTAAGTGGTATGCCGCCTCTGCATCAGTTAGCCAGCCGCGCTGAAGAACACTTCAAAGGTATGGTTACCCCTGGTACTTTTTTTGAAGAGCTGGGCTTTAACTACATAGGCCCTATTGATGGCCATGATGTGAAAAGTCTGGTGGACACTATCCGCAATATGCGAAACCTCAAAGGTCCGCAACTGCTGCATGTGGTGACCAAAAAAGGCAAAGGTTATTTACCTGCTGAGCAGGATCCCATTGGCTATCATGCCGTCAGTAAATTTGATCCGACAGCCCAGTGTCAACCCGCCAAAAAAGCGGGGAAAGCCACCTTCTCCAATATCTTTGGTCAGTGGATTTGCGATATGGCGGCAGTGGATCCCAAGCTGCAGGGTATTACGCCAGCCATGCGCGAAGGCTCAGACTTAGTCCAGTTTTCAAAAAGTTATCCTGATCGTTACTTTGATGTGGCTATTGCTGAACAGCATGCGGTGACCTTAGCCGCTGGTATGGCGATTGAAGGCCTAAAACCTGTAGTGGCTATTTACTCCAGCTTCCTGCAACGGGGTTACGATCAGCTGATTCACGACATTGCCATTCAGAATCTGGATGTGCTTTTTGCAATAGACAGAGCCGGTGTTGTTGGTGCTGACGGTCCGACTCACCAGGGGGCTTTCGACTTAAGTTTTATGCGCTGTATTCCGAATATGCTGATTATGGTGCCTTCGGACGAAAACGAATGCCGTCAGATGTTGTACACCGGCTATCAGCATAAAGGTCCAGCTGCAGTGCGTTATCCCCGCGGTAGCGGCAATGGTGAAGCGCCGGACGCTCTGATGAGCGAATTAGCTATAGGTAAGGCTCTGGTGCGCCGTCAGGGCGAAAAAGTAGCCTTGCTGGCTTTTGGCCCTTTATTACAAGCCTGCCATACCGTAGCCGAACAGTTAAACGCGACATTGGTGGATATGCGTTTTGTAAAACCTTTGGATCAACAGTTACTGACCGGGCTGAGTCAAACTCACAGTCATTTTGTTACCATTGAAGACAATGCGTTAATGGGGGGGGCAGGTTCTGCAGTGAATGAATACTGCATCGCAGAACAATTGCCGGTAAAACTGCTGAATATCGGCTTGCCTGATATTTTTATCAAGCACGGCACTCAGGAGCAGATTTATGCTGAACTGGGTTTAGACTGCATTGGTATTCAGGCCAAAGTCGAAGCCTTTATGTCCCGCTAATTCTATTCTGCCTCAGCGGCGGGCCATGTGCCCGCCGTCTCAGGTTCCAATGCCCTTAGAGCGGGCAGCCCAGGCAACAACGTTGCGGCTTTTGGGATTACGGCTATGACCCTAAGTAATTTTTCACTTCAAACCAGGCCAAACCATCTGCCAACAGCTTTTCAATCTGCACATCTATATGACCAGAATCTTCAAACTCAAAAGCATCGACCTGAGGATCAAAACCTAAGGTTGCACTGCCATTTCGACCTGATTGCTTCACTTTTCTCAGTGCGATTTCCGCCAGTTGTAACGAAATCTCCCAGGAGATCAGCTGTCCTCCCAATAACTCCAGTGGGAAACAGCTATAACCAATAGAGCAGGTCAGCGACACAGTCCGGCCGTCCGGCAACTGAAATGGCGCCTGAGCCACCAGTTGATTCAGCTGCAAAGCCACATCCTTTACCGACGCAAATTCCACATCACGCAGCACCAGCACAAACTGCTCGCCGGCATAACGCACTACATAGTCAGCGCCCCTGCTTTCCCTTAACAACAGGCCACTGATTTGTTGCAGTACACTATCGCCTGCACTATTGCCGTATAAATCGTTGATCGACTTAAAATTATCCATGTCTAACTGCAGCAGCGCTATGCATTTGCCCTGTTGCAGCATGGCATCTCTGTTGTGCTGGTACTGCTCTATATCTTTTGGCAATTGTTCAAACAGGAAACGACGATTTCGAAGCCCAGTTAAGGTATCTTTGTGGGTCAGTTGTGACAATTGCTCATTCAGCTCATAAAGCCGTACGTTACTGTTTTCCAGTTCTGCAGTACGCAAACGCACCAGTTTGCTTAACTCCTGCTGCTGCATCACCGCATTTCGGCGCCATAACCAGGCCAGACCATAGAGCGCCAGTATGACCAGTAATACCCACAAGCCTTTATAAACCACTGTCTCAGTGAAAAGACGAGGTACAGTCAAATCCAGCTTTAATTGTTGGGCTTCGGACCAGGCCTGGCTGGCGTAACGCACCTGCACTAAAAACTGGTAACTACCTGGTGGTAAATTGGTGTAAATCGCTTCGCGGCGCTGACCAACCTGTTGCCATTCCTGATCAAAACCTTTGAGCTGATAGCGGAATTCAATTGCATTGGCTTTGATAAACTCAAGTGCGCTGTATCTGATACTGATGTTTCGATCAGAGATATCCAGCACCAATTGCTGCTGCTCCGGCATTAAGGCATAAGACTTTTGCCCTACAACCTCCTGTAGTAATGGGAGTAACGGCCTGTCAGGTGCCGTCGTCAGCTGCAAGGGCACTGCCACCACACCTTTTAAACTCGGATACCATAACTGGTCTTGCCATTTTGCGACTTTACTGTGGCCGGCACCGTTGCAGCAGCGGCCAGGCGCAGTGCCCAGCTGGCGGTCATATGGCGATAGAATCAGTTCAAAATTCAACGGCCTGCCCGCTTTATCGGACAGGGGCTGAAATCTGAATACGCCTTTTAAGCTGCTGGCCCAGACTTTGTTGCCATCTCTGTCATACCACAAACTGATCACAGGATCTAAAGGCAGCCCATTACTGCTGTCATATTGTTGCCAGTGGCCTTGTGTATCTTTGACAAATAAACCGTCGTCCAGTGTTGCGACCAACATTTGTTGATCGGGCAGAGTCAGCACACTGGTGATATAAGCGCCAAATAATGGCGTCCCCAACCCCACCCTGTTCAGCTTGTCCTGCTGATACCAGTACAAACCTCTGGTAGTTCCGATCAATAAATCCTGTCCCACAGTTTCAATCACAGTGACAAAAGCAGATTCCAGATCCTTGTTGAATGAGGCAGGCCTTAATTCCTGCCCATCATAGTGATACAAACCGTTGGCTCCACCAAACCAAAGTCCGCTTTGTGCATGGGGCTGTACCACCCGAATCGCACTGGAGGCTAATTCTTTAAAGGGGCGGCTGACTTTTTGGTTATCAAAGTTGTACAGCAATAACCCATTGTCTGTGCCAAGCCACAACAAATTATTGCGGTCATAAAAATCAAAAACAGTACTTTGACCAAGAGCTTTGTGATCAACCAGCTCGACAAACTGCTGATCAGCTTTTAACAAGCCGACACTGGTTTGAGTGGCCACCAGCAGGCTATTGAACCGGGCGGAATAACGTAGGCTGCGCACCACCAGATCCTGCTGCCCAACGCCCACAATCCGGCGCATCTTTCCGGGAGAGGCTCTGTATAACCCTTCACTAAAACTGGCCATCCAGATGTTGTGATCACGGTCTTCAAAAATATCACTGAACCAGGGAGAACTGCCGAGTTCTTCTGCACTGATCTGCTGCCATTTCTGGCCTTTGTGCCTGTGGTGCAGCTTGTTGTAACCAGAAATCCAGTCATTACCTGAGCTGTCGCGGAACAACTTATAGATAGCGCCATTGTCCACGCCATCTATAGTACAACGCTCCACTTTTTGTCCGGCCGTCAGATGGAAATACCCGGATTCACTGGCAAAATGCAATTTGTTGTTAAACCAGCTTAAGTCGTACAAAGGGTGCTGTTGTAACTCTTCAGGCAACTCTATCTGTTGAGCCTCTCCCTGAATACTGAGCTTATAGACAGAGCTGGCTGTACTGATCCAGACATGATCCCCGGCTTTTTCCATCTGCACTACAGCTTCTTTCACACTATGAATGCGGCTGACTTTGCCTTGTTTGACCTTAAACAGATTTTCGGCGGCCACCCACAACTCATCCGGAGCCACCTGCACTATCGAAGTCACTTCGGCCAAAATAGGGTATCGGTCAAATTTTAAGGTCTGGGGGTTAAAACCAGATAAACCAGCCTTAGTGCCAACCCACATATAACCCTGTTGATCCAACAGCAGTTTATTAATGGAATTGCTGGCAAGCTGACGGCTGGTTTTGGTGCTGAACTGGGTGAAGTGATGGCCATCAAAACGATTTAAGCCATACAAAGTGCCTATCCACAAGTAACCTTGCTGATCCTGACTGATGGCCCGGACTGAGTTAGACGACAGGCCATCGGCACTGTTCCAGTGTTTGATATCAAAATCATAAACTGAACTGCTCTGGCTTTGCGCCGACAGACAGAAGGAGAAAAAGGCTAAAAAAACCAAAGGCGCAAAACGCACAAAAATCACCAGGTTGCAGGGAAAAATTTATATTAACTAAAAGCTTGCCACT
>CBIMJC010000267.1:0-5856 GCA_966244125.1 uncultured Rheinheimera sp.
CCGGTAATCCTTGTCCAGAAAATCGCTGATGGGTTGCTCTGCACTTTGAATAAAACCTTGAGAGATGGCTTTGCCAACTAACAGCATCATGACAGTTTTAGTGATTGAACGGGTTTGTAATAAATCAGCGGCGGTTTTGCCATGGTAATAGGCTTCGCCTACCAATAAACCATTGCGTACCACCAGCATGGCGTAAAGAGAGGGGATATTTTTGCCGTTTTGAAAGGCTTGATCCAAAGCGGCTTTGTTGAAGTTTTCCGCTTGTGCTGTACTGCTTTGCCAGCCATTGCCGGAGCTTGCTTCCCATCTTACATCGCTGGCCGGAGGTGGCACAGGAGCTGAAGGGCTGTCTGATGAACCACCACCACAGGCAGAGAGCAGCAGTGCTGCCATGGTCAGACTAAACAGGACATTTAACATACAGATACACCTGCTGCAAAAAAGATGACTCTTATGGATCACGAAAAAATGAGTCAAAGCTGAAGCAACTTTAGCAGGCAAAGCGATAATCAGTAAAACTTGCTGATCAAATTAAGCTGGACTCACTCAAATGGTATTTAAAGCAGTGTTCCGTTTTGATGAGCCGGACCTCAGAACCAGGGTATAAACAACATAAAAAATGGCCCAATCAAGGGCCATTTTTAAAATGTATCTTTAGAGCCTGTGGACGTTTCGGGATTACGCCGCTTTGACGCTGTCTACCCAGTTCTGTACACGTTTTTCCAACACTTGCAGAGGCAAGGCGCCACCACCTAACACAGTGTCGTGGAAACCACGGATATCGAACTTGTCGCCTAACTGCTCTTTGGCTTTAGCACGGATTTCCAGAATTTTTAACATACCAATTTTGTAGGCTGTTGCCTGACCCGGCCATACCAAATAACGCCGTACTTCGGACACTACAGCGCCTTCAGCAACAGGAGTTTTTTCTTTGAAGTAGTCAATACCTTGTTGTTCAGTCCAGCCTTTGCTGTGCATGCCGGTATCGACCACTAAACGTACGGCACGCCACATTTCTGTGATTAAACGACCGAAGTCTGAGTAGTCACTCTGGTACGCGCCCATTTCTTTGGCCAATAACTCAGAGTACAAAGCCCAGCCTTCCACATAGGCAGTAAAACCAGCCTGAGTACGGAAAGTTGGTACTGAAGTCAGTTCCTGTGCAATAGAAATCTGCATATGGTGACCAGGGCTGCCTTCATGGTAAGCAATGGCTTCCATTTCATTTTTTGGCATTTGTTTCATATCAGACAAATGCGCGTAATAAATACCAGGGCGTTTGCCATCCGGCGTGCCAGGGAAATAATGCTGAGCAGCGCCCGGCTGTTCGCGGAAGGCTTCAACCCGTTTAACCGTCAAAGCGGCTTTTGGCAGAATGCCAAAGTATTCAGGCAGCTTTTTCTCAATAAAAGCTAAATAAGCTTCTGAATCTTTCAAATAGCCCTGACGGCCCTCGTCAGTGTCCGGATAGAAGAATTGAGGGTCAGTTTTAATAAAAGTGAAGAACTCCTTGAGTGAGCCTTTAAAACCTACTTTATCTTTGATCGCAATCATTTCTTTGGTCAGGCGGTCGACTTCATTTAAACCAATCTGGTGAATTTCGTCAGCCGTTAAGTTGGTGGTGGTCGACTGAGCTAAACGATGGTTGTAATACGCCACGCCGTTTGGCTGAGTGGAGACACCTGTCACATTGACCTGGGTTTTATCCAGCTCGCTGGCTAAAAAGGCGGCTAAAGCTTCATAAGAAGGCTGGAATTGACTGGTTAAGGCTGATTTCGCATCGGCCAGTAACTGTTCAGCTTTTTTGTCATCCAGTTTGTCGGCTTTTTTCAATGCTTCTACTTTGGCTTTGGCATCAGCCCATAACGGAGCGTCTTTGTCGCTTTCTTTAAAAGGCGCACCGTTCAGCAAATTATTCACTTGCTCCAATACACCTTCATAAGCAAAACGTGGCGGGCGGATACCGGCTTCAGCATATTTGGCGGCACGTTGTTGCAGCTCAGCAATAGCCTTGGCAATACCACCAATACGTTTAACATAGGCTTCCATATCCACCACTTCGTCTACTTTATGGAAGTTCATCAAAACTTGTGGCAATAAGGCATGTACACCCTGCATCTGGTTAAATACATAAGTGTTTACGCGGAAGGCGGCGGCATCACGGCTTTGTTCGTACTGGTAAATCCATAAGTCGTACGAGGTTTTAGCTTCAGTGTCTAACTTGTTGTAATCAAACTGAGATTTTAACTCTTCAACACTAGCCGCAGCCCAGGCCAGTTGTTTGTCTTCACCAGCTTCTGTGACGTCATCAATTTGATCCTGTTTATCTTTACGGCCTAAAAAGGTCATCTGCAGCGGGCTCATTTGCAGCTGCTCTTCGTATTTGGTTTCAAACCACTGATTTAAGCGCTCTGACTCAGATACAGCCGCTTTGGTTTCTGCAGCTGTTACAGGTTCAGCTGCTGCTGGTGTGGTGGTTTTGGTGTCTTGGGCCGGATTACAGCCTGCCAGTAATGCGGCAATGCTAAGAGCTAATAATGAATGGCGCACTTTGTGTTTTCCTTTTAGTTATTAATTATGGAACATCATAGGTTTGAAACAGCCTGACTGAGGATGTAACTATCAGACTAACCTGAATTGGCATCCGAGTCGAAACTCATTTGTAAGTTTATCTTACAAAAAGGCCAGCCTGAGGCAAGCCGTTGTTTGTCTTCTCTGAAACCTTGTTTACTGTTTAGGCATCAGATCCAGTAAAGCCACCACCGTCGCTTCCACACCGGCTTTAATAGCCGGTTCTGGCGCAATTTTAAATAAAGGGCTGTGATGGCTCGGCACTGGCGCACCGCCTTGTTTTTCCCGCTCGAAGTCTGCTTTAGGTGTGCCACCAATCTGGAAATACACACTCTGAATAGTAGGGTTCATAATTAAAAACGGATAATCTTCTGCACCCATACCTAAACGTTTGTAATTCTTATCCAGAATATCAGCGCCAAAATGACTGACCCAGCGCTGCTTTAAGCGTTGTGTCAGCGGAATATCATTGACTGTAGGCGGGGTGGTTTGTGGGTCTACTGTCACTTCTGGCAGCTTATCTTCTGGCAAACCTGCGACCCGGCCCATATTGGTGGCCACTCTTTTAATAGCGCTAATCAGCTGCTCACGGGTCTCTAAAGTATCGTTGCGTACTGTCAGCTGTAAATGCGCTGAGTCAGGGATAATATTGTGTTTGGAACCTGAATGAAAAGATCCCACTGTAATAACGCTGGGCTCCTTTGGTGCCACTTCGCGGCTGACAATAGTTTGCAGTGCCAGCACAATTTGTGAACCTAAAACTATAGGGTCTTTGCCACGGTGTGGGCTGGCACCATGAGCCCCAACGCCATGAATATGAATATCCACCGAATCCACACCAGAGTAGGGTGAGCCTTCCACGGCCACAATTTTACCTGCTTCAATTTCGCTGGATACATGCAGCGCCATAGCGTAATCCGGCGTGCCAAAACGCTGCCAGATTTTATCGTCGCGCATGCTTTGGGCGCCGCCCACATATTCTTCGGCAGGCTGGCCTATCAGCATCAGGGTGCCTTGCCATTGGTCTTTTATCTTCACCATCTGTCGTGCTGTGCCAATTAAACTGGTGACATGCATATCATGGCCACAGGCATGCATCACTGAGACTTCATTGCCATGCCAGTCTTTGCTTTTTACTTTAGACGCATAAGGCAAACCGCTTTTTTCTTCCACCGGTAAGGCGTCCATATCCGCACGCATCATCACCAGCGGACCTTTGCCGTTTTTTAAAATGGCGACTACCCCGGTTTTTCCTACACCTGTTGTCACTTCAAAACCGGCGTCTTTGAGCTCTTTGGCCAGACGCTCAGCGGTTTTAAACTCCATAAAAGACAGTTCAGGATTTTGGTGCAAGTGTTTAAACAGCGGCTCCAGATGCTGCTGGTAGTCGTTGTGAATTGCTGCGGCTAAGTCTTTGGGGGCTGCATTACTACTGGTGCTGATCAGGACTGAACTGATCAAGCAGGCGAGGGCAGGCTGGCGCATTCTGAAATCCTTTTTGTTGTTATTGATAGCTGACAGTGACCTGAGCATCACAGCATAAAAAAGCAACAAAGGACAAGGGGCTGATCCTGATCTGCGATCAACACCAGCTATTTAAAGATAACAGGTAACGCGGCTGCTTTTTTATGCCGGATGTAACAGTTCAAATACCCGCACTTTTTCACTGTCGCTGCTGATGGTTTTTAAGGCTGCTTTTACTGCCTGTTGCAACTCTTGTGGCGCAGAGACCCGGCTTAACACAAGGGTAAGCATGGTCGCCAGCTCGTAATCCGATTCTATACTTGCACCGGCCAGTGTTATGACCTGTTCATTCTGCGTTTTGCTGAAATGCTCAAAAGGTAAAGCAGCTAAAACCTGCTGTAACTCGTAATCAGACTCTATTGATTTGGCTGCACTGAGAAGCGCCTGCAGAGTGTCGTTGTCCTGAACTTGTGGTGCGGCTTGCTGTAGCAACTGTCCCAGTTCGTAGTCGGATTCGATATCAAGGCTGGCCTGGAGTATCTGGCCTGACTGAAAGCCAGACTGTGGCTGGGCCAGTTGGCTTAACAGCCGTCGTCTTTCATAATCTGAACCAATACGCATACTGGTTTGCAGTAGGTTTTTTTGCACTGAGGGCTGGATGAACTGAGCTTTGGCCAGCAATAACAACACTTCGGTCAATTCATAGTCACTTTGTATTGTTGCCGTACTGCCTAAGAGTTGCAGCTGCTGTTGTTCTGTCAGTACGGCCTGTTTTACCAGCTCGTCAAAATACTGCTTTTTACTCTGCAGATCCTGCATCAGGCTGATTTCATTCAGCACTTTATCTGCGCCCTGATACTGCAATAAGGCATGAACCCGGCCCTGGGCTTCTATCGGTGTATTCCTGAACAGCAGCAGTGTCAGTTGCTCAATCTGCTGGCGGCTGTGCGGACTGTCGCCAACCAGCTTGCCATTGAGGCGCAGCTCAGATTTAGTCTCTGCCTGCTGGCGCTCTAACAGAAAATCAAGATCGTCTTTTGCACTGCTGATACGGATATAACTTTGTTTTGGTAAAGCCAGGATACTATTGCCTGTGCTGTCCAGAGTCAGGGCAGAAGTCAGTTCGGCGTCTATGCTGTAGCGCACTGAATCCACTTCAATACTGCGCTTTAAGCTGGTCACCTGACCTTGATCGTCAGTTTTTATGTATTGGCTGTGAATAGTACAGCAGGTTAAGGTGAGCAAAAGCAGGGCAGAGCAGCAAAGCTGTAAGGCAGATTTCATCGGATGTCCTTGTGGATGAGTGTCAGAAGCAAACCTATTGTCTGACTTGTTTTGTTTGCTTACAAGCAAACAATGTTCCATGATTTAAGTTGCTGTTTTAAAATGATTTTATTTGTTAGTTATATATAAAATTAAGCTAAAGTGGCGTAAAGCCGCAATTTTTAGCTAATTTTGTCGTTTTCTGATGCTTATCCGATGGTATTATCAAAGCTTTAAATAACAAAGGTTGTAAACCAAGGGGTCGCTTCTCTTATGCTTTCAGGTAGTTAAAGATGAAACTTTTAAGTTTTATTGCGCTGTTTTTTTATCTTAGTTCGTTGCTTCCTTCAGCGCAGTTTTCTGCTGCCCATCAGTGGCTGGCTTCACCTCAAAGTTCACCCACTCATAGTCTGGCCCAACTGACCTCTGCGGCATCGCCTGTGAAACATTTGATGTTGTCAGATGATGACGACCACAGTCTGGTGCAACTGCATTCCCATACTGCAGGGCCAGCTTTGAGTCAGAGCTATAGCTATATAGAGAAAGCATTTTATCTCC
>CBIMJC010000268.1:0-5854 GCA_966244125.1 uncultured Rheinheimera sp.
ACAGCTCATGCGGCTGAATACGACAAACCCGGTCGGATTCAATTAACCGCAGCCCCAACACCGCCACTTTACCCGGCATTTTTTTCAACGCATGTTCAGCAATACGATGAGCTGCCGCGTAGTTGTCGACGTTCACCGACATTACATTGTCCAGGTTGCAGTCTACTGTGATCAAAGGCTTACCACTTTTGATAATACGTTGCAGCTGCTCAGGGTTGCTGGGCGCACCATACAAAATAAAAGCGTCGGGCACAGCTTCGGCGCTACTGCTGCTGGTATCGTGACGGCCAGACAACAACAGCATATCCATGCCCTGCTCCTGCAGCACTTCGGCCACACCTTTAATAAACTGATTGGCGACAGGGTCGCTGACTGAATACTCCAGCGTGTCCGACAATAAAATCGCCACTATGCCAGAGCGGCCAGTCCGTAAACTGCGGGCTGCGGCGTTTGGGCCGTCGTAACCCAATTCAGTGCATTGTTGCAAAATACGCTGGCGTAATTCAGGGGAAAGTTGGTCTGGTCTGTTGTAGGCATTGGACACTGTAGCCACAGATACACCTAAGTAGGAGGCGACAGTTTTTAAATTGAGTTTTTTTGGTTTTTCAGTTGCCGACACAGCCATAACACCCTGTTTTAGTTCAGGCTTTATCATGCCTGTTCAGTCAAGGAATTGCCAGCTCCTGAAGCTGGTAATGTAAGGGTTACCAACAGCCCTGCGCCCTGATTTTGCAGACTTAAACCGCCACCATGAGCTTCGGCTATATCACGGCATAAAGTTAAACCTATGCCAGAGCCATTTTCTTTGCTGGTGTAAAAAGGCACCATGGCATGGGCTAAAGCTTCGCTTGTCATACCGCCGCCTGCATCCTGAATATGGATCAGCAACTGATCTGGCATTTCGGTAAAACTCATTTGAATTTGCTCTGGATCTGAACCTGATTCATGAGCGTTTTTTAACAGATTCAACAGCAACTGCGACAGCTGCAGTGGGTCGGCCAGCCAGATACGGCGTGGTAAATCGCCTTCGAGTTCAAACTCGTACTGATCCTGCAACTGATTAATCAGCCGCGCCCACTGCACTGGCGCTACGACAGGCGTTGGCAATTTGGCAAACTGAATATAAGACTGTAAAAACTGATTTAAATGTTGCTGGCGCTCACTGATGGTCTGGAAAATTTGTTGCAGCTGTTTGTGCTGCAGCTCTGTTGCCACCAACTGGCCTGAGTAGGCCATAGAGGACAAAGGTGCCAGCGTATTATTCAGCTCATGCCCTATCACCCGCAGCAGTTTTTTCCAGGCTTTGACTTCTTCGCGGTGAATTTCGCGGGTCATAGGTTTGAGTAAATACAGCTGATGTGGTTTTTGATTGAGCGAAAATGAACTTACCGACAAATGCCAAATAGACACAGGTTCGCCCAGATGCAATAAGCCTTGTTGCCCGCTTTGAATGGCCAGAGCCAGTTCAGGTAGTTTTGCCGTTAATTCAGCAAACAGCAGTCCTTCAAACTTACGGCCCTGATGCAATAAAACCCGGGCGGCCGGATTGGTCATCAGCACCCGTCCTGTCTGATCTGTTAATACCATAGCACTGGGGCTGGATTGTAAGACGGTGTCGAGCAGCAATTCACGCTGATACAAAGTGGCGCGTTCCTGCCGGAGTTGCGCCGACATCTGCTGTAATACTTCAGCTAAAGGTTTTAACTCACGCAGCAGCTGACGATTAGCATCGACATTAAAACTGCCGTCCTGCAGGTTTTGCGCATGTAAATTCAGTGCTTCAATTTCCTGCAGTAAAGGGCTTAAAGCAAAGTGCAGCACCAGCAACACCAGCAGATCAAAACCACTGAACAGCAGATACCAAAGAGGTTCAGCCTGCAGAGAAGACAAAAGCAAAAAAGCCGGCACTAATAGGGCCAGCACCAGCAGATATAAACGCCTGATCAACTGCATAAGCAATTACACTGGTTCAATGCCATAAAACTCCATGCGCCTGTACAAGGCCTGACGGCTAATGCCCAATTGTTTAGCAGCTCTTGCTACTACCCCCTGAGCCTGTTGCAAGGCTTGTTCTATCTGCTCTTTGTCTAAATCATCCAAAGCTTTTTTCGCTGAGTTTGGCTCCTGTGGCAAAGCTAAATCAGCAGCGTCAATTTCATCAGCCAAAGTCAGCAATAAAGCGCGCTGACATAAATTTTGCAGCTCCCGCACATTGCCGGGCCAGTGGTAACTTTGTAGTGCCTGCTCTGCAGCTTTGGTCAGGCTTTTTTGGCCCGCTAAAAAATGCCGCGCCAGAGGCACTATGTCGTCCACTCTGTCTTTCAGTGCTGGCAAATGCAATTGCACTACGTTGATGCGGTAATACAAATCCTGCCGGAAACTGCCTGCAGCTATGGCTTTGGTTAAATCGGCATTGGTGGCGCTGATAATACGCACATCTACTTTACGGGTCTGACTGGAGCCTAAACGCTCAAACTCACCGGTTTGTAACACCCGCAGTAACTTCATCTGGCCTGATAACGACAGGTTGCCTATTTCATCCAGAAATAAAGTGCCACCATCTGCAGCTTCAAAACGGCCTATCCGGGTTTTAGTGGCGCCGCTGTAGGCTCCGGCTTCAGCCCCAAACAGCTCAGCTTCCATTAAATCGGCAGGCAAGGCGCCCATATTGACTTTGATCAAAGGCTGTTGTTTACGGCTGGAATTGGCATGCAGCACCTGAGCTATGCCCTCTTTGCCCGCACCATTTTCACCTGTAATCAGCACTGCCGCGTTGCTGGGGGCCAGTTGCAAGGTCATTTGCAGCAACTGCTCCATGGCGGTGCTCGCAAACACCAGACCACATAAGTCTTTACCGGCAAACAGGCCTAATCTTTCCTGCTGTTTGCGTTCAGCTTTTAAGTTTTGTTCGGTCAGTTGTTTGATTTTTAATACATTAGCCACAGTGGTCAATAAACGCTGGTCATCCCAGGGTTTGGCGATATAGTCGGTGGCACCGGCTTTGACCAGTTCCACCACCATATCCAGATGAGTCCAGGCCGTCAGCAGCACCACCGGAATAGCAGGGTGATCAGATCGCAACTGATAAAACAGTGCTTTGCCCTGGGCACCACTCATTTCGCCCTGAGCAAAATTCATATCCTGCAAAATCAGATCAATAGATTGCTGCTGCAAAATACTTTTAGCCAGAGCCGGATGCTGCGCAATAAAGACCTGATAACCCTGCAACTGAAACAGGGTCATCAGGGCGGTGCACACCGCCTCGTTATCATCGATGACCAGTATTTTTTTCATTACTTATAAGGTCTTAGTTGCTGTAGCCGGTGAAATTCTGGTTGCTATTCTGGCAGGATACCATGTGGCCAGCGTGACACAAAGCAGCAATAAAACCAGTGTCAGCAGCGGCAGCCAAACCGGCACTGCAGGTATGCTGATCACCTTGGCCAGGCTGATATTTAAGCCATAACAGACCAGAATCCCAAAGCCTGCACCTATAGCTGTGGTCAACCAGCTTTCACTTAACACGTCCAGCAACACCCTGGCTTTACTGGCGCCCAAAGCCCGTTTAATCCCTACTTCTTTTTGCATTTGCAGCGCGTGAAAATGGGCATGGCTGTAAGCAGAAATCATAGCCACCAGCAGCATCAGACCACTTAATACGGCAAGTAAAGTGGCTAAACCAATTTCAGAGCGGAATACTTCGTCACGGTTTTCATCCATCCGCATTACAGTGCCAATATCCATCTCTGGTTCGGCATTTCTGATCACATCTGTGAGTTGCTGACGCACAGCTTCAGATTGACCAGGGGCTACACGGATAATCAGCTGATAACCCCTTTCAACGCGATCCATGGCAGAAAGCTGGATCAGGCCATAAAACGGGTCACTGGCGTAACGCTGTGAATAAAAATCCGAAATCACCCCTACCACAGGGCCGTTATTAGTCGATTTGCCAACAGGATTTTGTTCAGCAAAAAGTTGTTTCGCCAGTTTTTCGGTCAGGACTACATTTTGAGTGTTCAGATCCAGCTCTGTCAGCAGACGGCCTGCAACCAGCTTGCTGCCAAGCACCTGAAAAATCTGTGCACCTGAGTTGTAATAAGGCACAGAGTCGACGTCGGTTTCATCCTGCCGATCCGTCTCAAACACGTTACGGTTCGAGCCCCCCTGACGTAATGGGATTTGATTGATAGCGTCCGCAGCTTCCACACCTGGCATAGCTCTTACTGCGGCCAGTTGTCTGGTCATCACTTCGGACAAAGCTGGTTCAATACGCATAGCAGCGCTGGTCGGTTTCACCCAGACAGTTAACAGTTGTTCCAGCTCCAGCCCTGTAGGTTGTTCAACCAATTGTCTGGCCGCACCAGCCAGCAACAAAGAGTTCACCACCAGTCCCAGAGTCACAGCCAGCTGCAGCAGTAATAAAGCCGTCACCACTTTACGGCGTAATAAGGATTTAATAATTAAATGAACAGACATGGTGTGCTCCTTATTGTTTTAACTGCTGATTCAGCGGGCTGAACGAGGTTTTTAACGCTGGGTACAAGGTCACCAGATAGCTGATTAGCACCACAAAGAGCGCCATCACGCCGAGCATCTGCCAGTCCCAACTGGCTAATGCCCTTGTACCAGGTAATAAGGAGTTAATAGTCCATAAACCTAACTGAGCAAACAGCAGCGCCGCAGCAAAAGCTAAAGCAGAACTTAACAACACGTCTGCCAGAATTTGGCCTTGTAACTGCCAGCGGTTGGCGCCTAAAGCCCGGCGTAAACTGAATTCATACTGGTTCGCCATATAACGGTTTAACGATAAATGACTGGCGTTGACCACACAAACCAGCAGAAATAACGAAGCCACTAAAGCAAAAGCATCCAGTTGATCATTGGTCGCACGCATGGCTTTTTGCACATCCAGAATATTGTCCAGCTTATTGCCTTCTGGCCTTTCATGACGACCTGCTGCTTTTTCATCAGCCACCAGATTTTTCAGAAACTGCTGATACTGCTGCACTTTTTCCGGGCTATCTAATTGCACCCAAAACTGCAGCATATTGGCAAAATTAGTTCTGGCCATTTGCGGGTAAGTGGCCATATTGCCGTCCCAATCCACATCTGTGAATGAATTCTGAGTGTTGGACTGAATACCTAAGTCGTAAGCGGTTTCCAGTGGCATATAAATATCTTCCACCGGCTCGGCAGACCGACGACCATTGACGTCATACAAACGCGGTAACATGCTCCAGTCGTCCAGCACCCCTATCACTTTGTATAACTTCTCGTCGATCAGCATATCCTGCCCTACCACATCGGTGCGGCTGAAAAACTTCAACGCGGTATTTTTACTAATCACCACTTCCATCCGCGCTTTGTTGTCAGGCCAGGTTTCGCCATGCAAAAAAGGTACATTAAACAGCTTAAAAAAGTCACGCTGTGTCACTCGGATCTCCACCCGGCTTGGTGTAGCTTGCTGATTTTCCACAGTTTTAGCATAGGCATCGCTGGAAAACATCGCCGCTTCAGCCGACGGAATACCACTGCCACTCATCTTTTGCATATCCATGTAACTCATCACATTAGATGGTTCAAAACAATCGGTGCAATCGCCCGGCAAAGAGTTAAGCCGCGCCATAAAAAGCGTCTGGCTTTTTTCCGGCAGAGGGTCACGGTTCATCCAGTAATACAAAGTAGCGTTACTGAAAAAAGTGCCTAAACCTAAACTTAAAATCAGCAGGGTTAAGGCATAAGGCAAAGGTGCTCTTTTAATGCTGTACCAGCTCAGCTTCAGGTTATGAGTTAAAGCGTCCATCTTAAGCTCCTGCTGCTGTTAAAGGTTGGTACCCCAGTGGTTCATATA
>CBIMJC010000269.1:0-5854 GCA_966244125.1 uncultured Rheinheimera sp.
CCAGATTCATTTTCCCTCCCGGCACCACCAGTGTATTGACCCGTGACATAAAAGCGCCATTGATCATTTGCAGGTAATAGGGGAAATCAACATGTTTAATGCCACGGAACCGGATCACCACAAAGCTTTCATCTAAAGACGGAATATCTTTGGCACTGAAGGGGTTTGACGTATCTACAGTAGGCACACGCTGAAAGTTAATATGAGTGCGGGAAAACTGTGGTGTGATCTGATTCACGTAATCATCCATACTACGCACTATGCTCGACATCACAGCTTCGCGGCTATGACCCCGTTCAGAGGTGTCACGGATGATTTTTTGGATCCACTCTAAGTTGACTATAGGCACCATGCCGATCAGCAAATCTACATGCTGAGCTACATTGTTGTGCTCAGTCACTACGCCACCGTGTAAGCCTTCATAAAACAGCAAGTCGGTATTAGGCCTCAGATCCTGCCAGGGGGTAAAAGTACCAGGCAGTTGGTTATAAGGCACTGCCTCATCAAAGGTGTGTAAATACTGCCGTACTTTGCCAGTGCCGGTTTCGGCATAACTCGAAAATAAAGCTTCTAGAGCGGCAAAGTCATTGGCTTCGGCACCAAAGTAGCTGATATGTTTGCCATGCTCTTTGGCTTTACGGACCTCCAGATCCATTTCCGGTCTGCTGTATTTGTGAAAACAATCTCCTGCGACAAAACCTGCGTCTATACCAAGGCTGCGGAAAATATGCGAAAAGGCGCTGATGGTGGTGGTGGTGCCAGCACCTGAGGAACCAGTGACCGCAATAATAGGATTTTTGTGAGACATAAAAAGCCGGGCCGTGTTGATTGTCAGCCAACTACCATAAAGGATAAAGTAAGGTCACTGCAAGCACAGTCATAAAGCTGTTGCTGGAAAACAAAAAAGGATCACCAGGTGCGACTAGTCTCTTTTGCTTTGGCTGTACTGGCTTTGCCTGCGACAGCAGCATTACCACAATATGATTTGTATCTTACTGATTTATCAGATAATTTAACTGTATCCAATACAATTAAGATTAACAAAACTCCCACTTATATCAACCAGCCTGCTTTTAGTGCGGACGGAAAAAGCTTATTTTTTACGCTGGAGCAGGCTAAGGATGCAACAGTCCAGACCGATATCGGGTTTTATTCGATCACTGAGAAACAGCAGCAATTGCTGAGCAAAACGGCATTAAGTGAGTATTCGCCTACCTTATTGCCTGATGGCTCAGGTGTCTCTGTGGTTGTAGTCGAAGCGGATCAAACTCAGCGCTTATGGAAAGTCGACTGGCAAGGCCACAGCAGTTTACTCAAAGCCGAACCTAAAGGGGTGGGTTACCATGCCTGGGGACCGGATCAGGATCTGTTGTTGTTTATTCTGGGCGACAAAGACGACAACCATACAGTGCGGTATCTGGATAAAAACGGCAAGCTGACTACGCTGGCGACTGGTGTTGGCCGGGCTTTAAGCTGGCAGCCTGGCACGCAAAAGGGGTATTACACAGAAGCTAAACGGCAGCAGTTGTATCTGAGTTTTTATGATGTAAAGACAAAAACCACAACTCAGACAGAACTGGCATTGCCGGAGAAAGGCCAGGACTTAGTCTGGTGGTCTGAGGATACCTTGCTGGTCTCAGCTGGCAGTAAAATATATCAGTGGCAAGTCACAGGCAAACAAGGCTGGACTTTGTGGCTGGATTTATCGAAAGACTGCAGCACTGAAATCAGCCGTTTTGCACTGAATAAAGAGCGCAGCCAGCTGGCTTTTGTTTGTAAGGCATAAGTAATTTTTAATTCGGGTCAGAGTAAAATTAAATTCGTCATTTAATTTTACTCTGACCCGAATTAGTTTTTTAAAACTTAAAGTCAATCAGCACAGGGTCATGATCCGATGAACGGTATGGATCCGGTGCATACAAATTTTGTTGTTGAGCTTTTGATTTAAACTCTGTGTTGTAATCCAAAACAGCTGGCTCGTCGGCATTGATATTCCAGTGCTGGAATTGTGTCAGCTGTTTGGCCATGCTTTTGCTGGCAAGAGCATGATCCAAAGAGCCGGTGCGGCCTTTGTAGACATAAGAATAATGGCCTGTCTCTCCGGTGGGTGCCAAGTGCACCCAGCCTGCCTGTTCCAGTGTATACACAGGGTCTTCCTGACGGTAAGCATTTAAATCACCTATCACCAACTGATGCGGGGTGTCCACACCAGTAGGCTGAGTTTGCAACCAGGCCGTTAAGGCTTTTGCCGCCTCAACACGGGATTGGTTCCAGCAGCCCTGACCATCTTTGTTATCACTATTGGCTTTATCAACACTGTCAGACTGAGGCTCCGGGCAACTGCCTTTGGATTTAAAGTGATTGATGCTGACAGTAAAGTCAGTTGCAGCTGCTTTGGCTTTGAAGCTTTGGGCTAAAGGCGCACGTGAACCATAAGCAAAAGGCCCTTGTGCTGTAACCGCTGCTTGACCTGTTTCAGTCAGTTTTTGCTGGTTATAAATCAGAGCGACTTTAATGGCATCAGTGCCCTGAGATGCTTCCGGTTTAACAAAGGTATAACGCTTTTCGCCTAAGGTTTTATTCAACTCCCGTACTATGGTGGCCAAAGCACTGCGCTCATCAACACCATTGTTTTCTACTTCCAGCAACCCTATGACATCAGCATCCATACGGGATAAAGCCGCTATCATTTTCACCTGCTGACGCTGCAGCTCATTGGCATTTGTTGCACCACGACGGGTAGGGAAGGGATTGGCGGCATTTTCTCCGGTAAAAAAGTTCAGCACATTAAAGCTGGCGACCCGGATATGATCCGCGGCTTTGGCTTTGGGCGCTTCGGCTCTGGCATTGCTGGCTACAAAGTCAGGCACTTGTGCTGCCACTAAACGATAACCTTGTTTGGTCTCTATCAGATAACCCTGCAGGTTTTTTACTGTATCACCGACCCGTAGCGTATTGCCGGCCGATAAGTTGCCGTCCGGGAAAATCACAGGTTCAGGATTCTGTTTAAAAATACCATCGTCCAGTATCAGCTCGCCTAAACGCTGTTGTTGTTCAAACGCAGTAGCCGTTTTGCCCGGTCTGTGTAGTTCAGTGGCTACCCAGAGTCTTTTATCGGCGAGCAACACTTCGCCATAGCGCGACAAACCGTAGCTGTCATTGACCACTAAGTATTGTGGAAAAGACAGATACTGGCCTTCCAGCGCTTCCCAGTCTTGCTTCGACTGCACTGGCACTTTTGCTATGACAGGTTGTGGCGCAGCTTGTTGGCCACAAACCGAGCTTGATACATCTGCCAAAGCTGTCATGCCATTAAGTTCAGTCACTTTTCCTTTCACCTGAAGCTGTTGGCCCGGCTTTACTTTTTGTACCAGAGCTTGATCGGCAATCAACAAAGCCTCACTGGTTTTTGGATTGTTATCTGGGGTCAGGCTTTGCAGCAGCACCCCTGCTGCTTTGCTGTCCGGATACAAGACAGCTGTGACTACTCCGGAAGTAGAGACTGTTTTGTTCAGCAACGGGCTTTGTTTCGTTTCGCCCTGAATAGCAGAAACAGGAGTTTCAATCTGACAAGTGGCGGTCGCACCAAATGATACGGCAGTCAGCACCAATAAGGTAAATACAGAGAGTTTCATTCAAAGAGTCCTTTAATTCAGGGGCATAAACACAGATGCGTACAGCCTAAGGCAGTGAGAAAAATCTACAAGGGCAAATCGTTGAATTTCGTATGAAATTGCTGTGAATAGCAAAAAGGCGCCGAACGGCGCCTTAAAGATAAAACAATACCCTAAGTAATTGATGTTGCAATCAACAAGATTGCAGCTTCAAGTACAGCGGGTAGTTAGCTGTTTTCACGTTTGATTGCACGATAACCTATGTCACGGCGACTGAATACGCCATCCCATTGTACTGTATCGGTCAGCTCGTACGCTGCTTTTTGTGCAGCCGTTACATTAGCACCTAAAGCTGTGGCGCATAAAACACGACCACCAGCTGTTAATACCTGGCCATCTTTTAACACAGTACCAGCGTGGAATACTTTGGCTTCACGGCTGTCGTCTGTGGGCAAACCTGAAATCACATCCCCTTTACGGTACTCGTCCGGATAACCACCAGCCGCCAGTACTACACCTACAGCAGCGCGGCTGTCGAATTTGATCTGTTGCTGAGCTAATTTACCTTCCACAGCGGCCTGACAGAGTTCGACTAAATCGGACTGCAAACGCATCATAATAGGCTGAGTTTCAGGGTCACCAAAACGGCAGTTAAATTCCAGCACTTTGCAGGTGCCATCAGGTGCAACCATCAAACCTGCATAGAGGAATCCTGTGTAGATATGGCCTTCAGACGCCATGCCATTGACTGTAGGGTAAATCACATTTTGCATCACCCAGTCGTGGACAGCAGGCGTCACTACAGGCGCTGGTGAATAAGCTCCCATACCCCCTGTATTTGGGCCTTTATCACCATCATCGCGGGCTTTGTGATCCTGAGAGGATGCAAAAGCTAAAGCGTGAGTGCCATCGACCATCACAATAAAGGACGCTTCTTCGCCTGTTAAAAACTCTTCAATCACCACACGGCTGCCGGCTGAGCCAAACTTGTTACCTGCGAGCATATCCTCTATCGCAGCAAAAGCTTCAGCTTCGGTCTGAGCGATAATCACGCCTTTGCCTGCTGCTAAACCATCGGCTTTAATCACGATCGGAGTGCCATTCGCTTTGACATAAGCTTTCGCAGGTTCAATCTCTGTAAAGTTGGCATAAGATGCCGTTGGAATTTTATGACGGGCTAAAAAGTCTTTGGCAAAAGCTTTGGAGCTTTCGAGTTGAGCTGAAGCCTGAGTAGGGCCAAAAATAGCCAGACCATTCTGACGGAAGGTATCCACCACACCTTTGGCCAGTGGGGCTTCGGGGCCCACTATAGTCAAAGCTATACCTTCGCTTTTGGCAAAAGCGGTCAGGGCCGCTACATCATCAGCTGCAATAGCCACATTGGTCAGATTGGCTTCCAGTGCAGTACCTGCATTACCCGGAGCTACAAAGACTTGTGTCACATGAGCCGATTGTGCAGCTTTCCATGCCAGAGCATGTTCACGACCGCCACCACCTATTACTAATACTTTCATCGTCAGTTTCGCCCTAATCAGTCCAGAAATTTTATTCAAACAAGGTCAATCAAATCTGAGTTACTAAAACAAACAGCAGCCTATTTGGCTGCTGGTTTGCGGAATTTCAGCGTCATGCGGTCACTTTCACCAATGGCCAGATACTTTTCTTTATCCTGCTCTTTTTGTGACAAAGTTGGAGGTAAAGTCCAGACACCACCCGGATGATCGGCTGTGTCTTTAGGATTGGCGTTGATTTCGCTGCTGGCCTCTAATACAAAACCAGCCTTTTGCGCCAGTTCAACGGCCAGACTTTGTGGGAAATAACCAGACTTTAACCAGTCCGCTGTCTTTTTAGCTTCAGGTAAACGGTGCTCAACCACACCTAACACACCGCCTGGTTTTAACGCTGCGTAAAAGGAAGCAAACGCATCGATCATGCCTTGTTCACCTTTTTGCATGTACCAGTTGTGCAGATTACGGAAGGTCAGTACCACATCAGCGCTGTTGGCTGGTGCCACTTGCTGGCCTGGTAATGGAGAAAATTCGGTGACTACGACCTGACTGTAAACAGGATCGGACGCCAGTTTTTCTTTAAAGGCCGCTAAATTGCGTTTGGCATAATCTGAAGTGCTGTTGGCCGGAAAATGCGCTGCGTAGTATTTACCTTCTTTGGCTAGTAAGGGGGCCAGAATTTCGGTGTACCAGCCTGCACCAGGAGATATTTCAACCACTGTACTTTGTGGT
>CBIMJC010000270.1:0-5847 GCA_966244125.1 uncultured Rheinheimera sp.
ACAAAGAAGCTCTGTCTATCACTTTAGATCACTCTAAACTGTTACAAGCTCAGGCTAACGAAGGTTTCTACACTCACATCCTGACTCTGGTCATCGGTGGTGAAGAAGTAAAAGCTATTGTTAAAGCTATGCAACGTCACCCGTTCAAGCCAAAAGTTATGCACGTTGACTTCCAACGCGTAGAAGCCGGCCACGAGTTACACACTGTAGTTCCAGTACACTTCATCAACGAAGCTGCTGCTGTGAAAAAAGGCGGCGTAGTTGCTCACCACATCAACGAACTGGCTATCACTGTGTTACCACAGAACCTGCCAGAATTCATTGAAGTGGATTTAGCAGATGTTGCTGTTGGCGTAACTCTGCACCTGTCAGACATCAAAGTTCCTGCTGGCGTAACTATCACTGAGTTAGCCAAAGGCGCTGGTCATGACCAGGCTGTAGTATCTGTGAACAAGCCTGCTGGCAAAGCAGACGAAGACACAGCTGAGTAATGACTGAAGCAATTCAGTTAATTGTGGGCCTGGGTAATCCAGGCCCAGAATACAGCCAGACCCGCCACAACGCAGGTCAATGGTTTGTAGAACAACTTGCCCGCCGCTATAACGTTTCTCTTCGTCCTGACTCTAAATTTTTTGGCCTGACTGGTAAATTTGTCACCCAGGGTCAGGAATATAAATTGCTGGTTCCCACTACGTACATGAATTTAAGTGGCAAAGCCGTTGCAGCTATGGCGCAGTTCTATAAACTTTTACCCGAAAACATTCTGGTGGCTCACGACGAAATGGCGATAGCGCCCGGCGTAGCAAAATTTAAACTGGGTGGCGGTCATGCCGGTCACAATGGTTTAAAAGACATCACCAGTAAACTCGGCAATAATGCCAACTTTTATCGCCTGCGACTGGGCATTGGCCATCCCGGCCACAAAGATTTAGTCACAGGTTATGTGCTGGGCAAAGCACCGTTATCCGAACAGAAGCTGATAGACGAAGCTCTGGATGAATCGATGCGTTGTTTTGAGCTCTGGTTAAGCGATGGCTTAATTAAAGCGCAGCACAGGTTACATAGTTTTAGCGCGGCTTAAGCAAAAGTTTAAGCGCGTCCGGTTCGCAAACAGCACGGCTTTGCCGTCTACAGCACAAAGGATACACCCATGGGTTTTAAATGTGGCATCGTTGGTTTACCAAACGTAGGTAAATCCACTCTGTTCAACGCACTGACCAAAGCTGGTATTGAAGCGGCTAACTTCCCGTTTTGTACTATCGAACCAAATACCGGTGTGGTGCCTGTGCCGGACCCACGTCTGAACCAACTGGCTGCTATTGTAAACCCACAACGCATTCTGCCAACGACCATGGAGTTTGTGGATATCGCAGGTCTGGTCAAAGGCGCATCCAAAGGTGAAGGTTTAGGTAATAAATTCCTGGCTAACATTCGTGAAACCGACGCCATCGGCCACGTGGTACGTTGCTTTGAAGACGACAACGTGATCCACGTTGCTAACAAAGTAGACCCGGCAGATGACATTGATACCATTAATATGGAACTGGTACTGGCTGATATGGACAGTGCTGAAAAAGCCATCTTCCGCGTCAGCAAAAAAGCCAAAGCCGGTGATAAAGACGCCAAAGCTGAAATTGAAGTGCTGGAAAAAGTGAAAGCCCACCTGGAGCAGGGATTAACCTTACGCCAGCTGGAATTGTCACCAGAAGATAAAGCGCTGGTGTCCTACATGAACTTCCTGACCATCAAACCTACCATGTACATTGCCAACGTGCTGGAAGATGGTTTTGAAAACAACCCACACTTAGACGTAGTGCGTGAAATTGCCGCCAAAGAAGGTGCCATAGTTGTTCCGGTCTGCGCAGCTATTGAATCAGAAATATCAGAGCTGGAAGACGACGAAAAAGCTGAATTCTTAGAGTCTATGGGCTTAACTGAACCGGGTTTAAACCGCGTGATCCGTGGTGGTTATTCACTGCTGAACCTGCACACTTATTTCACCGCTGGTGTTAAAGAAGTGCGCGCCTGGACTATCCCTGTTGGCGCCACAGCACCACAGGCAGCTGGTGTGATCCACACCGACTTTGAAAAAGGTTTTATCCGCGCTCAGGTAGTGTCATTCGACGACTTTATCGCCTGTAACGGTGAAGCCGGCGCCAAAGAAGCTGGCAAACTGCGCGTAGAAGGTAAAACCTACGTCTGTAAAGACGGCGACGTAATGCATTTCTTGTTTAACGTTTAATTTTGATTGATCTGCCTTACCAACAAAAAACCGGACTTTTTAGTCCGGTTTTTTGTTGGTTTGAGTCTGGCTTAAAGCAACAAATACAATCCATTTTGTGCTTGTCCCACTATGGATAAAGCCGCTTGCAGGCGGCTTTATCCCATTCACGTTATTTTCTCCCCGTCTTAGCAGAAACCACTGACTTTACCATCTTGCTGAATTGCCGTTCCCGCGCGCGTCGCTCCTGCAACGTTGCGGTGTTTCTGGCTTGTTCAGCATTAAGTTTCTGAAAGTTAGTTAACCGTCGTGCATCAAGTGTACCTTCATCAATTGCCTGTCGCACCGCACAACCCGGCTCCGCTTTGTGCTGGCAATCACTAAATCTGCACTGTGTAGTGAGTGCATCAATGTCAGAAAAGGTACGACGAATACCATCATCACACTCGGTCAGCTGCAACTCGCGCATACCCGGTGTATCAATCAGCACAGTGCCATCTTCAGTAAAATGCATAGAGCGCGCCGTGGTAGTGTGCCTGCCTTTACTGTCATCACTACGGATTGCCGCCGTTTTCTGCTCAGTGTTGCCTGTCAGCGTATTGACCAGAGTAGACTTGCCGACGCCTGAAGAGCCCACGACGGCCAGCGTGCTGCCACCTTTGTACCAGTGACGAAGTTGGTTACAGCTATCACTATCGAGTGCATTAACCACTTCGACCACTAACAAAGGGTCTAACTGCTGCACCCTTTGTTGTAGCACTTCGGCATCTGGGCACAGGTCTTTTTTGGTGAGTACCACCAGCGGCTCTGCCCCACTGTCATGCGCCAACGCCAGATAACGTTCTAGTCGGTTTAAATTAAAATCATGGTTTAACGAGCAGACGATCAGCAGTGTATCGACATTGGCGGCAATTAACTGCTCGGCCAGCTGGCTACCTGCAGCTTTGCGTTTAAACAGTGACTTTCGTGACAATAAGCGCACAAAGCGGTCATGGTTATCCAGCAACAGCCAGTCACCAATGACCATCTGGGGCAATGCAGGACTAATAGCTATGCTACGCAGCCCTTGCTTTGTCGCCAGCTCATAGCTGCTACGATGATTTGCTATTACACGGGCAATTACGCAGTGTTCAAATTCCTGCAGATTAAGTTGTTGCTGAAAAAACGCCTGCCACCCAAGTTGTTGTAATGTTGAGGGTAAGTTCATCTCATTTCCTTTCACGCACAGCAATACACTGCACGCACAGTAAAAAATGGTTAGGAACTCTGGAAAACGGCTTACAAAAACCGTATCAGTTGAATTTCAGAGATCCCGGCAGATAAACACCGGGCAAAGGCAGGTTAAAGCAAAAAAGTAACAGTCTAAGCTACACCGTGACCTTTACCGGGTGGGTCATTACTACAATCATCAAACTCTCCTTCATGATGGAAAAAACAGCTGCAATATATCAGAGGCAATAACGCAAAGCAAAGTCACCAAAGGTGCTTAGTAAAACGGGGGTCACAGTAAAACGGGGGTCAAGTCTTGCGTCTTGCCCCCAACGTTTTGAGTTGAAATCACAGCGATCAATCTAATTACTTTTATAGCTGGCAGCTTAAAAGCGAGGATGGGTATAGTTCTAAGCAGACCGTGTTTCGCAGGGACAGCGAAACAACACGCTACGCTGCCCCCCATGGATGGGTTTACGGCGTGTCTGCGTGGACTATGCCCTTCCCGCAGCAACATACCCCACTACAGCATCCCCATAACTTTAACTCAGCTCAGATAAAACAAAGCCGGTATAAGAAGGCGGATTAGTTTTTAGTCTAAGTGTCCTTGCTGGTATTTTGTCTGTTATTTATTCAACCCTGCTTTAAAAAAGTTTGAGAATGCAGTAGCTTAGATTCACTTAGTTCTCGTCGCATAGTCTTTATGCCCACTGATCTGCCTGATGGCAGAGAGACCTTTGCCACAGTCTGACTTTGTGTTTTTACAGTCTTGTTCGGTGGTTTAAGGAAATGGATTTATCACTCACTATCAAGGATGGTTATGTCTGGACGTATTTCCCGCACACTGCCGTGGCTATTGCTGGCGTTAAGCCATCAGGCTGTTGCTGTCACACCAGAGCTTACAGTTCGCGCTGCTCAGTTAAAAGCTGGTAGCTACAGCCTGACTGAAAAGTCAGAGCAAGGCATTCTTCACTACCAGCCACCAACACAACGCTGGATTGTGATGTTAAAACAACCTGCCTTGTATCCTGCGCTAACACAACTGGCACAGTCTGAATTAAAACGCTCGGCTTCGAAACAAGGCCAATCCAGTCAGGTACAAACAGTATCACTTCAGCAACAGATACAGGCTTTAAAGAACGACAGTTCTGTTGTGCTGCAACTGTCCGGCAAGATAGAAGAAGCTCAGCAGCGGGTGATCCGTCAACTGTCGCAAGCAGGTAAAATGCAGGTTGAGCAGCACTTCAGCCTGCTGACCAATAGCCTGGTGGTTTCAGGTGATGTAAAACCGCAGCAGCTCAAAGCAATAAGCGGTGTTCTGGCGGTTTTCCCTGAACAAAGTTATAGCGTTGCTTTGCAGCACAGTGTCCCCAAAGTAAAAGCGCCGGAAGTGTGGGCATTAAAAGACACCAGCGCTCGTCAAATCACCGGCCAGGGTATACGGATTGCTGTATTAGATACAGGAGTCGACTATACCCACCCAGCGCTGGGGGGTTGCATCGGTGCCGGCTGTAAAGTAGTGGCGGCCCGTAACACCATTGCCAACAATGACGATGTCACTGACATTCACTCTCACGGTACTCATGTTGCCGCTACTGCGCTGGGCAAAGATAACAACGGCAACGGCGTTGCACCGGATGCCAGCCTGATTGCCGTAAAGGTATTAGGCGATGACGGTTTTGGTACCGACAGCTCTATTCTGGACGGGCTGGATTTTGCATTGGACCCAGATGGCGATCCGGCGACTGACGACGGTGCCGATGTGATTAACCTGAGTCTGGGCGGCCCAGGTAATGAACACTCGCCTTTAAGTCAGGCGGTAAATGCAGCAGTGCAAAGCGGAGCTGTTGTAGTCGTAGCTGCAGGTAATAACTATGACTACCTGTCAATCAGCTCTCCCGGCGCGGCAAAAGATGCCATCACTGTCAGCAACGCTAATGCAAACAATCAGATAGATGCGTCAAGCAGCCGCGGCCCTTTGCAGGACGCTGCCTTTCTGAAACCGGATTTATCAGCGCCAGGCACAGATATTATGGCGGCCAAACCAGGTGGCGGCTATCAAAGCAAAACAGGAACCAGCATGGCCGCGCCTCACGTTGCCGGAGCTGCTGCCTTGTTATTACAGGCAGATCCTAATCTGACGCCTGCCCAAATTAAACACAAGCTGGTGCATTCTGCCGACAAAATCAACGCTAATGTGGCGGAAACTGGGGCTGGCCGTCTGAACGTGCTGAATGCTTTAAAACAAAGTGTCTATCTGGATACTCAGGCATTTTTATTGGGGCGTGTTGCTGCTGAAACTACAAGCTTCACAGGCAACCGCCAGTTTGTTGTTTATAATCCAACCTCTGCCGCTCTGGATATAAACCTGAATACCAGCGATGTGCCGTCCTATATGGCAGTGAGTCTGGATCAAA
>CBIMJC010000271.1:0-5843 GCA_966244125.1 uncultured Rheinheimera sp.
ACCCGGGTGTGGACTAAATCAAAAGCCGCTTTAGTGGCTGATTTTTCTGCATGAATACCACCTGGGCCATGAGCGAATGCCTGGCTGGCGGCTAAAGCTATGAATGAACTTAACAGTAATTTTTTCATCATTCACCTCAGACTAAATCTGTGATGGCAGCGCCAAAGTTGATATGTAACACCTGGCCATCAATCACTAAGGCTGGCACTGACTGCACACCGGCCGCTTTGGCTGTGACGACTTCAGCACTCTGTTCACCTAAATGCACTACATTGATTTGGTATTTGTTCGGGTCAATCATGCTTAACAACGTCTGTTCAGCGCTAATGCAAACAGGACAACCAGCATGGTAAAAAGTAGCAATAGTTTTAGTGTTCATAGCTTTGTTTCCTTTAAAAGAGTCAGGTTAAGAATCTGTACTGCACTGCATTGCGCTGTACTTTACATTATGTTTTGATTCGATACGTATTATTGTTTTGAATCGAAACAGTGTCAAGGCTGTGTTTGAATAAAACTGTGGGTTATTTTTTAAGGTTTTGATTTTTATCGTTTTATTTTTTGTTCTGTGCAGCTAAATGCCAGAAAACAAAAAGCCACCTGGTCGGTGGCTTCTTTTTTAAAGGGCGGAAAGGCTCAAATAGCGCAGCTGCCGCCTTGCTGTAGCCAAATCTCCTGTTGGGGTGCATTGGCATCCAATACCTCAATACGTTCAATCTGCAACAGTGGAATTTCCACTTTTTGTCCGTCCTTGTCCAGCAGCAGAAATTCTTCCTGTGCTGTACTTCGGGTGTCACGGGCAATACCCTGAATAGTGCTGCCATCCAGCTGATGGATCAGGACCGGGTATCGTCTCATACAGATAATTTCGACATGATCATGTAAATCACAAGCAAGAATGGCCGGGCTCATCAGGGTGCTCCTTTGATGTTGCGTTAATTAAAACAGAGCCGCTTAACAGCCCTGTAATTTCAGAATGTAATACCCCTGCGCATTAATAGCTGCAATAACCGCTGGGGTGGCTATTTCGTTATGACAAAAATCACAGCTTTGTTGCTGAATGTCGTCACTGTTATAACCTTGTTGTTGTAAAAACTGCTGCGCGTAAAGTTTAGCCTTCCCTGCGTGCTCTGGCGTTACCAAAACATCAAAATGCAGATAATGGCCATTGGTCGTTTTTACATGGGTGTCAAAAACCTGAACGTTCATAAAAAGCTCCTCACTCAACCTTAAATTATGTATCGAATCGATACGTTATGAAAATAATAGTTTCGCTTCGATACAATGTCAAGCTATACTGTGAAGATAAAATGCAGATTAATGTGCAGGTATTAACTAGTATGGCTTTAAGCTTTTTTGATTATGTCGAACGCATCAACAGTTTGCTGCGCAGCTGGCAGCGGGACGATGCTGAACTGTCTATGGTGCCCGCAGTGCAGCTTAGCGCTTTGCGTTATCTGAGTATTTGTAATCATTACTCAGACACTGTGATGGGCGTGACCGACTATCTGGGTCTGACCAAAGGCACAGTGTCTCAGTCGTTAAAAGCGCTGGAAGAGCGGCAGTGGATCTACAAAGAGCCGGATCTGCAGGACAAACGTATAGTGCATTTAAAACCAACAGCAGCAGGTTTAGCTGTAGTGCAGCAGTTGGTGGCTGTGCAGGTGTTGCAACAGGCGGTAGAGCAGTTGGGGCCTGAACTGGAACGACAATTGACCGGCGCTTTGCATCAACTGCTGACTCAGGTGCAGCAGCAACAGCAGCGCAAAAGTTTTGGCGTGTGCAAGAGCTGTCGTTTCCATCAACAGCAGGACGGTTTACCCTTTTGTGGTTTAACTCAGCAGCCTTTGCCGGTAACAAGCACAGAGCTGATTTGTCGTGAACATCAGGATACGGCATAGAGGAGAAAATAGATGAAAACGAAACCTTGTGTGGTGATCCGGCATTTACAGTTTGAAGATCTCGGTAGTTTTGCCGAGCCATTAACGGCCGCCGGTTATCAGCTGCACTATCTGGATGCGGCTATAGATGATTTAACTGCGGCTTATCAGGCCGATTTAACTGTCATTTTAGGTGGCCCTGTGGGTGTGTACGACACAGTTTTGTATCCGTTTTTACAGACTGAGCTGCTGATAGCCAAACAACGTTTGGCAGAACAACGACCCTTGTTAGGGGTTTGCCTCGGGTCGCAGCTGATAGCTGCAGCTGCTGGTGCTGCTGTCTATCCGGGCGCTTATGGCAAAGAAATTGGCTGGTCGCCTATTCGTTTTACTCAAGCCGCGCTGGACACTCAGCTCTTTGCGGTTGAGAGCGCGGATGCAGAAATCCAGCTGTTCCACTGGCATGGTGATACCTTTGATTTGCCTGCTGGTGCAGAGCTGTTGGCATCGAGTGAAAGTTACAAGCAAATTTACCGTATAGGCTCGCAGGTACTGGCGTTTCAATGCCACCCTGAACTGGAAGGCCAGCGTATCGAACAATGGTTGCTTGGCCATGCCGCCGAATTAGCAGCCTGGCCTTTGGCAGATTTAGCGAAAATTCGCCAGGACACCAAAGCTTATGCCCCGGCTTTACGCCAGTTTAGCCAGCAACTGCTCACACGCTGGCTGGATAAGCTGTATACCCAAGTAACTTGAAGTTGCGGGGAGGCGACAAGCCAGTGAGACCCCAGGAGCATAGTAAACCTATGTGACTGGGGCGAAATGGCGCAGTTAACAAAGCTGCAGCTTCAAGGATGACGGGTATAAACCGGCTTAGCTACGCACCGTCTTTTCGACTTTAATACCTAAGCGTTTGGCAAGGCGGGCCAGATTGGCTCTGTCTAAATCTAATTGCTTGGCGGCCAGACTCCAGTTACCTGCTGTTTGGCTTAAGATTTGAATAATTTGCTGCTTCTGAAATTCTTCAGTGGCAGCTTTCAGGCTTAAGCCGTTGCTGTGGATCATCGGCAAAGTTGCTTGCGGGTTGTTATCGGCTGAAACTGCGCGCTCTGCCAGTTCCAGATGCTGTGGCAACAGCGCAATAATATCCTGAGCTTTGGCTTCTTTTCTGGCTTTAAGTGCCGCTCGGCTAATCACATGTTCCAGCTCCCGCACATTACCCGGCCAGTTGTACTGCAACAACACAGACTGAGCTGCGGTGCTGAGTTTTAGCTGACGTATGCCCAGTTTGCGTGCTGTTAGTTCGAGAAAATAGCCGGCCAGTAACAACACATCCTGTTGCCGTTCTTTTAAAGCAGGCACAGTAATGTGATACACAGACAATCGATGATACAAGTCTGCGCGAAAATGACCCGCTGCCACTTCTGCGGCTAAATCTCTGTTGGTGGCCGCTATCACCCGCACATTGACCGTTTTTACTTCATCTTTGCCGACAGGCTGAATTTCGCCGCTTTGCAGCACCCGCAATAATTTACTTTGTACGCTTAGTGGCAGTTCCCCGACTTCATCAAGGAAAATAGTGCCGCCATCGGCCAATAAAAATTTACCCGGTCTTTCCCGCTCGGCGCCGGTAAAAGCACCTTTGGCATGACCAAACAACTCAGATTCAGCTAGCGTTTCAGGTAAAGAAGCACAGTTTAAATGCACCAGTTGCCGTTTAGCTCTTCTGGATAACTGATGCAGAGTTCTGGCGACCAGCTCTTTACCTACACCAGTCTGGCCCTGAATGAGCACTGTGTAATCAGAACCCGCCACCAGTTGAATATCACTTTTTAGCGCCAGCATCGCCTGGCTTTGACCTATCAGCTCGCCACCATCCCGGATCAGGGCTTCGTGGGTCAGTTCTTCGACTAAATGTTGCGCATGCAGCGCTTGTTGTTCGAGTTTTTTCAGCTGAATAGCGGTCTTTAGGGTGGCTGCCGACATAGCTGCAATTAAGTCTAAGGTCCGTTCAGCTATGGCAGAAAAAGCATCAGGTTTCAGGCTATCCAGAGTCAGCACCCCTATCAGTTGGCCATCTGAATACAAAGGTAAACCCATACAGGAATGCACAGGCAAGTCACCGGCCTGCGCCAGTAACAAGCCATCGTAAGGATCGGCCAGTTCAGTGTCGGATGGAAAACGCACCGGGCTGCTGCTTTGGCAAATGATCGCAAGGCGCGGATGATCTTTTAACCAAAAACGACGGCCTAAGGTATCGGCTGTTAAGCCCTGAATGGCCAGCGGCATCAGCAGCTCCCCCTGATAAGAGAGCAGCACCACCGCATCGCAGTTAATAGCTTTACGCACAGAGCCCAGCAAACGGTCAAAGCGATCTGTAGTAGTGATGCTGTTCGCCAGATCCAGCGCCACTTCCAGCAACAAGGTTGAGTTGAGTTCGGCCATTGCAGCTCCTGCTGATATTGATTCTGCTTAAATTGTGTCACAAAGAGTCTTGTTTGTCATTTTGACTCTTTTTTTCTGTTGTCATTATGACTCTTTGTTTCGCATGTTTTCAGTTAAGTAATTGAATTAAAACAAAAAAATAATTGGCATCAGAACTGCACTATATAAGGAAACCAAACCGGAGTCAGGGACTCCACAGGAGCTGATGATGTTTTATGTTGCCCAATTGTTTAGTAATGAAAAACTGTCCACCTCTGACAAATTCGAAGTCTTGTTGCTGGGTGCTAATACGTTATTAGCTTTGTCTTTTAGTGTACTGCTGGCCACTGTGCTGGTCTGTTATCCGCTGTCTTACCTGTTTTCGTTTGAGCTGCAGCTGGCAGGGCATGTCACTATGATTTTCAGCGCGACTTTGGTGAAAGTTGCCTATGTCTGCCGCTGTATAGCTCAGTACGAACTGCATAAAGAAGTACGTTAGGTTGTGAATAAAAGAATGAGCCAACGTCCTCCTTTGATCAATATCCACTGGCCTGAACAGGCAGAGGCGGGTAAGCGCAAAGCTTTATCGGCTTATCCGTTGTTTGCTTTGGCATTCCGGCCTTTTTTTCTCTTTGGTGCTTGCTGGGCTTTTTTGGCAATCAGCATCTGGGCCTTGTGGTTTAGTGGCCTGATGTCGTTTCAGTTTGGTTTTCCTGCCACTTTGTGGCACGCCCATGAAATGCTCTTTGGTTTTGGTGCTGTGGTCGCAGTCGGCTTTTTGCTGACGGCAGCACAAAACTGGACAGGCTTGCCAAGCATTTCGGGCAAACCCTTGCTGCTCCTAAGCAGCCTGTGGCTGACTGCCCGTTTTAGCTTGTTATTTGCCCAATACACTCCGCTGTTGTGGCTTTTTATCGTTGCTCAACTGCTGTGGTGGGCTGGTGCTATTTACAGTCTGTCGGCTTTACTCTTCAGGGCGAAAAGTAAAAATAACTATCTGTTTATTCCTCTGTTGTCTGTAATGGCTTTGCTCAATACGGCTTTTATTTACGCCGCTGCAACAGCGCAGTTTGCCTCGGCTTCGCATTTAAGTCACAGCATGATCCTGCTGTTTGGCATTTTGATGGGCATAGTAGGCGGACGGGTGATCCCATTTTTCACCGCCAGGGCATTAGGACTGGAGCAAATCAAAACGCCATTGCTGGATAAGTTGTTATTGCCCTTGTCGGTGTGTGGCACTGTGTTGTTTATTACAGGTTTTTTTGTCCAACTGCCACTGAAAGCGGGCTGGTTGATGCTGCTGGTGGGGTTTTTACATCTGCTGCGTTTATCCTTCTGGACGCCATGGAAAATCTGGGCAGCCCCTTTGCTGTGGTCTTTACAGCTGGCTTATCTGGCCTTGGCTTTAGGTTTAATTCTACTCGGCATCAGCGATTTAACTCAGCTCCTTGTTTTTAAAGATGTGCTGCATCTGCTCAGTATCAGTGCTATGGCGGGTTTGATCCTCGCCATGATGGCCCGGGTGTCTTTAGGTCATACAGG
>CBIMJC010000272.1:0-5806 GCA_966244125.1 uncultured Rheinheimera sp.
AACAAGCGGCGGTAATAGTACCGGCGGCACGGCCACCTAAGTTACTGAAATCCGCGAACGGGCTTTCCAGTTGATCCTGATAGTCATCCCACAAAGGTAAACGCCAGGCTCTGTCACCACTTTGATCCGAGGCATTTAAAATTTCATGCGCCAGCGGGTTATGGTTACTTAATAAACCAGAAGCATGTTTGCCCAAAGCAATAACACAAGCGCCTGTTAAGGTGGCAACGTCAATCACCACGTCCGGGTCAAACCGCTCAACATAAGTTAAGGCGTCGCACAGCACTAAACGACCTTCAGCGTCTGTGTTGAGTACTTCCACTGTTTGGCCTGACATAGTGGTTAAAATATCACCAGGGCGATAAGCACGGCCATCCGGCATGTTTTCAGCGCCGGCCAGTACGGCCACCATATTAATTGGCAAACCTAAGCTGATCACTGCATGCATAGTGCCCAGCACTGAAGCTGCGCCACACATGTCGTATTTCATTTCGTCCATCGCATCGCTTGGTTTGATGCTGATGCCGCCTGTGTCAAAAGTTAAACCTTTGCCGACCAGCACCACAGGCGCGCTGTTATCCATAGCGCCGTTGTATTTAATCACCGCCATTTTGGCTTCGTTTTCCGAGCCACGGCCAACAGCCACATAAGAATGCATACCCAAAGCTGTCATTTCAGCAATGCCCAGCACTTCGACTGATACTTTGTCGTGTTGCGCCAACGCCACTGCCTGATCGGCTAAATAAGCCGGAGTACAGATGTTAGGCGGCATATTCGACACGTCTTTACAGACCTTGATACCAGCAGCTACAGCCAAACCATGTTCAACGGCTTTTTCGCCTATGGTTAAGTCGCGACGGGTAGGTACGTTAAAAACAATTTTACGTAAGGGGCGACGGGTTTCGTCTTTGCGGCTTTTTAGTTTGTCGAAGACATATAAACAATCCTGGGTGGTTTCCACCGCATGACGGACTTTCCAGTAGGTGTCACGGCCTTTCACATGCAGCTCAGAGAGGAAACACACAGCTTCCATTGAGCCGGTTTCGTTTAAGGTGCTGATGGTTTTGGCGATGATCTGACGGTACTGGCGCTCGTCTAATTCGCGCTCTTTACCGCAACCCACCAGCAACACACGTTCACTCAAGACGTTTGGTACATGGTGCAATAACAACATCTGACCGGGTTTGCCTTCTAAATCGCCCCGGCGTAATAAATTGCTGATGTAGCCTTCGCTGATTTTATCCAGCTGTTCGGCAACCGCAGACAAGCGGCGCGGCTCATAAACCCCGACAACGATACATGCGCTTCGTTGTTTTTCCGGACTACCGCTTTTTACGCTGAACTCCATGCTCACTCCTGATTCTAAGACTTCCGGCCACTATACCAAGTTAGTTTGAGGTTACAGTGGGCTTCTTTGTGTTGATATTTTGTCCTGCTTTATAAAAAAGCTCGGATTTATCGCCACTTTAGTCAATAATAATTGCTGTAAATATCCAGTTTACTTAAAAATCGTCAGGGTTCCAGCAAAAAGACAGGTTTTAGGGGGCATTTTTGATTGTTTTTCGTTATCTGATTGGTGAAGTGTTCAAATCCCAATTAGCGGTCTTCCTGATCCTGATCACTATTATCATGAGCCAGCGCTTTGTGAAAATTCTGGCTGACGCTTCAGACGGTGATATTCCAGGTCAACTGGTGCTGACCATCCTCTCCTTAAAACTGCCGCAACTGGCGGTAATCATTATTCCGTTAAGTGCTTTTTTGGGCGTTTTAATTGCCTATGGCCGTATTTATGCCGACAGCGAAATGACGGTGTTACATGCCACCGGCATCAGTGAATGGTATGTCACACGGTTGACGCTGATTTTGTCTTTGGTGATAGCACTGGGCGCAGGTTTTGTTACTTTGTATTTAAGCCCCTGGGCGACAGAGCGCGAATACCAGATTTTAGAACAAGCCGAAGCCGATTCCGGCTTGAGTAGTTTGATTCCCGGTCGTTTCCAGCAAACCTCCAATGAAAAAGCTGTGGTTTTTGTGCATGAAATCAGTAATGACGGTGGGCAGTTAGAGCGGGTGTTTTTGGCACAAACTCCGGCTCGGGAAGGCGGCCAGACCTCTATAGTCTATGCCGAATCAGGCCAGGTAAAAGAAGATGCCAGCGGCGCCCAGATGCTGGAACTGAACAGTGGCCGGCGTTATGCCGGCCAAACCGATTCACCGGCTTATGAAGTGGTGGAGTTCGGCAAATACCAAATTCAAATTCGTGAGCAGCAGGTTGAACAGAAACGCCGCAAATTATCCAGTTTGCCAACCACTGAACTGCGTAAACAAAAGAGCCCTGAAGCTTCGGCTGAGTGGCAATGGCGTATCGCTATACCACTTTCTATCCCCATTCTGATGTTGATTGCAGTACCGCTGAGTAAAGTAAACCCACGTCAGGGCAAGTTTGGCCGCCTGTTGCCTGCTTTGGCTTTGTATTTGTTGTATTACATTCTGCTGATTGCCAGCCGCTCTGCCATTGAAGACGGGAAAATTCCGCCTCAATTGGGTATGTGGTGGATCCATAGCCTTGGTCTGGTGTTTGGTATAGTCCTGTTGGTAAAACACCGCGCTGCAGGCCAGAAGTTCAAAGCATTTATCACAGGGCGCTCTTCTCATGTTTAAGATCCTCGACCTGTATATAGGCCGCACCATATTAACCACAGTGCTGATGACTGTGACTGTGCTGATGATTTTATCCGGCATGTTCAGGTTTATTGACCAGCTGCGTTTAGTAGGGCGTGGTGACTACGATATGTTATCCGCCGGTTTGTTTACGCTTTTTAGCGTACCTGGCGATTTAATTCTATTTTTCCCTATGGCGGCTTTAATAGGCGGCTTAGTTGGCCTGGGGATGTTGGCCAGCAATAGTGAGCTGGTGGTGATGCAGGCGGCGGGTTTATCACGGCTGAACATCATTAACTCTGTGATGAAAACTTCCTTATTAATGATGCTGATTGTGATGCTGGTAGCTGAATTTGGTGCGCCAGTGGCCGAAAAAACCGCCCGTGAACTGCGCACTAAAGCGATTTCAGGTGGTGATTTAATCTCAGCACGGCAGGGCGTCTGGGCCAAAGACGGCGATAACTTTATCAATATCAAACAAGTAGATGACTTCGGTAATTTAACCGACTTAACCATTTACGAGTTTGATACCGACTTAAAACTACAGGCCATAGTCAGCGCTAAAACCGCCGTTTTTGTCAGCAATTCCTGGCGTTTAAGTAATGTCAGTCGCCTGCATTTCCGTGACGACAGAGTAGAGAAACACCAGTGGCAGGAACAGCGCTGGCGCTCGACCTTAACGCCGGACAAATTAGGTGTGGTGTCTATTAAACCTGAGTTGTTATCCCTCAAAGGTTTAACCGACTACATTGATTATCTCGACAGCAACCAGCAGGACAGCAGCAAATTTGAACTGGCGTTTTGGCGTAAGGCGACCCAGCCTCTGACCATTATTGCTATGTTGCTGGTGGCTTTGTCTTTTATCTTTGGACCACTGCGCAGCGTCACTATGGCGGCCCGCATTCTGATGGGTATTCTGACCGGCTTCGCCTTTTATATGAGCGACCAGGTCTTTGGTCCTGTAGCTCTGGTCTACCAGCTACCGCCTGTCTTTGGTGCAGTTTTGCCTTCGGCTTTGTTTATAGGGCTGGCGATGTATTTATTGCAGAAGAAATAACCTGGGGTCAGAGCCTTGGCTCTGACCCCCATATGGCGACTGGAAACTTAATCGGGCAACTCTGTAAGCTAATTCGCTTAACAACACCTTAACTACAGACTCTGAATGTGTTTGATTTCGAGGGGCAGAGCCTTGACTCTGACCCTGTATTAACCCGCTTTACGATGTAAATTCAGCTCTTTGCTTTCATCTTTGGTCAGCTTCACCACTATGGTGTTGGTGATTTGATCCTGCAGCGCTAAACCTTTGCCCCAGCGGATCCACAACCAGAAGTTTCCCAGGCCCAACAAAGACACCAGTAAACGCAGCGATGCTTGTTTTAGTGTGATGGGAGAGCCATCGGGTTGGATCAACAAAATACGCCAGGCGCGCATGCCAAGGGTTTGTCCGGCTTTGACCCAGAAGTAGAGGTAAAACCACAAAAACACCAACAACGAATACAGCTGAAACCATATCGCATGTTTCTGAATAAAATCAGCCTGATCCTGATAAGCCGCCAGTGAAACCAACCCCAGCTTATCCAGAATAGTCACCAGCAACAGTGCCAGACCCATAGCCAGCATCCAGAGCGCCGCTAAAATCAGCACGTCATAAACAATGGCCGCTAAACGACGGAACAAACCCGCCTTAGGAGATTCGTGATACATCAGTGTGTCCTGACTTTTATTGATTATGTAATTGGCGCTAAGTGTATCACGCAGCTTTGTTTTTTCGAAACTGCTGCAAAAATGCGCAACCACACAAGCAACTGAAACTTTTGCTTGCGCCACGCCATTCGCTTTGTATAATGCAAGCGTTTACTTCTGTACGACCCCTCAATGCCTGGGTGGCGAAATCGGTAGACGCAGCGGATTCAAAATCCGCCGGGGGAAACTCCGTGTCGGTTCGAGTCCGACCCCAGGCACCAATACAATCAAGAGTTTATCAAAAAATATCCTTAATCATTTTTTAGTTTTTACTGCATTCTTTGCAAATAAATTATCCAATTTAATCCTTATTATTCTGTCTCCTTAAGCTGTTGATTTTAACAGTCTATCCTCGCGCCCAAATCACGTTTTCTAGCTTTGATTTCGGGAGTTTTCCGTTCTTGCCTTTAACCTTTTATGGCATAGTAACAACTACAAACGGAATCAATAGATTAAATCCTCAAGGACTCTCATGCTCCAAGATATCAAAAAAACGCTCTGGTCTGCCGCTGATAAACTTCGTGCCAATGTTGACGCTGCTGAATACAAACACATAGCTCTTGGCCTTATTTTCCTAAAGTTTATCTCTGACTCCTTTGCAGGCCGCCAAAAAGAATTGTCCCGCCGTTTTGCTGATGCAAATGACGAGTTTTATATCGCTGATGCGGATGAGCAAACTATCCTCGAAGAGCTGGAAGACCGCGACTACTACAAATCGGCCAACGTGTTTTGGGTACCTGAAACCGCCCGCTGGGAAGCCTTACGTGCCAACGCCAAGCAAGCCGATATCGGTAAGCGCATCGACGATGCACTAGCAGCCATTGAACTGGAAAACCCAACCCTCAAAGGCATTTTGGATAAACGCTACGCTCGCGCCCCGCTGCCAGATGGCAAATTGGGTGAGCTCGTTGATTTAATCTCCACCATAGGTTTTGGTGAAGACCAATCCAAAGCCCGCGATATCTTGGGCCAAGTGTACGAATACTTCTTAGGCCAGTTCGCCAGCGCCGAAGGCAAAAAAGGCGGTCAGTTCTATACGCCACAGTCTATCGTCAACACCTTAGTGGCCGTACTCGACCCGCACCAAGGCAAAGTGTACGACCCATGTTGCGGCTCGGGCGGTATGTTTGTGCAGTCTGAAAAATTTATCGAAGCGCACGGCGGCAAGCTAGGCGATGTGTCGATTTATGGTCAGGAATCCAACCCGACTACGTGGCGCTTGGCGGCGATGAACCTCGCCATCCGCGGGATCGACTTTAACTTAGGCCGTGAACCAGGCGATACCTTTACCAAAAACCAGCACAGCGATTTACGCGCCGACTATATCCTCGCCAACCCGCCATTCAACATCAGCGATTGGTGGCATGGCAGCTTAGAAGGCGACCCGCGCTGGGTGTATGGA
>CBIMJC010000273.1:0-5784 GCA_966244125.1 uncultured Rheinheimera sp.
TTTGGTTTGGATCATCTGCATACCGGCATAACCACACGGATTGATCCTGGAAAAAGGTGACAAATCCATATTCACATTTAAAGCCAGACCGTGAAAGGTACAGCCTTTTCGCACCCGCAATCCCAGCGAAGCGACTTTTTGTTCCTGTACATAGACACCAGGCGCATCGGCTTTGGCATAAGCGGCAATGCCATAAGGAGCTAAAGCCTGAATGATCACCTGTTCAATTAAAGTGACCAGCTCACGCACACCCAGCTTACGCCTTTTAATATCCAGCAATACATAAGCCACTAGTTGGCCAGGGCCGTGATAGGTCACCTGACCGCCTCTGTCGACCTGCACTACAGGAATATCGCCTGGCATCAGCAGATGTTCTGCTTTACCGGCCTGACCCTGAGTAAATACCGGGTCATGTTCAACAAACCACAGCTGGTCCGGGCTTTCTGCAGTCCGCTCATCTGTGTATTTTTGCATGGCCTGCCATACCTGAACATAAGGCTGGCGCCCTAAATCCCGTATCACTAAGCCTTGGGAATCAACCACAACGAACTCCGGTTCAGTTGAAAGTGGCGCATTATACCTACTCTTCTGCTAAAAAGGGCAGTGCCACTCGTCAGATCACATAACGAACCAGTTCTAAACGGCCAAGTTCTGTGTACAGCAGTTCCATATGTTCTTTACTGGTGACTGTGACTGCAACACTAACCGAATGATAATTGCCTTTGCTGCTTGGCCGTACCTGTGGGTTGTAGTCGTCGGCTTTGGCATGTTGTTGCAGCACCACTACTATATGATCCACCAGTTCAGGCACTGCGACGCCCAACACTTTAAAGTTTACAGAGCATGGAAACTCTAAAAATTCATCAAAGCGGGTGTTTTTTACTTCAATTGTCATGATGTTCTGCTCACAAAAATAATCTTCGTTTATTCTAACAAAAAGTCCCGGCTTTGCCGGGACTGTTTTTATCTCAGGCTATGTTTCCATACCCAAAGTAATTGGAGTTGCAGGGAGGCGACCAGTGCGTGAGACCCCGGGAGCATAGTGTCCTATGTGACTGGGGCGAGAGCACGCAGTCAACAAAGCTGCAGCTTCAAGTACAATGGGTATACTTATTGGAAGCGCATCTTCACCATATCGACCAAACGACTGAACAAGCCAGCCTGCTCGATATCTTCCAGCGCTACTAAAGGAAATTCAGCGATATCTTTATCACCTAACTTCAGGTAAACAGTGCCCAGTACCTGACCCTTAGATATAGGGGCGATCAGTTCCTGATTCAATTTAAAGTCGGCTTTTAAATCTTTACGCTGGTTCCGTTGTAAGGTAATAGGGGTTTCAGCCAATACACCTAAAGTAATGATTTCTTTAGTACCTTGCCATACACGTTGTTCTGCAAATTTTTCACCTGCTTTATAAGGAGAAAAAGTTTCGAAAAAACGAAAGCCGTAAGTCAGTAACTTTTTGTTTTCTGCTTCACGGATTTTGGCGCTTTCTGTGCCCATGACCACAGAAATTAACCGCATATCGTCTTTGGTGGCCGAAGTGATCAGGCTGTAACCTGCTTCTGAGGTGTGGCCTGTTTTAATGCCATCCACATTCAGACTTTTGTCCCACAATAAACCGTTGCGGTTGTATTGTTTGATGCCGTTAAATACGTACTCTTTTTCTGAGTAAATTTTGTATTCTTCAGGCGTATCCCGGATCAGGGCTACTGATAATTTCGACATATCACGGGCCGTGGTGCGCTGGCTTTCATCCGGCAAACCATGGCTGTTGGCAAAATGGGTGTTGTCCATACCTAAACGCACCGCATGGGCATTCATCAGCTCGACAAAGGCGCCTTCAGTGCCGGCTATATGTTCGGCCATAGCCACACAAGCGTCGTTACCTGACTGAATAATGATGCCGCGGTTTAATTCTTCCACACTGATGGTTTCACCCACCTCGATAAACATTTTGGAAGAGTCTGAATACTGTTTAGCCCAGGCATTTTCAGTGATAGTAACAGGGTCTGATGGTTTAATAGTGCCGTTTTTAATCTCGGTACCAATGATGTAGCTGGTCATCATTTTTGTCAGGCTGGCTGGTGCCAGGGGTTCATCTGCATTACCTTCGGCCAACACTGCACCAGTGTGGTAATCAATCAGGATATAACCTTTGGCATTCACTTCCGGAGGTTGCGGCGTCATCTGTGCCGCTGTCAGTGGGGCTGTTTGTCCGGCTGCTAAAAAACTGGCAACACCAAAGGAGCAAGCAATAAAAATTCTGGAGTACGTATTCATGAGACCTTTCTTATGTTGTTGAGCTGTGTTCATTCTTAAAGGAAATCAACTGCGGTTTTAACCACAGCTTTTTTTATCTGTAATATAAGCCGATGGATACTCGGCACTTTTAAAACGTTCCAGCCAGCTGTTTGCTTCGGCCGCTGATGGCATTGGACCTGCCAATAAACGGAAAATTCCATTGCCATCATTAATTTGTGTTGAGACAGACCACTGCTGCTGCAGATCTGCGCCTAATTGCTGTAATTTTTCTCTGTTACTGCTGGCCACCAGCTGGATAAAACAGCCTGTGACCTTTGTTGTATTGTTTGCCTGAGCCATAGCAGGAGCTGGAGTTGCAGGTCTGCTGACAGCAGGCAGAGCTGCTGGCGCTGCCAGGCTGCCAGGCCTTGGGCCTGCCGGATTAGACGCTATAGTTGTTTCTTCAAACTGATTACTTCTGCTGCCCAACCCCATGGCATAACTTTCCTGATTGGCCATAGCGGGAGATGCTAACAATTCGACCTGAACACGGGCTGTACCTTTGCCCATCATGCCAATTTTATAAGCGGCAGAATAAGACAGGTCGATCACTCTGTCCTGATGAAAAGGTCCACGATCGTTCACCCGCACTATGGCGGATTTACCGTTGTCGAGGTTGGTGACCCGCACGTAGGAGGGTAAAGGTAAGGTTTTATGCGCTGCCGACATCGCAAAGACATTATAAGTTTCGCCATTGGACGTCAGATGGCCATGAAATTTATGGCCGTACCAGGAGGCAATACCTGTTTCTTTGTATTCCATCAGATCGGTACGGGGAGAATAGTCTACGCCATAAATATTATAGGGTTTGTTACCACCGCGGCTTAAGGCTTCTGCCCTGGGGTCCGGATCTGTCATTTCCAACAAAGTAGGCAGACGATCCGGATGGCTGTCTGTGGCCTGCGAATAACGGCCTTTGTTCGGTTCTTCCCAGCCTGGGCCGGATTCAGTGGGTGCTGATGTTGGCTCTGGAGTCTGTGAACAAGAGGCCAGCATCAGAGTACAGCACAAAGCGCTTATTTTTTTAATCATGGGTTCTTTCTACTGCTGAGCTAAAAGTCGTTTATGGGTGCTGATCGACATTAGGATACCAAAACCAGCCATTAGTGTAACCATGGATGTCCCGCCGTAACTAATCAAAGGCAGAGGTACACCGACCACAGGTAACAGTCCTGATACCATACCAATGTTGACGAATACATAAACAAAAAAGGTCAGAGTGATGCTGCCTGCCAGCAATTTACTGAAGTTGTCTTGGGCTTTGCTTGCGATAATTAAACCGCGGGCAATGATAAAGGTATATAAAGCCAACAAGAACAGCACGCCTATCATACCCAGTTCTTCACTGAACACTGAGAAAATGAAATCCGTATGACGCTCAGGTAAAAACTCCAGTTGCGACTGAGTGCCATGCATCCAGCCTTTGCCTTCAAAGCCACCTGAACCTATAGCAATTTTGGATTGAATAATATGATAACCGGATCCGAGCGGGTCACTCTCCGGATTTAAAAAGGTCAGTACCCGGCGTTTTTGGTAATCATGCATAAAAAACAGCCACATGGTATAAGAGGCTACCGGGATGATCATGGCGATACCTGCGATGATCCGCCAGCTCATGCCGCCTAAAAACAACACAAAAACTCCGGCAACAAAAATCAGGATAGAGGTGCCTAAATCCGGTTGCTGCTGGATCAGCACAGTGGGAATAGCACACATGACAAAACCGATAATCAGATGTTTAAACTTCAGTGGCAAAGGGTGAGAAGACACGTACCAGGCCACTGCCATGGGAACTGCCAGTTTCATTACTTCGGAAGGCTGAAACTTCATAAAACCCAAATCCAGCCAGCGTTGTGCTCCTTTGCCTATATGACCAAAAGCTAACACCATGATCAGCATCACAGTACCGGCTAAAAACAGCGGCACTGCCCAAAAACTAAAAGTCTGAGGTTTCACCTGAGCCAATAACAGCATGGCACCAAAAGCAATCAGCAAACGGGTGCTGTGTGCCGCCATCATGTCCCAGTGCTGACCACTGGCACTGTAGAGTACAAATAAACCAGTGCAGCACAAGACTAATAGTCCGGCAAACAGAGGGCCGTCCAAATGCAACTTTGCCAGAATGCCTTTATGACCGGGTTCTTTTAACACTGTCATGGTTGTACTCCCACTGCGCTTTGGCGGGTCAACATAAAGAGAGATCCATCATGATGATGTTTGGGTTGTATAGTGTTATGGCGCAGGTTCTTTTGTAAGCTCATGGTTGTGCTCCCGCTGCGCTTTGACGTGTAAAGTAATGGTCCATCATTTTACGGGCTATAGGACCTGCGTTGGCGCCACCACCACCAGCGTTTTCTAAGGCTACTGTAACCAGAATACTGGGATTTTCTGCCGGGGCGTAGGCAATAAACATGGCGTTATCCCGGTGAATTTCTTTAATCGCATTAGCATCATATTTTTGGTTGACGGCCATATTAATAACCTGGGCTGTGCCTGATTTACCTGCAGCACTGTAACTGATGCCTTTAAAGGCATTAAAACCTGTACCGCCCTGAACCATAACGGTCTGGCGCATGGCTTCTTTGGCGATACGCCAGTTATTATGATCTTTGACTTCTATTGCAGTCTGTAATGGTGCAATCAGACTGGTATCCTGAGTTTGGCTACGGAAATAGCGGCCCATATGGGGGGTGGGTCTTTGACCATCATTCACCAGAATGGCGGTCGATAAAGCCAGTTGCATTGGGGTTACACTCCAGTAACTCTGACCTATGCCTAAAGAGACTGTATCGCCCGGAAACCAACTTTGTTTGTGTCTGGCCCTTTTCCATTCTTTGGATGGCATCAGGCCAGCGCTTTCTTCCAGCACATCTATGCCGGTGCGGGAGCCAAAACCAAATTTTTTCATATAATCAGAAATCCGGTCTATGCCGAGTTTTACCGCTAAATCATAAAAATAGGTATCACAGCTTTTGGTAATAGCAGTGTAGACATCAACCCAGCCGTGCCCCCATTTCACGTGGTCACGGTAAGGACGGCTGTAGTTTGGCAGTTTATAAAAACCCGGATCAGGAATACGGGTTTGTTCTGTCACAGTGCCGTTTTCTAATCCCAGCACCGCCATATGAGGTTTAATAGTGGAAGCAGGAGGGTAGACCCCCTGAGTCACACGATTGACTAAAGGACGGTCAGGGGAATTCAGTAGTTCACGGTAGTTTTTACCACTGATCCCATGCACAAATAAATTCGGGTCATAACTTGGGTTGCTGTAAAACGCCAATACAGCGCCATCACGAGGGTCCATCGCCACTATAGCGCCACGGTTGTCGCCAATCAGCTCCTGAGCTTTAAGCTGCAGGCTCATATCTATAGATAAAATTAAATCATCACCTGAGGTGGCGGGTTTGGAATCCAGAATACGAATGACCCGGCCTCTGTTATTGACTTCCACCTGCTCAAAACCGACCTGACCATGCAGCT
>CBIMJC010000274.1:0-5740 GCA_966244125.1 uncultured Rheinheimera sp.
CAGGTGGAGTAGGGTGGCTGATCAGTAGATGCACAGACTTTTTATTGACCAACACTGGTACATCCCAATGCGCTTTGGATGACAGGGGAAACAATTGCCAGGCTTCAGGACTGTACCAGGGTGTGCCGTCCGCTTTGGTGGTTTGCAAAGCGCCTGGCATATCTTTCCATTTAAAATGCTGAAAGGTCCGGACTTTGCTGGTGTTAATAGGGTATTTCGACAATAACATCATGCCATACTGGCCCGGATACTGGCCAAAACCCCAGGCGTCTGAACCTTTATTGGTCAACTGGCCATCGTTGTCCAAATCAAAACCACTGGGTTGCCCTGTGTTGACTGTACTGTAATAAAAGTAGGGGTAATCAATGGTTTTGCCGTCGGCGTTTTGTGCTTTGTTTAAGTAATTGCGGATAAACAACTGCACCCCGGCTTTTGGGTCTTCGATGTAATCAAATTCGTTCAGCAGCAAAATATCAGGCTGGGTCTGTTGCACTATAGCCGCGATATTTTTGATTTGCGGATGTTTACCTTCGGCAAGCAAGGTGCTTAATACCTGCGAGCTACCCACAGCACCTTTCTGAAGATAATTCTCAGACTCCATGCTGACATTAAAAGTGGCAATGGTCAGTGTTTGCTCTTTCGCCATAGCTAACCCGCTGAATGAGAAAAAAGAAGTGATTAAAACAGATGAAAAAATATGATTCATAAGTAACGACCAGTTAAATAATTAAGCAAGCATATCCTGAATCAGCGCCAAAACCCAGTTTCCACGGTGATTTTGCTCTGAGATAAGTTGTTCAGCAATAAACAGAAAATGATGTTGATTAAGCGCAGCGAATGTACGATTTTTACAGTTGATATGTTACACTTGCGTGACAAATCGGACCTGACAACCAAAGTTGGTCTTAGTTCAACGGTCATCTGGTCCGATGTAAGAAAAACGTAATAAAAGTTCGATATAGTTGTCGCCCAATTTGGAAGCAGGAAGTTTTCAGCTTGGCTGAAACATAAAATTTACAACTACCAGGTGAAAAACCATATGAAAATTAAACATATTGCCTTAGCTGTCGCTTTAGCGATGGGGTCGGGTGCTGTACTTGCTGACACATCTTCTGCAATTCGCGGAAAAATTACTACTCCTGAAGGTGCCGCTGCTGCTGGCACAAAAATCATTATTACCCACGTGCCGTCAGGTACTACCCGCCAAGTGGTTACTAATGAATCAGGTAGTTTTATTGCTTCAGGTCTGCGCGTAGGTGGTCCTTATACTGTTGTTGTAGATTCAGATACTTATGCAGATGAAACGTTAAACGATATTTTTCTGCAGTTGGGTGAAAACTATCAAATCAACGAAGTTCTGAAGTCTGAATCAGTTGAGCGCATTGCTGTGACTGGTGCAGCTATTGCCGCTGTAAATACCGGCAGCAGCAGCTACTTCGGTGCTGATCAAATTGCTAAAACTCCAAGTTTTAACCGCGATATCAAAGATATTGTACGTAACAACCCACTGGCTGTAGTCGATGGTAACAACGGCGCTATGAGTGTTGCTGGTTCGAACCCTAAATTTAACAGCATCAGTGTTGATGGCATCGAACAAAACGACGCTTTTGGTTTAAACGTAAATGGTTATCCAACCACGCGTTCGCCAATTTCTCTGGACGCTATTGATCAAATTACCATTGATACTTCTCCTTTCCATGCGAAAGACAGTGGTTTTCAAGGCGCCAAGGTTAATGCTGTAACTAAATCTGGTACAAATAAGACTTTTGGTAGTGCGTTCTACGAAACCCAAAACGATGGTATGGCTGGTACACCAAAAGATTCTGGTGTTGAAAAGCCACTGCAATTTGACGAAACTACTTATGGAGCCACGTTGGGTGGTGCTTTTGTCGAAGATAAACTTTTTTATTTCATCTCTTACGATTATTACGAAGCAGATACTCCTCTTGAGTGGGGGCCAGCTGGCAGCGGCGCTTCGAACGAGACGACCGCAACTTTAGCTGATTACCAGGCAATTCAACGTATAGCGCGTGACATTTACAACATAGATGTTGGTACCTGGGATGCTTCTCCGGTGACTGATGATGAAAAGTTACTGCTTAAGTTAGATTGGAACTTAAACGACGCGCACCGCGCAGCTTTTACTTACCAATTTACCAAAGGTAACCGTACATCTAACATGACTAGTGGCAACGGAGAACTGCGTTTATCTTCTCATTGGTATAATCGTGTTGAAGAGTTAAACAACTACGCGTTTAAGTTGTACTCAGATTGGACTCCTGAGTTTTCTACTCAATTTAGCTTAGCCTATATGGACAATCCGACTACGCAAAAATCCTTTGGCGAATTTGGCGATGTGACTATCGACCGTGCATCATCTTTAGGTGATATTGCAATGGGCTCTGATTTAAACCGCCATTCAAATGAGCTGGATAAAAGCACCTTGTTACTTGGCGTAGATGCTGATTATCTGTACGAAGATCACAGTATATCTTTTGGTTACCAGTTCCAGAAAAAGGATATCTACAATCTGTTTTTGCGCAACACTAAAGGTGTTTACGTATTTAGCAGTATCGCCGACTTTGAAAATCGCAAAGCCAACCGTATTGAATACACCAACGCAACTAGCTTAAACCCTGTTGATGGTGCTGCGGCCTTTGTTCGTAATGAACACGCACTTTATGTGCATGACGAATGGGCTGTGCGCGACGATTTAACCTTGGACATGGGCGTACGTTATGAGCGTTTAGGCTCGGACGATAGTCCAAAAGAAAACCCTGCAAGTTTAGCTCGTACTGGCTACACAAATACCGAAAACCTGGATGGTATTGATATTATCCTTCCACGTTTTGCGTTTAAGTGGGATGCTACTTTAGATCTGACTATCCGTGGTGGTTTTGGTCGTTTTTCTGGTGGTCAACCAACAGTTTGGGTGTCAAACTCATACTCTAACCCAGGTATTGGTGTAAACACCGTGGTTGCTGATAGCCGTAACTTCGCAGCAGCTTTAAATGGTGTAAACATCGTTGACATTCCTCAGCAGCTTTTAACTGCAGTTCAGACAGCGACAGGCACAACTCAGGAAACTAACCTGGTTGATCCTAACTTTAATTTACCTTCTGATTGGCGTGCCCAATTGGCCGCGGATTACACTTTCGAGATCCCAGGTTTAGGTGAAGATTATGTCTGGACCACTGAATATCTGTACAAAAAAGAACGTGATTCTGCTTTTTGGGTTGATGCAAGTCTGACAGAAGAAGATATTGCTGGTACAACTGCAGATGGCGGTCGTTTAATTTATAACGACAAAGATGGCGCAAACAAAGACTATATGTTGACCAACGCGTCCGAGTCAGGTCGTGCTAAAGTCATCAGTACAGCATTAAGTAAAGCTTATGATAACGGTGTTTATTTCACTGCGTCATACACTAACCAGGATATTACTGAAGCGCACTCTGCCAGCAGCACAACAGCAAGCAGTAGCTACGGTCTGAACATAAACATCAACCGTAACGAAACTTTGTTAGGCCGTTCAGTCTATGAAACAGAGCACAGATTTGTATTAAATCTGGGATATGACCACGAATTTGTTCCTGGTTACAACACCAGCTTTAATATCTTCTTCGAACGCCGTTCAGGTAAGCCTATTACCTATTACATGGATGGCGCGGACTTAGATGGCAACGTAACTGCATTAGGTGATCCGTATGGCTTGTTAAGCCCTGGTACTACAGGTGATTCATTCTTACCATACATCCCAACTATGACAGACGCGAATGTGATTTGGGCGCCAAGCTACAATGGTACTACTATCATAAAAACAGCTGAGCAAAACAAAGCTGAATTCTTTAGTCTAATTGAATCTCTGGGCTTGACGCAGTACCAAGGTACTTATGTACCTAAAGGTGCAAGTACGACTCCATGGGTTACGACTATGGATTTAAGCATCCGCCAGGAAATCCCAGGTTTCATGGAAGGCCATAAAGGCACATTCTACGTAACGGTAGATAACTTCCTGAATTTGCTGGATAGCAGTAAAGGTAAGGTTTACGGCGATGATTTCGGTTCTATCGAACTGGTTGACTTCACTATTGATCCTACAACTAAGAAATATATCTACGGCGGCTCTCGTGCTGCGAGCTCTGATGGTACTCGTCCGGCAGGAGCTTTATGGGATGATTTCTATGGTCAGGAATCAGCTTGGCGCTTAAAAGTAGGTCTGAACTACCGCTTCTAATCCGAAGGTCTAAAACCTTAAATTTAAAAATGCCGGTGTAATACCGGCATTTTTTATTTAATCAAAAGCTAAAATCCGCGATAATACACCCAGTTAAGTTTTGATTTAGAAGTGATCCTGTGGCTAAAAGTACCATTATTGCTATTGCCGGCGCCTCGGCCTCTGGTAAAAGTTTGTTTGCATCCACCGTCTATCAGGAGTTGGTAGCAGAATTAGGTGGAGAGCGTATTGCTGTTTTGGCTGAAGATGCTTATTACCGCGATCAGGCGCATTTGTCTTTTGATCAGCGCACTCTGACCAACTACGACCATCCTGCCGCTTTTGAGCACGAACTCTTAGCCGCACATTTGCAGCAGTTAAAAGATGGTAAGTCAGTGTCTATGCCACAGTACTGCTATAAAACTCATACCCGTAAAGCTGAAACTATTACTGTACACCCAGCCAAAGTGGTGCTGGTGGAAGGGATTTTATTATTGACCGATGACAAGTTACGGCAGCAGTTTAATATCACTGTGTTTATGGACACACCTTTGGATGTCTGTTTATTGCGTCGTATCAAGCGAGATATGGAAGACAGAGGCCGCAGTTTAGGTTCTATTACAGAGCAGTATGAAAACTACGTACGCCCGGCATTTTTTGAGTTTATTAACCCGTCCAAGCAATATGCGGATTTGGTGGTAACCCGTGGTGGTAAAAACGAGATAGCCATCGATATCATCAAAACCAAAATTCGTCAGTTATTGCAGGAATAACCTCGTTCTTCGTAAAGCTGAAACAACAGTCAGAGCAGCGTTTTGACTGTTGTTTTTTTGCAGATCTCTCCGGCAACATTTGCTTTGCAAGCATTTCATATCTGCTGCTATAATCGCGCGGCAAAACGTCAAGATTAGACAACCCCTGAACAGCAACTACAAGTGTTAAAAGCCAGAAACGGTAGTTAACACTCCCGCTCGGAAACTGTAACTACTTGATCTTTTGATGCTATTCTGGGATTTGGCATCACAAGAACAAAAAATCTGCGTCTTTACCGGCCAGACCCTATATCCAAGGAATAACTATGATGAGTTTAGTTGGCATTTTTGCCCTCTTATTGACAGCTTATTTAGCTTCAGCACACAGAAGTCGTATCAAGTGGCGCACTGTCATTGGCGCTTTTGGTATTCAGGTCGCTATCGGTGCCTTCGTCCTTTATGTTCCTTTTGGTCAGGACGTATTGATGAGTATTTCAAGCGGAGTCGGTGCAGTGATTGGCTACGCTAACGATGGTATTAAGTTTCTATTTGGTGATGTCGGCACTATGAAATACGGTTTTGTGTTCGCCGTTCATGTGTTGACTGTTATCATTTTCTTCTCTTCATTAATAGCTGTGCTTTATCACATTGGTGTAATGCGTTGGGTCATCAGTATTTTAGGTGGCGGCTTACAAAAGTTATTGGGCACCAGTCGCCCGGAATCGATGAACTCAGCAGCAAATATTTTCGTTGGTCAAACTGAAGCACCTTT
>CBIMJC010000275.1:0-5659 GCA_966244125.1 uncultured Rheinheimera sp.
TCCGATTCAGCACTGAACCGATAAAAAACAGCGGTACACAAAGTACGGCCACGCCCAACATCACAGGAATATAGACCATGGCCATTTGTTCGCCGGCCAGCAAAGGCGCTGGCGAGACTAATCCTGATAAGCCCAGCACACAGAGAATATTGAATATATTGCTGCCTACCACGTTGCCTACAGCAATATCACGTTCACCACGCACTGTAGCTACTATAGAAGTGACCACTTCAGGTAAAGAAGTGCCGGCTGCCACTATGGTTAAACCTATCACAGCTTCATTCACGCCCCAGGCCCGGGCGATTTCCACTGCGCTTTCAACCAGCCAGCGTGCACCCAATACCAGCAGGATCAAGCCCCCTATCACCAATAACAGGTTTTGCCAGGCTGGCACTTTGGCTTTGAGCATAGCTTCGACTTCTTCATCAACAGTATCAGCGCCCTTGGCTTTGCCCTGCCGGAATAAAAACCAGGTGTAACTTAACAAACCTGCAAATAAAATCCCGGCTTCCAGCCTGCTGATATTACCATCTAAAGTCATCAACAAAGCTATGACCGATACCAGAACCATAATAGGTACGTCCTGACGGATTAATTGGCGTGAAATAATAAGCGGCGAAATCATAGCCGCAGCACCCAGAATAAACAGCACGTTAAAGATATTGCTGCCGACCGCATTGGCAATAGCCAGTTCAGCTTGTCCTGAATAGGCCGCTTTTACGCTGACGGCCAGTTCAGGTGCACTAGTACCAAAAGCCACTACTGTTAAACCTATGACTAAAGCCGGAATGCCAAAAGAACCGGCTAAACGGGCTGCTCCTTTGACCAGTAAGTCTGCACCAACAACCAGTAATACCAGGCCTACCACCAAAAAAATCCAGGTCATGCGTTACTCCATCTGATTTCAACTGAAAGCTAATTTAGAGTAAAAACAAATAACAAGGAAGAGCGAAGCCGGATAAAGCCTTGCCAACAGTTTGGCAAGGCCCGGCTGAGCGCCAATGGCTCTGCCCGTTGGCTGGGTTGTTCTCGGATAAAGCCTTGCCAACAGTTTGGCAAGGCCCAGAAAAAAAGGCCCGCTGCTCAGGCGGGCCTTTGTCACAAAACCAGCTGCGGCTTAGTACTGCAAGCTGATTTTATAACCTGTTTCAGTGTCCGGGTCTTTTTCAGCCACCAGCAGGTAAGAGCTGCCCTGAATAAATTCAATCTCTGCGGTTTGCGCCAGCAAAGTTTTGTTGTTATTTAAATCTTTACGAACCAGCAGCATAGTGTAACTGTCCAGCGGCAAGGTGATACTGGCGCTGGTCGCGTCGTTAATACTGCTGATGTAATAGGAGGTGGTTTCCATGGTTTTGCCAGGAGGCACAAAATAGATGCTGACGTTTTCAAAGTCAGGCACTACGTTCACGACATTAAATACAAAGTCGTACACCTGAGGTGTGGCGCTGTCTGTGACGGATAACACTGTCGCTTTGTTATTTTCATCACGATAAAACACCAGACTTTTGCTTTGGCCCTGATTCAGTGTTAATAAACCATTTGGAATTTGGCTGGCCCCTTCATTGGCGGTCAAAGTGACTCTGTAGTCACCATGCGGAATTTCAAGATAAGAAGTCAGAGTGTCGGCCTTTACATCAGCAAAAGCAGGAGAACCGCTTGTACTGCCGACAAAAATTTGGGCCGGGTCTAAATCGTTCAGGCTGTTGTAAACCCGGAACTGAGCGTTACTGTTTACATCTTCCAGCGGATAGACTGTGGTGGTATTGCCGATCACGTCCACGGCAATTTTACGTTTTAACGGCCCGGCGTTATCGCGCACTGCCAGCACATATTCGGTTTCATAGCTAAAGGCATAAACCGGGCTTTGCAGCACAACCTCTTTGCTGCCAGAATCGGTTAAATAGATGATGTAGCTGCCAGTGTCAAAAGTAACTGCTTCACTGAATGCATTCTGGCCTACAGTAGCGACAAATTCGGCGTCGTCAAAATCTTCTGTGGAACTGCTGATATACAAATCCATGCTTTTGTTTTCAGCCAGTAAGTTCGCTACATAAACTTTAAACTGATCATCCAGTTCATCGTCCCGCAAAAAGGTTAAATTCAGCAGTTTTGGTGCTTCGTAATTGTCCACCATAAAAAGTAAGGTTTTTTGGCTGGTTTTCATGCTGACCTGATCCTCCAGCACAGTCTGCACATCACCACTATTGTCTGTGTAAGTGAAAGCCAAATCATAGGTTTCTGTATTGACTGTGGTCAAAGAGGTGGCGTCGCCAAAGGCCGCTGAACCTAATGCGGTCTCAGCTTCGTCGCTGTCTGTCAGCGTCAGAGTGGTGGTGGCGCTATTCGCCGACCCGTTGTAGAACTGCAAATAACTGCTTGGGTAAGTGTCGTTGCCTTCTGATGAACTACCGCCGCCGCAGGCACTTAGCAACACCAGACTGGTGATAGGAAGAATAAACTGACGTAACAACATAATGGTTTTTTTGTCCTGTGATGATAAATACCGTCATCAGAACAAAAAAATAACTCCGGGTTCAGACCTTTACCCGGCATTTACTCTGCTTAACACAAGTTAACTCTGGCTTTACTCAGCTTTGGTTTTCGCCTGTTGTTGTTTTGCCCATAACTGTGCATAAAGCCCTTGTTGGGCCAGTAGTTCCTGATGTGTACCAGCTTCGGCGACTTCGCCCTGTTGCAACACCAGTATCTTGTCTGCATCTGTGATAGTGGACAGTCTGTGGGCAATGACCACTGAAGTGTGGTGTTGTGCCAGTTCACGCAACGCCTGCAAAATGGCCGCTTCGGAGTGGGAATCCAAAGCTGAGGTGGCTTCATCAAAAATCAGAATAGGAGAGCCTTTTAACAACACGCGGGCTATGGCAATACGCTGTTTTTCACCGCCTGAGACTTTTAAACCCCGCTCACCAACCAGGGTCTGATCGCCTGCCGGCAAACTTTGAATAAAACTATCCAGATGCGCCAGTTTGATCACCTGATCCACTTCAGCTTCGCTGGCATCAGGTTTACCGTAGCGAATGTTTTCTCTGATGCTGGTGTTAAATAACACTGTGTCCTGCGGCACTATGGCGATACTCTGGCGTAACGAGCTTTGAGTCACGTCACGTAAATCCTGACCGTCAATACAAATGCTGCCATGCTGAATATCGTAAAAACGGTATAAAAGCCGTGCTATGGTGCTTTTGCCTGCGCCTGAAGCACCAACAATGGCCAGTTTCTGGCCTGGTTCCACCACAAAACTTAAGCCGTTCAGAATAGGCCTGTCCGCCTGATAACTAAAATGCACCTGTTTAAACTCAATACGGCCCTGCTGTAACTGCAGCTCTGGCGCATTGGCCTTATCTTTGATCTTCGCTTCTTTTTTCAAAAGCCCCAGCATGTTTTCCAGATCCGTTAACGAACGTCGGATCTCCCGGTAAACAAAACCTAAAAAATTCAACGGGATAAAAAGCTGTAGCATATAGGCATTTACCATGGCCAAATCGCCGAGGGTCAGCTCTTTGTCGAGCACCCCTTGTGCCGCCATCCACATCATCAAGGTAATAGCTATGGCAATAATCAGCGCCTGACCAGAGTTTAATGCCAACAGCGACATACGATTTTTCAGTTTGGCTTGTTCCCAGTTGGCTAAAAACTGATCGTAAGTACGTTCTTCATAGGCTTCATTATTAAAATATTTGACGGTTTCATAGTTCAGCAGACTGTCGACTGCTCTGCTGTTGGTGGCCGAATCGGCCTGGTTGGCTTCGCGGATATATTTATTGCGCCATTCGGTAACATAAAAGGTAAAAGCCACATATAAAGCCACGGCGACAAAAGTAAGCAGCGCATACCAGTACGAGAATAGCAGTGCAAAAATCACTGCCACCAGCAGAATTTCCAGCAGGGTAGGCACAATGTTAAACATTAAAAATCGCATCAGAAAACTGATGCCATTGGTGCCTCTTTCAATATCACGACTGATACCGCCGGTCTGGCGGTCTAAATGAAAACTCAGCTCCAACTGGTGCAGATGGTTAAAAACCCGCAGGCCCACTTTACGCATGGCGTGTTCAGTGACTCTGCTAAAGAGCGCGTCACGTACTTCACCAAAAAACACCGAACCAAAACGTAAAGCGCCATAAAACAACAAAAAAGTCAGAGGCAAGCTGATGGCGGAATTTAAGCTGGGGTCTAAATCATCAATAATAAGTTTTAGCGCGTACGGCAGGTATAAAGTGGCAGCCTTGGCGGCCAGCAATGCGGCCAGGGCCAATAACACCCGGCCTTTAAAGGCCCAGATGTAGGGCCACATGTACTCTATTGTTTGTTTCAGATCCAAAGCTTCAGTCTGTTTTGCTGCATCCGCTCTTTTGGCCGCTGTTCCCATACCACGCATCAATAAGCTTTCCTGAGAAGTAAAAAAGTCCGGGCAACCAAAAGGTCACCCCTCTCAACTAACAACCCTGTGCTGTGGCAGTTCCCGCCTGACGGTTCGGCTTAACTGACGCGCTTTATTGATAAGTGCAAAGATAAGCTGTATCAGTTTCAACTTTTAACTGAAATTTAGCATGAGCCTGTACTTCAAAGACTGCGCCGCGTGCAAAGGTTTGCCACTGGGTCTGGCCTGGCAATAATACGGTTAAAGCACCACTAATCACAGTTAAAACTTCATGTTGGCTGGTGCCAAATTCGTATTCACCCGGCGCCATCACACCCACAGTGGCCGGTAGTTGTTCACCCTGAAAAGCTATGGATGTCACTTTGCCGTCAAAATAACTATTTACTTTAAACATCTGTTTTTACTCCTCTGAAAGACTGAATTCAGTTAACCCTATTTCAATTTTGAAATAAAGAGATTTCTGGGTGTTTAGATGTCTATTCCTTAATTGGGGAAGCTGGCAGTGTCTCGGGCTTTTTTGCAGAAGTCTTGCTATACCTTAACTATAAGATCTCTGAATGGAGTCTAAGTATCTGAATTTAATTCTTAATCAGCATTGGAGTATTTATGCGGATATCAAAACACCTGGTTGTACCGGCTTGCCTGATGTTGGGATTTAGTCCGGCAGTATTGGCCGATTTAAGCTCCACTATCACGCTCTCTTCAAACTACTTATTTAACGGTATTACGCTGACTAAGGATGATCCGGCTTTGCAGCCAAGCCTCGACTGGGTCTCTGATTCAGGCTGGTATGCCGGCACCTGGGGATCCAACGTCAGTTTTGTCGAAAACACGGACAGAGAAATTGATTTTTACACAGGGTATTACACGGATTTAGGCAACAACTGGGCTCTGGATCTGGGCATAGCCCATTACACTTATTATGGCAGCAGCGACAGCAGCGCTTTTGATTATCCGGAGGCTTACATCAAAGTGTCTTATGGCGATACTAAACTAAGTTATTGGTATGCCAAAGATTATTTCGGTGCCGGTGGCGGGCATTACATAGTAATGCTCACTCAGGTTGTTCAACTGACTGAGGGATTAACACTTACATTGTCAGGCGACCGCTCAACCTCAACCGACACCAGCAAATTTATGCGTGACAACGACGGTACTTACCATCACTGGCGTGTGGCGCTGAGCAGTGAATGGTTAGAGGCAAAATGGACTGCAGCCTTTGATGACACCGATCTGGAACTGGATGATTTAGGTGAACCT
>CBIMJC010000276.1:0-5614 GCA_966244125.1 uncultured Rheinheimera sp.
GTGTACAACACCATGGGAGCTGCCAGTCTGGATCAGGCTTTACAGTCCGTAAAAACCTATACAGGCCATGTGGTCAGAAGTCTCGGCAGGGGCACACACAGCATAGCGCCTTTATCATTCAGAGCCGCCAGCTACTCTGGTGTTTTCACCTTACTGCCGTTATTAACAGGCCAACACAGAGCACAGCACGGCGAGATCCTGCGTCAGGCCAGTCAACTGACAGAGCAAGGGCTGTTGACTATACGACTTGACCCACAGGAGTTTGACTTTGGCAGCATAGAGCAGGCTTATGAAAAAGTGGCAAAGGCGCGCAACAGCGGCAAAGTGGTCGTCACTGTGGCTGCGTGATAACCCCCTCAGGGAGTGAACCACCAACTGGTATCAATAGGGGCTGTGCCTGCGGGCACGGCCGGATTATTCAGATAAATCATGGTTCTGTTTTTTAAATCCGCCCGCTGCAGAGTTTTTGCGTAATAGCTCTGAAACAAGGCTTTGTAAGAACCATCCTCTGTGGCCTGAGCCAGGCCCTTTTCTACTAAAGCCGCTAATTCAGGCCTGTGTTTACTGACAAAAAAGTACACCGGATGCTGATAAAACAACATGATATTGTCGGCAATGATAAGCTCGTCTGAATGTTGTGCCAACTCGCCCCATACTTCATTAACCCCTCTTGAAAAGTAATCAAATCTGTCATGTTTTAGCATTTCAAATAAAGCGGCATAGTTGGTTGAGCTCACCACCTTTAAGCCATTGTCCTTAAATACGCCAAAGTCACTCCAATGCACATTGTGCCCTGCGACAAAAGGTTTGAGATCTTTCAGACTTTTGATTTTTTTGAATTTTTCATTCTGCTCCGGCTTGATCAATAGCAGCCTTAATCCAAGTAATCCACGGTAGATGGGGACTTTAACCGGGATCATACTGCGTTCACGCTCTGCCGAAGTAGAAATGAACAGCATATCCAGTTCACCATCTACCACCATTTTTTCTACCCTGCCCTCGGTTAAAACTTCATCCGACTTAACCGCCTCGATCTGGTAAGAAACACCACTTTTTGACAACACCAATTCCAGTAGTTTTAAGGCGAAGTCGTGGCGGGGTTGTAAATGATAGTGCCGGATGTGGATAAGCTCTTCGGCCCTGAACTGCCCGGGAAACAACATCAGAGCACAGAAGATCAGACAGCTGACCACAAATGACATGGTATAACCAAAATAGAAAGAAACCAGCACTAAGGATAGATGCAGCTTATTGATTTACAAGAGGAGCATCAACATATAGCCAGAGCAACCGACCTATGAAAACAGCACATGACGGGACTAAAAAACAAAAAAATGAGCGGCATAAAGCCGCTCTAAAACTAGCAAAGTATATACCCGCCGTACATGAAGCTGCAGCTTTGCTAACGGCACCATCTATCCCCTGTCACATAGGTTTATTCTGTTCAGGGGATCTGAATGGCGTGTCGACTTCACGCATCTTCAAAGTACTTAGGGATAAAGGTCGATCATCGTAAGGCTTTAGTAAACAACAGAAATTTTGTCCGGCTTATCCGGCTGGGATAAAAGGAGGGAAAAATGCTGTGACCAAAACCAGACCAGCGGATGTTAAAGCGGATTAAGCCCCGCCAGGTTCAACGTACCAGCAATAAACTGGTTAAGGTTGAGAACACCAAACCACCTCTGATAGCTATGGCCATAAACGCATAACCTGGGCCCTCGCCGCCTATAGCGATATCCCGAAAGCCAAAGGTGGTGACCTTTCCCCCATTTTCAATACAATTTAAGCAGTCGATTGAAGGCCATATTTTGTGGCCAGAATAAACTTACAACACCTTACTCAATTCTATTCCTTAGAATATTCAACGAGTTCTTCGATATATAAATAATCGCTTTGCGACTGAGTCAGCTTAATAAATGTTTTTACCTCAGGCGCATAAAGATGAATATCTTCAACCTCGGCACTGTAGCCTCTGGAGTTAGTGATCTTGCCTTTGTATCTGATGGTGTAAGCCATAAAGCTGCCTGCTGGCACAGTTTCTTTTTTAAAAGCCAACACCTCTGCATCCTGAATGGTTGCACCCTGAGTGCCGTCGTCACTAGTCCAATGCTCCTCAAAGGTCCACTTTTTACCGACCTGCAAAGGCCAGCTATAGCGGGGAGTTTTACTCTCAACAGGTTTCACAATAGCGGCTAATGGAATGGCCTTAGCTGCAGTTTGCATAAAGAGTTCACCATTTTGGCTGATTATTTTTTTGCTATCTTGCCCATCTGCACGAACTTCACCTGCAGTAGTTACGCCTTTGTATTTCCAAACCCATGTTTCGCCTTCTTTATAGTCAGCTAGTTTTGGTTGTGGTGTGGTATCAGATTCAACTGCCTGGCTGGAAAGACTAAACAACAGTAAGGTCAAACAGATTAGATAGTGACTTCGCATTTCAGAATGTCCTTATAAATTAGATGGATAACCAAAAAACCACCATTTCAAAACAGGCAGCAATTCCTATATTTTTATCAGCTATTTTTTAGTCAACCGCATTGAAACCAAACAGACTAATTACCGAGGGCAAGATGCAAAACCTGACACCGTGCGTCCTTTGAACTGCTTTAGCTGGCTACGAAGGGAGCTAGTACAAACTGACTATAAAGCCAATGCTCTGATAAGAATTTGGGGCCGGTAGCAGGCCTTTGTTCTGCCAGCGACCTTGTCTGTACTTGTTAGACTGCCCCCAAAATGACCTGTATAACCGCGTACATATCATCGTACAACAGAAAAAGAGTAAACAGTGCCAAGCCGACTGGAATTAGAACATAGACAAGCATTGGAATTAGAAAAGACAAAATTAGCAGAAACAACAAAACCTTGGACTTCCCTATTTTCTTAACTTTGGACGTAACATGAGCCTCTGTTTCGTCATTATGAGCAAGTATCAACTCCATCCGGGCTACAACAAAAGTAAGAAGAGCATATGCCAAGGCCAGACCAATAAAACCAGGTACCAGCGCAGCCTCCTTACCTTGCAAATTCAGCCCAAAAATTGAGATTTGGCTGAGATCAATTTCTAGTATTTTCGACACGAGACCAAGGGTGCTCAGCACCAGAATCCAGCGGTTTATTTCCCACTGCTTGTTACCGAATACGTAATCTGCAGATGCCATATAAATCCCTAACTCTCAGTGCTACGTGCTGGCTGTCATCGTGCCACTACTTATTAAGACAAGTAATCAGAAAGAAAACGCTGAACATCTTTAATCATGTCTACAACGTCTGCTTCTGTAAACTCTGTCCATTTCCCATGGGCAGCGCTATTCCTGATATCTGCAATAGCCGTAATGCGTTTCTGTTGTAGCTTGTTATAGATACCAATCTTTGCTAGCCCAGCATTCATTTGATCTAATTTACCGTGAGGTATTACAGGAGATTGTTGATCGCACAAATCTCGTAGAGATGTCTCTAGAACTACACCCGCAACTACAGCGGCAGGGCCCTTGTAGCCCTGTTCAAGAAGCTCCGAAGCTTGCTCTAATTCGCTATCGAATAGTTCTGCCTGTACTAAGCTCCGAATCGAAGCGAGGTGTCCTCCCTGAAAATCACTACGTGCTGCGGCGAAAATCGGTCTTAATCTTTTGAGTATTACATGGTTAGAATCAAATTGTTGCGGAGTTTCTGCTCGACGAAATGCTTTTAAGTATTCACTATCGTCGCCACAAGCCCGGGATATTAGACTTTTAACCTTTATAATCCATTCGTCTAATCTTTCGTCATCAACCGAAAAGTAGTTACCATAATCTGCGCGGCTTTGAACTTTGCTAGCTTCAATTTGATCTATCTCGATAGCAAGCTCATCAAATCTACGTGAATGTTTGTTAATCAAACCCATCTCCTTGGTAAATTGAAGCCTTAACAATCCGTTTTTAAAGGCGGCATGCTCGCAAGTTGAACATTTTTCAGCCATCTTTGATGTTTTTTGCTCGTGCCAAATTAACGCTGATGTACCTCTATTTCAACAGGTTTTTCTGAAATCAGAAAATTTACGGCCGACAACAGCTATAAAGATTTTTGTGCTGGTTGTTTTTAACAGAAGTATGCAGAAGCAGGTGAAACTACCAAAGCGAGGAAAGTCATGGTGCTGAGCAGACCCTGTCCAGCAAGGTGAAGGCGGGATTTCAGCAAGTCAGTCATCTGACTTGCTGCCGACTGAACGGGTTTTGCTCTGCAAAACCCCGGCCCCCCTGGACAGGAGCCTATAGGGATATATTTACGGCGAGTCTGCGTGCACTATGGCTTTTCCGCTGCCACCTTCACCAACTACTGAAGAGTGGCAGATTTAAACTCGCAACGAAGCGACTTAACCCGCCGTAATCACCTTATTCGCCAGTACTCTGGCTTTGCCTAAAAAGCCGGACCAGCGGATGTTAAAGCGGATTAATCCCCAGTAAGTTAACGGCACCAGCAATAAACTGGTTAAAGTTGAGAATACCAAACCACCAATAATGGCTATCGCCATAGGCGCATAACTTGGGCCGTCGCCGCCTATGGTTGCATCACCAAAAGCTAGCGGTAATAAGCCTAATACTGTGGTGGATACCGTCATCAGAATAGGCCGTAACCGGGCTTCGCAGGCTTCGATAATGAGTGGCACCAGCTCGGCATCCGGCTGCTCATTACGCAGTTGATTGATGCGGTCCACCAGCACTATACCGTTATTCACCACTATGCCCATCAGCACCAGCATCCCTATCATGCCCATAATGCCCATCGAGGTGCCGGTGAATAAAAAGGCCCAGAACACGCCAACAAAAGAGAACAACAAGGAACCAATCACAGCTGTTGGCATAATCAGGGATTCAAACAAGGCCGCCATCACCAGATAAATCATAGCCACAGCCAGCAACATATTGATTTGCATAATGCCCTGAGCCTCATCCTGATACTGGAAGCTGCCTTCAAAAGACCAGGCGTAACCGGCCGGTAACTGCAGCTGATTTAATCTTTTCGTCAGCTCTTCACGGGCTTTATCCATCGTCAGGTCTTTATTCATATTCATGCCAATGGCAAGGGTCGTCTGACGGTTAAAGCGGCGGATTTCCGACAGCAGTGGTTCTACTTTCAGTTCAGCCACTTGCGCTAAAGTGATCACTACATTGTCTTTCACCAGCACAGGAATAGCCGCCAGCTCAGCGGGTGAATGACTGACCTTTTCGTCATACAGCACCCTAAGCTGCACTTCGCCCTGCTCGTCTGAGCGGAAAGTGCGCAAATTAGTACCACGCAGCGCCAAAGTCACAGCTTGCGCTACTTCGCTGGCATCCAGCCCCTGACGTTGCAACTCTTCGTTATTCAGCTGAATTTGCATTTCAAACTGACCATCGGCAATTTCAGAGCGTACATCTTCCAGGCCTTTAATTTGCGAAATAACTGGCACTATATCGGCTGCTAATTTGGTCAGCATTTCAGTCGAAGGGCCGGATAAATGCACCTGCATACCACCGCCGTTATCACTCCAGCCAAAACTGGGCTGTGAACGCACCAGCTGTGGCCAGCCTTTACGAATGGCTTCCTTAATTTCAGACACAGGTTTTACCAGCGGATCGTTAAACATAATGATCGAAAT
>CBIMJC010000277.1:0-5578 GCA_966244125.1 uncultured Rheinheimera sp.
CTTCTGGCACTACTACCGCCAAACAGCCCCCAGGGACAGCAGCCTGAAAGTCCTGAGTTTTTTCCAGCCGAATCACTACCATATGCTGGCCCGCACCCCGGAAGTCGCAGAGCGTTTTAATAAAGCACTGGCTGAGGTAAAACAGTCGGAGTTATTTAGTCAGTTGCAGCTGAAATATTTCGCTGAGTTGAATCAGTAATAAACTCGAATCCAAGCCACAAACAGCGGAGCGTCTTTATGAGCGAAAACAAAACCAAAGCCACTGATGCCAGCATTGAGGACTATATAGCCTCAAGAGCCAGCCCGCAGCAAAGTGAGGATTGCCAGGCTTTGATGGCTTTGCTTGAACAACTGACAGGGCAGACCGGCAAAATGTGGGGACCGAGCATAGTGGGCTATGGTTCTTACCGTTACACCTACGACAGTGGCCGCAGTGGTGAGGCGCCTTTGACTGGTTTTGCTATCCGCGGCAGGGAACTGGTGCTTTATCTGTCGGTGCAGACTGAAAAACAACAAGCTTTATTAACCAGGCTGGGCAAACACAAAATGGGCAAGTCTTGTCTGTACTTTAAACAGCTGGCTGATCTGGACAAGCTGGTGCTGGAACAGCTGATTAAAGGTTCAATTGCTGAGTTAAGGCAAGGTTAATTAAGGCCGGGCAGGCGATGCCAGATGACTGTTGAGGTTGTTTTTCAAACAACAACTCTGACTATCTTTGATACAGTTTTGCCCAGACTTTTGGCGTGGTACCAAAGCAGCTTTTGAAATGCCGGGTCAGATGGCTTTGATCTGCAAAACCACTGTTGATGGCGACCTGGACCAATGGCAGGCCTTGTTCAATCAATGCTTTCGCTTTTTGTAGTCGCTTGAATATAACGTAGCGATAGGGTGTTGTGCCATAAAGCGACCTGAAATCGCGGGTCACCTGCCATTTGCTGTAGTTTGATACAGCGGCCAGTTCATCTAAAGTGATGTCGATAGACATACTGGCGTCAAGAGTCATCAGATCGTCAATATATTCACGAACCCTTGTTATCGCATGGTAGTTGGCCTGAGTATGTTGAATGCTCTTGCTGGTGATGTGCTGTAAACAGTTTGCAAAAGAAAAAATGAGATCCTGATGCTCCATTGTCTCCAGTGGCCGATCGAATTCAGATAACAGTCTTGTGGCTATCTGGATAAAACGAGGATGTCTGGTGATTCCACCTTGTAAGAAGGGCAGGCTGACGCCCTGCAAAATGTTTTGTACCTCAACAGGCTTGATGCTGATGGCACGATAGGCAAAGGGGCTATCGGTACCTGCCTGACCGTCGTGAGTTTCGTCAGGGTGTAGTATCACGACCTCACCCGGCAGGGAGTGACGTAACTCTCCACGATAATTAAAGCTCTGAACGCCACTTGTGGTTAACGCCAACGTATAAGTGTCGTGACTATGTGGTGCATAAGCAAGGCCGCTAAAACAGGCTTCGATTCGTTCTGTTTCGCCTGCAGCTCTTTTCACCCAGCTCTTTATCTCAGTGTGGCTTTTACCCATCCTTGTGATACTCCCGAATTTATCCTTTTTAAGCGTCAAAACAGCTCAGTGCCAGCTCTTACTCACTGCATGAAAACGCAATATTGTTCAATAATTTGATGGCCAGACGAATTACTATACACAAGTCACTCCTATAGCGGGATAGAAAACGCTTTAGACAGGCTGCTGTTCGAAGCTTTAGTAGCCCTGTGGTGACAACAGTGTTTATCCCATAATTTTCAGTACGTTATAGTTCCTGAATAAAATTACCACATTGGGTATCGTGATATCAGCTTTGGCTAAATCAGAGGAAAACAACATTATATGAACGGAATCAAACGATTTTTACTGTGTATGCTGGCGATTATTACGCTGGTCGCTTTGTCCGCTATTGTGGCTGGTTTTTCCTTTCGGGCCGGGCTTGGTTCAACGGATGAGCCTTATCAGGCAAAGGCAGTTTATGCACCTAATGCCGTGGTAGCGACCAGTCAGCCTTTAGCCAGTCAGGCAGGTCTTACTGTGCTGAAAAACGGTGGTAATGCAATTGATGCCGCTGTGACTGCGGCAGCAGTGCTGAGTGTGGTTGAGCCTTATATGACTGGTATTGGCGGCGACATGTTTGCGATGCTTTGGTTGGAAAAAGAACAGCGGTTGGTTGGCATTAATGGCAGTGGTCATGCTGGTGCATTAATGACCTTTGAGAAAATGCTGGATCGGCGTCGTGTGCCGGATGAAGGTCCGGAATCTGTTACTCTGCCCGGCGCATTATCGGGCTGGGCTAAATTGTTAGAGGAACATGGCACTATAACGCTGGCGCAGGCGCTGGCACCGGCCATTGCACTGGCTGAAAAGGGTTTTCTTATTTCCGAAACTACAGCCACCGAATGGGGCATGTTCGAAAGCAAGATCAACTGGGATAAGGGGGCAAGAGCTACCTTTTTAATGGACGGCAGCAGAACACCCAAAGCCGGTGAATGGTTTGTGAACCCGGATTATGCCAACACTCTGAAGCTGATTGCTGAGCAAGGCCCAAAAGTGCTTTACGGCGGCGAATTAGGGCAAAAAATTGCTGCACGGGTGCAGGAGTTAGGTGGCTTTTTAACTCAAGAGGACTTTGCAAACTATAGTGCACAATGGGTCGAGCCTTTGTCGGTTTCGTTTAAAGAATACCGGTTGTGGGAATTACCACCTAATGGTCAGGGTATTGCCGCCTTAGAAATGCTCAAAATCCTGGAACCTTTTGACTTAGAGGCTATGCAGCACAATTCAGCGGACTATTTGCACCATCTGATCGAAGCGAAAAAACTGGCTTATGCTGATCTGGAACACTTTGTCGGTGACCCTGAATTTATGCACATTAGGCCGGAGCAACTATTGTCAGATGAAGTGATAGCTAACCGCAGGTCACAAATTAATCCAGACAAGGCCATGACCAGTGCTGATCCGGAACCTTCGTTAACCACCAGCGAAACGACCTATTTAAGTGTTGCTGACAGTCAGGGCAACATGGTGTCTTTTATTAACAGCTTAGCGGGGTCTTTTGGCTCAGGTATTGTGGTGCCTGGTACTGGTTTTGCGCTACAAAACCGAGGGGTAGGGCTGTCAGTACAGCCTGACAGAGCCAATACTGTTGCACCAGGCAGACGCCCGTTTCATACCATTATTCCGGGTTTTGTAACCAAGGCGAACGCGCAAGGCAAACAACAGCCCTGGTTAAGTTATGGCATTGTCGGCGGTCCCCAGCAGCCGCAAGCTCATGTTCAGGTCCTGTTGAATATGGTGCTGTTTGGTATGGATGTGCAACAAGCTATTGATGCGCCAAGGTTTCGGCACTGGGAAGAAAACAGCGTCAGTTTTGAACAAGGTATACCTCAGGACACTGTCGAAAAATTGTATTCGATGGGCCATACCCCGCAAAATCCAATTATGGCCACAGCTCAAAGTGTTTTTCTTGGCAACAGCAGAGGCTTACTATTCGGTGGTGGGCAAGGGGTGATGAAATTAGAAAAAGGTTATGTGGCGGGGTCTGACTCCAGACGAGACGGTGTAGCGGCAGCGCACTAAAGGTGACTGCCTGAGCCTGCAATTTCCGATTATTGCACCATACGGCAGGCATTAAAAAAGGACCTTGCGGTCCTTTTTTAATCTCTTCAAATCAATACTTAGCGCTTTGATCCGGCTTAGGTAAAGTGGCTTTGATAAAGTCACGTAAGTCCTGGTTCGACTGGCGTAAGTCGTCGTAACGCAGGTACATCATATGACCGCTACGGTAGCCTTTGAAGCTTAATCTGTCTTTCATTTTGCCACTTGGATCCAGCTGCCACATATTGTATTTGGCATCAAAATAGTTGGTGGCGCCGTCGTAGTAACCCGATTGAGTCATCACATGCAGGTAGGGGTTTTGAGCCATGGCCTGACGCAGGTTTTCGCCCGTATTGTCATTGCTTCTGTCCCACGGATGCACGTTACCAAACATATTGTATTTCACGTCGGTTTTGTAATTCAGCTCGTTTTTCAGGTAGTGATTAATAGCCGGAGTAAAAGAGTGCAGCCATGAAGTCAGTTCGGCGTTGTAATCCGGCTCTGCGCCTGCATCTTTTTTGTCTATGCCCAAATAACGTGAGTCTAAACGGCCGACCGTCTGGCCACGCTCACGCAGCAATTCTTTCCAGAAAAAGTCGGTATTAATATCCAGGTTATTTTGCAGCACAGCTTTGACCGATAAACCTGAATATTTCGCCACTTGCTCAGCAATTTGTTGTTTTTCAGCTTGAGGTAAAGAGTTGCCTTTGGCTAAAGCTGGCAGGTAGGTGTTCAGCGTAAAGTCTTCTACTTCCGGCAGATAGTCGGTTAAGTCTTTTTGCTGTAAATCGCTACTTAGCGCCTTGTGATACCAGGCTGTGGCTGCAAAGTACGGCAGGCGGTTGGCAACATCAACAGGGCCATCACGTTTAATACCTATCTCAGTAGGGGACACCAGCACTACGCCGTTTAAGTACATCCACTGCTGGTTTTGCAGCGCTAAAGCTAAACCCGACACCCTTGTGGTACCGTAGCTTTCGCCTATCAGGTACTTAGGTGATTGCCATCTGTCGTAACGGCTGACGAAGGTGTTGACCCACTCTGCCAGGTATTTGATATCGGCATTAACACCAAAAAACATTTTTTGTTGCTGATCAGGGCTTGGCATTTTGCCGTCTTTACCAGGCAAAACACGGGAATAGGCGGTGTTCACCGGATTGACAAAAACGATGTCGGCCGTATCCAGCACTGAATAAGGGTTTTGTTTTACACCATAAGGTTGCAGCGGATAACCTTCGCTGTCCACATTCAGCGCTTTAGGGCCAGTGTACGCAATTTGCATCCAGACCGAGGCCGAACCCGGGCCGCCGTTAAAGGAAATCAGCAGCGGACGGCTTTTACGGTCTTTTACGTTCTGGCGTTCGTAGTAGGTATAAAAAATAGCGGCTGTTGGCTCGCCTTGTTCATTCCATACCGGCTGAGTGCCGGTGTAAGCTTTGTAGCTGAAATCCTGATCCAGTACTGTGGTTTTATGTTCAGTAACCACCACTGAGTCAGCATCTATCTGTACTGTGGTGTTTTTGGCGGCTTTGTTCTCTTCAGCTTGTACAACAAGGCTTAAACTGGTGGCGCTCAGGCACAGGCTGAGCAACAGAAGCGGACTGATTTTCATAGAGTTCCTGCTGGTTTTTTAGTTTATTGTTCTTTGGGTTGTAATGCAGCTTACTGTTTAACTCACAAAATACAAAATAACCATCTGTGTTGAGACTAATTCACCTGAACCCGGGATACGTGCTTTGTCTGTTGCTCCGCACTTCTTGCCTAAAAGTCCAGAAAGCACTGTTGTCTGGTGCAGGGCTGTTGTGTTGCTTTTATACTGGTTTTAACTATCTGTCCGGGAGCAAAGGTATGAGTATTTCCTTAGATCAGCAACTTGAACAACTAAAGGCGCAGCTGTTACCTCATATGCCACCTTGTGGTGTTGTTGAAACCCCAATTCCGGAGCTGTGCTTGTACCGGACAGACAGCCCTACTGAGATCACC
>CBIMJC010000278.1:0-5497 GCA_966244125.1 uncultured Rheinheimera sp.
GCCATTAATGCGAAATACGATGTGTTCAGCGAAATCCGTGGCCAGGGCCTGTTATTAGGTGCTGCTCTGAATGATAAATATCAGGGCAAAGCCCGTGATTTTATGCTGGCCGCAGCGGAAGAAGGCTTAATGATGTTAGTCGCAGGCTACAGCGTCATTCGTATGACTCCTTCACTGATTATTCCGGAAGCGGATATTGCTGAAGGTTTTAAACGTCTTGAAAAAGCGGTCGCCAAGCTGGTGCAGGCCTAAGGCTATAAAAGGGAGTTCTTTGAGCTCCCTTATCTTCTTAAGCAGCTACAACGCAGGAATAAAAAATTTATGTTGTTGATCCGTCCTATCCGACAATCGGATTACCCTGTCCTGATGCAAATCGCGATTGAATCAGGGGCAGGTTTTACCTCTTTGCCGGTCAATGAGCAAAAATTGCAGGCGAAAATTGCCCGTTCTGAGCAAAGCTTCGCAACGAGCATTGAGGCCATGGGCGATCAGGGTTATCTGTTTGTGCTGGAAGATACCAGTACAGGCGAGATAGTCGGCACCTCTGGCATTGAAGCCTCAGTGGGTCTGGAGACCCCTTTGTATCATTTCCATAAAAGTACCGTAGTGCACCATTCCAAAGAGCTGGATGTATTTAAACAAGTCGAAGTCTTGACCATGTGCAACGACTACACAGGTGTGTCTGAGATTTGTACGCTGTTTTTACGCGAGCCATATCGTCAGGGCTTAAACGGCCGTTTTTTGTCTAAAGTGCGGTTTTTGTTTATGGCCGAACATCCAAAGCGGTTCTCCAAAATGGTGATCGCAGAAATGCGTGGTGTGGCCGATGAATCAGGTCTACCGCCCTTCTGGAAATGGCTGCAGTCGTACTTTTTCAGCATCGACTTCCCTACCGCTGATTATATGATTGGTGTTGGTAATAAAGGTTTTATTGCCGATTTGATGCCACGCCATCCGATTTATGTCAGCTTGTTGCCGGAATCTGCGCAGCAGGTGATAGGCGAAGTGCATGAAAACACTAAACCTGCTTTAGCACTTTTAGAAAACGAAGGGTTTTTCCACCGCGGTTATGTCGACTTGTTTGACGGTGGTCCAACTGTTGAATGCCAGCTCAAGCAAATTAAATCCGTCCGCAACAGCCATAAAGTCAAAGTGCGGGTAGCTCCTGTTGAAGGCACTGCCACGCTGTCCATTTGTAATACCCAAACCGCCAGTTTCCGGGCTGTGTTTAGCAAAAATGCGGCGCTGAACGACAATCACGAACTGGTGATCAGTCCGGAACTGGCGGAAGCTCTGATGGTCAGCAATGGTGATTATGTGCGTTATCTCTCCTTAGAAAAGGCAGTGAAATGAATCAAGTGAATACAAAAGCGCCTCGAAAAGCTGCAGTGCAATTTATCGAAGGTCAATGGCAGGCTGGTTTAGGTTTAGCTTTTCAGTCTGTCAACCCATCGACAGGTCAGGCGATCTGGCATGGCAACAGTGCAGATGAAACTCAGGTGGATCAGGCTTTAGTCTCTGCACGCCAGGCCTTTTACCGCTGGTCTGGGTTGTCTCTGACAGAACGTTTAGCCGTGATTGAAAAGTTTGCGGTTTTGCTGCAGGAAAACGCAGAAACCATGGCTCGTACCATAGCTGAAGAAACCGGCAAAGCTTTATGGGAAAGCCGCACTGAAGTAGCGGCTATGACAGGTAAAATTGCCATCTCCAAACGTGCTCATGCAGAACGCACCGGCACTGTGGAAAATCCTATGCCTGGTGCTAAGGCCTTTATCCGCCATAAACCTCATGGTGTAGTGGCCGTATTTGGTCCTTATAACTTCCCGGGCCATTTGCCAAACGGTCATATAGTTCCGGCTTTGATTGCTGGCAACGTGGTGGTATTTAAGCCATCCGAGCTGACACCTAAAGTGGCGGAATACACAGTAGAGTTATGGCAACAGGCCGGTTTACCTGCAGGTGTATTGACCTTGTTGCAAGGTGAAGTGGCAACAGGTAAAGCCCTGGCTGCACACCCGGAGTTAGATGGTTTATTTTTCACCGGCAGCTCTGGTACTGGTCATTACCTGCATCAGCAATTTGCCGGTCAGCCGGGTAAAATTCTGGCGCTGGAAATGGGTGGCAATAATCCACTGATCATCAAAGAGGTCGCTCATGTAAAAGCCGCAGTGCATGACATTATTCAGTCGGCTTTTATCAGCTCTGGTCAGCGCTGTACCTGCGCCCGTCGCTTGTTTGTGCCCAATACGGCGAATGGCGATGCGATTTTGGCAGAGCTGGTCGCGGCAACGAAAAATATTAAAGTGGCCGATCCTTTTGCTGCTGAACAACCTTTCTACGGTGCGATGATTTCCGCCAAAGCGGCTCAAGGCATGGCTAAAGCTCAGCAACAATTGCTGGATTTGGGCGCAAAAATTTTAGTCGAACTGACATTGCCTGAAGCTGATGGCGCTTATGTCACACCTGGTATTCTGGACGTGACAGCTGTGACCGATATTCCGGATGAAGAACATTTTGGCCCGCTGTTAAAAGTTTATCGATACGATGATTTTGAGCAGGCGATCCAGGAAGCCAATAACACCAAATACGGTTTATCTGCCGGCTTACTGGCCGATTCTGCCGACGATTATCAGCTGTTTTTCCAGCGTATTCGCGCCGGCATAGTGAACTGGAACAAACCTATTACAGGTGCATCCAGTGCCGCACCTTTTGGCGGCATTGGTGCCAGCGGCAACCACAGAGCCAGTGCATATTATGCGGCCGATTATTGCGCTTACCCTGTGTCTTCAGTTGAAGCTGATCAGGTGGTCTTGCCTGCCAGCTTAAGCCCGGGATTAGTGCTGTAAAGCTGAACCAGGTCAAAACAATAAGCCGGAAAAGTGGCTAGACTTGCCGGTGTTAACAATACAATCAACAGAGCAGGACTTGTTATGCATACTGATGTGAAAGAACTTTTTAACCAACTCTGGGTGAAATACCTGGAAGTTAACCCTTCGGCGAAAAAAATTCATGCCATTTTAGGTTCATCCCAACAAGACGATGTGATTAATGATCACATTGCACTTCGTACTTTTAATATTGAAAAAGTCGGTCTGGATAAACTGGCAGCTCACCTGCTCGCACTGGGCTACACCGAAGGTGGCGAATACCACTTTGAAGCCAAGAAACTCTATGCCAAACATTTTGAGCATAAAGACCCAAGCTTGCCGAAAGTTTTTATCTCTGAGCTGCTGTTAGAAAAATGCTCACCAGAATTACAAAAGATTGTGCGTGCACTGGTTGACCAAATTCCTGAATCTGCGGTTACAGCAGATAACTTCCTGTATTCAGGCCGTCACTGGACTATTGATCAGCAAAGCTATGAAACTTTATTGGCAGAAAGTGAGTATGCCGCCTGGATGTCGGTCTGGGGTTACCGTGCCAACCATTTTACCGTCAGTGTAAACGCACTGAAAAACTATGAAACACTGGAGTCTGTCAATCAGGCATTAAAAGATGCAGGTTTCCCGTTAAACACCTCAGGTGGCGAAATCAAAGGCACACCAGAAGTTTTACTGGAACAGTCTTCGACTTTAGCAGACGAAGCACCGGTGCAATTTACTGATGGCACACGCAATATTCCAAGTTGCTTCTACGAATTTGCCCGTCGTTACCCTATGGCCAACGGCCAGCTGTACGGTGGTTTTGTCGCCGCTTCTGCGGATAAAATTTTCGAAAGCACCAACGTGCGTTAACTTCCTCACCGGGGTCAGGCCTTGGATTTTGAATCAAATTCAAAATCCAAGGCCTGACCCCGGGCTGTTATAATCCAAGGCCTGACCCCGGGCTGCCAACGTGCGTTAATCACTCAGATTGATTCTGACGACTCAAGGCCGGATAAGTATCCGGCCTTTATTTTTTCGCAGTATATCTTTGCTGCCTCAGTCCTGTAGCCGCCGGATAACGGATTCATAAAGCCATGAGGATAAGGTGCAATACTTTGTTTTAGATTAGTTTTTCCTGCCAAAGCTTCCATTAGTTGCAACACTGAAAAATGCTTTTCTTCGGCAAAAATCAGCTCTGTTGAATACAGCGGCTGAAGATCCGTCAGTTGCCTTATTTGGCCGCCATAAAAACCCAGGCAATGTTTTACCGGAAGAGCCGGAATCACCAGATTTGCCCAACAAGCGGCAGCCCCGGCGCTAAAACCTACTAAAAATACCGGCTGGGTCTGCACTTTCAGTAAGTCTGCCAACTTATTGCGATAGGCCTCAAGAGCTCCATGCGCTAAAAAATACTGATAAGCCTCAGTATCGTCGGCAAACACAGGGGGTTGATGATCGTAAGGTTGCAGACAAAGATAATCCAGGCCCAACTGGTCAAACTGTGCAAGTACCTCTGGCTGGGCACCAAAAATATCAGTCGCGATCAGCAGTTGCATCTGCTGTCCTTACCGGAACAGATTCACAGGCAGCTTTAAATACACAGTGCCGTTGTCTTCCGCTGGTGGAAACTGCCCTGCCCGCACATTCACCTGTACTGAGGGTAAAATCAGCTTAGGCATAGTCAGAGTTTTGTCTCTGGCTGTGCGCATAGTCACAAACTCCTGTTCGCTGATACCTTGTTTTAAATGAATATTCTGCTGTTTTTGCGCAGCAACAGTGGTTTCGCAGACAAACTGATCCCGTCCTGGTGCTTTGTAATCGTGGCATAAAAACATCCGGGTCCTGTCAGCTAACTGATAAAGCTTTTGTACTGAGTGATACAGGGTTGCAGCGTCGCCTCCGGGAAAATCACAACGGGCTGAGCCATAATCCGGCATAAACAAAGTATCACCAACAAAAACTGCATCCCCTATGCAATAACTGACACAAGCAGGAGTGTGGCCAGGCGTATGTAACACAGAGCAGTGGATGGTTCCCAGCATAAACACTTCGCCATCCGCAAACAGCTTGCCAAAAGCCGAGCCATCGGTTTTTAAGTCCTTTAGATTAAACACGTGACTAAACAGCTGCTGCACTTCGGTAATACGCGAACCTATCCCAATACGACCGCCTAACTGTTGCTGTAAATAAGGCGCTGCCGACAAATGATCTGCATGCACATGAGTTTCCAGCAACCATTGTACTGTCAGGTTCTGCTCTTTAACTTTGGCAATGATCTGCTCTGCAAAGGCTGTGCTGCTGGCCCCGGATGCCGCATCAAAATCCAGAACCGGATCTATGATTGCCGCCTCTTTACTCTGCGGATCCCAAACCAGATAACTATAAGTAAAGCTTTGAGCGTCAAAAAACGCATGAACAACAGGCTGCAGCATAGATAGCCCTTTTAGGGGAAAAATCAAAGTGGCGCTTATCTTAGCAAAGCTTTTTCATTCCATAAAGGTATAAGCTTATTACCTAAATCTGACGTTCTGCAGATTTAACAGCCAGCCAGATCGCCTCCGCGCAGTTTGTCATAAATCTGCAATCAGCCGTCTCTACTCTGCCTGTGCCTGAAACCAAGCGGAGATCGTAGT
>CBIMJC010000279.1:0-5453 GCA_966244125.1 uncultured Rheinheimera sp.
CAGGTCTGACGCAGGCCAACCATGGCATCCAGCAACGTATGATTGCGCATTTCAGCCGCTGTGATGCGGATTATGGCCAGCGGATAGCCACAGCTTTAGGGGTGTAAAAGACAGAGCCTGTTGACCTTTAGAGATTAAATTTTGTTTGTTCTGGTAGCGCAAGCGGTTTCATTCATCTCCCTGAACCGCTGTTTTGCCCGGCTTTAACGCCGGGCTTTTTTATGTACAGGAGGTACGGTATGTCAAAAATGCAGGAGCAATTTTTGACGATGTACAGGAAGTACGGTATGTCGACACTGCAGGAGCATTGTGTCGACGATGTATAAGGTGCCCGGTATGCCGAAAATGCAGGAGATCAGTTCTGAATAGTGGTGACTCTGTTCCACAAGTTCTGATTTTTACTGTAGGAGAAGTACTCATCAGGAAACCAGCACTTCGGAATTAAATCCATATTCTTACGCTCTTCAAAATTGGACACCAGTTTGCTCAGTATTTCCAGCAGCCGCTCTTCGCTCATTTTTTCCAGCTTTTTGCGAGCCGTCGGAAAATACAGATTATTGTCGACACTGACCACCACATTAGTGCCGGTATTACTAAAGGTCATACTGCGGGTAACGACCCGGCATATCGGCATATCTGTCGCAGGCGGATACAAAGACACCACCAGCGCATATTCGTATCTGTCCAAATCCCGTTTGTCGGAATCTTTTGGAATATAAGTCACCCCATAACCTTGCGGAAACAAGCCGGTAATTTTGATCAGTGCGTCCACAGCTGCCTTATGGTAATAGCCTCTTTCCACCCCACTTTGCAGCACCAAAGCGGCTTTGGGTAATGACTCATAGCTATGGTTTAACTTGGTCGATAACACCACTGAGGTATAAATTTGAGGGATTTTCAGCAGGTTCCCCACCCCACCTTCAGGTTTAATTGCATTTTTCAGCAGAGTGTACACAAAGTTCAATTTGTCCTGCTCGTTCTGATTAAACAGCTCCCGCTCTTCTTTTGAATTCCCTATGTAACGATCACAAGCCAAACCTTTGGTGACGTAACTTAAGGTTTCCTGATAATTAATTTTCAGCAGCGCTACCCGGCTTTCATCATCCAGCACCCGGAACTCATCCAAATCGCCATCCGGCCCCTTCAGAATAGCCAGAGCGTCGGGATGATAAGTGCCGATGTCCTGCAAAATAGCAGCCATTAATAACGGCAACTGCACATCGTCACGAAAAGGAGAATAATCCGCTTTGTAAGCTGCATCCGGGTTATCCAGCATTTCTTTGGCTGCACGCATCTTGCCCTGCACATAGTTATTACTCAGTTCGTTATCGAGTAATAAACGGTCCAGCAGACGCAAACTTAAAATACCTTTGTACAGATGCTTAAACTTTTGATTGGTGGACGCCACATACTTGCCATTGCTGGGTGCCAATAGCTGAATGGTCCCCAGAAACTTGGATGACATTTGAACCGTTTCGTCAAAGCTTTCACCTTCTGTCAGTTGCAACACCGACAAACACAGAGCTTTTAATGCTCTGTAACGTTCTAAACGACTGTCATCCAGCATACGGATGTAAAGTTTCAGTGCAGACTGAGCTTCAGCCAGCTGCTTTTGTTCAGCGGAAGAGAGTTCCTGCTTTTTTTCAAACTTGCGCACCTGTAGCTGTAATTGCTGCAGTTTCTCCTCCTGCTGTTTGGCATGGCGGAAATAATCAGTCGCAACTTCATACACTGAATCATTCAGTGCAGTTGCATCATGAATTTTGCTCAGGATAGTTTTTACGGTTTTACTATACGAAGACTGACTTATGGTTCCCATCGACATATCGGGCATCTATCCTTTTGTGCGGGCGACTTAATTTTTACCAAAGTGAGTATAGCAGTCCTTTGCATCTGTCCAGAATCAGTCGGCCAGCAAGGGGGCCTGCCACACCGCTTCTTCGTCCATTTCCAATTGCCATTCATCCTGCATTTGTGCAGCTATACGTTTCTTCTGCTTCGGCTTGACCGCCAGCAAATTTGACCAGAACCAGGTAGACAAATCCCCCACCAGATTGGTTTCTGCGTTGATCAAGACGACAAGACCTACACCTTTTTCTTTGGAGTAAGCCATCTCGGTACGATACCCCTTGACCCAGCCACCGTGGTAAAAGACCTCATGGCCGCTAAAATTAAAAATACGCACCCCTAAGCCATAATGGGACGTGGTGACATACTGGCCCCAGGTGCGGCCGCCTAAATCATCCGCGACTTTCACTCTTTTGGTACGAACATCCTGCAACATGGCAGGGCTCAATACCGCAGGATATTGACCTAATTGCGCCATTAACCACTGGCTCATATCCATCACGCTGGCATTGACACCAGCAGCCGGACTCACTCTGTAATAACTTGGATTTACCTTAGTTTCAGCCCAGCCTCTTTTCACCCGCACATGAGGCATAGCCCGGTTTTTAGAGGCTAAAAACGCAGAGTATCCGACGGACGCTGTGGGCATTTTTAATGGTTTAAACAGTTTTTGTTCCATCAGGCTTTCGTAGCTGCTGCCGGTGGTTTTTTCCATCACAGGCCGGATCAGACTGAATAACACATTCTGGTAGCCATAACATTTGCCAGGTGCACAACGTGGGTTTAAATAACGGAATTTAGGTAAAATCTGTGCCGGAGTCTGGTTAGCTTCGATTAAATCATCATAAGTGTTAGGCACCAGACCTGCACTTTGGGACAACAAGTGCTCTACCTTTAAAGCTCCGGTATGACGCGGACTTTTAAAAGAAAAAGCCGGCACATAACGGGTGACCGGGTCATCCCATTGAAAACGGCCCTGATGCACCAGCAAAGAAGACAATTGGCCGGCAAAAGTCTTGGATACTGACGCAAGTCTGAATACTGTGTAGGCATCAATTTTAGATTTGGTGCCCACTGAACGAACCCCATAGGCTCCGACTTTGACCACTTTGTTATCTTTGACAATAGCGTAAGCCGCGCCCGGAATATTGTTCTTTTTTAAGGTCTGGCGAAAATGCCAGTCAAAATTGGTAGCCAGTTTATCAACATCAGCTGCCAGTAACTGGGGGGAAAGGACGAGGAATGCGCCCACCAGTAGTTGGATTAATTTCAATGTGTCAGTCCTCAGACAAAGGGTTTGCCTTTGTTTTAGTGCCGGTATCGGCATGTAAGTTATGATAAGTCGTCAACATAGACGGTATCAGTTGAGTGATTAAATACTTTTTATGCTCAGCCGTCACCTGCTGCACCGACCATTCTCCGGCCAGATAAGGCTCCAAAGCAGGCCCTGCTACATAACACCAGGCATCCAGCCATTGGTCCATACTCTGAACCCTGACCTTTTGACGTAAATACAAACCCGAATCCAGCTCTTCAAAAAAGTCCAGTTTATCCAGCTCGGCCGGTAAGACATCCAGCAACAGATAACCGGCTTGCTGATGGCCTGAGTTCAGAGTCAAAGCTGGAAATGGTGTGTTACCAGGCTGCACAATGACGGCATAACTTTTATAATCCGTCAGAGTGGCCTGTTGCATCACATAGTGTTTGCCTGTAATGGCATAAACCACCTCAGGAAAAGTCAACAATCCATAGACAAAAACGGCATCACCAGCACTCATAACGCTTTCCCTTCCAGCTGTCTTAAGGTCAAAAACAGGCGTAAGTCGAATTCCAGTTGATGATACTGGGGTTCCATATGCTGACACAATTGATAAAAAGCTTTGTTGTGATCTTTTTCGCGCAAATGCGCCAATTCATGCACTACCACCATCTTTAACAAAGGAAAAGGCAGCTGTTTAAACAAAGCCGAAATCCGGATTTCCTGTTTGGCTTTCAATTTTCCACCCTGGACCCTGCTAACAAAACTATGCAAACCTAAGCTATTGTCCAGGTGGATTTTACTGTCAAAACAGACTTTGCTGACCGGCGGGCTGGATTTAACAAAACGCTGCTTCAGCTCCTGAGTAAACTGATACAGGCTTTTATCATTCTGGATCTCGTGCGAAGTTTCAGGGTAACGGCTTGCCAGCACCTGCGCCAGACGCCCCTGCGCAATCAGCGACTGAACCTGAACTCTGACAGTTTCAGGATAAGAGGTTAAAAAAGTTAACTCGGGCTGCACTACACATCATCCTGAACATAAAGGATGCGTAGTGTAAAAAATAAAAGCTCTGGCGTGAACCATTCTTTTAACTGCGGCAGTGCAACCCTTGTTTTCCGGCATACACAGCCAGAATTTGTCCCTGCTGACCAGTCCGGATTTCCACCCACTGCCCTGCCAGCCACTGCTGGTCCTGCTGTAACTCTGATGCCAGTTGCTGATCAATTTTGACCAGCAGTTGATCGCAGACTTCAATTTGCCATTGCTGCTCAGTAAAACGCAATTGCCCGATCAGGCTGTTACTGTGCTCCAGTTGCTGGCGGGCCTGTTGGTACTGCTGAAAACGTTGCTGGTACGCCCTTTGTTGGGGTGAAGTTTCCTCTTTAGCCAGACGATGCAACTGCACCTGATGGTAAGCATTATCCGATTGCACCACTATCTGGTAATAGGCTGGCTGCCACCAAAGTTGCTGCGCCAGCCAAACTAATGCCACAGTAGCGGCTACCCCCTGCATTGCAGGCCATAAGGTTTTCCAACGCCTGGTTTTGGCTCTGGTGCTGAGCTGCAACAACTGCTGCTTTAACTGCTCCGGCATTGGATGTTCAGTTTTACTTTGCTGATACAGCTGCTGTAACTTCTCGTCCAGTTTATTCATCATCTTCTCCGGACTGCTTCGACAAGGTCTGCCGCGCGTAACGTAAGCGGCTTTTGACCGTTTCAATTTCAGTTGAGGTGATCTGTGCTATTTGTTGCAAACTGAAGCCTTCCAGTTGCAATAACAGAGCTTCACGCTGCAGCAGAGGCAAAAGTTGCAACACCTGCTGCAGTTTCAGTTCATTTTGTTGCTGTTCCAGCAGCAGTTCAGGGCTGCGTTGTTCTGCAACCCATTCGTCATTCACTTCATACAACCACTTTTTCTGCTTTCTGAACTCATCCAGCAACAGGTTACGGCCTATGGCAAAAAGCCAGGTTTTAAAACTGCTGTGTCCGGCAAACTGGTGTTTTTGCTCCATGACCTTCAACCAGCTTTGCTGACTTAAATCTGCAGCCTGAACCGGATCACTTTGTTTTAATAAGAAATGATACAAATCATCTCCATAACAGTGAATTAAACGGGCAAGGTAAGCCGGGTTATCAGTCTGAATATAATGTTGCATCAGCAAGAGCGGGTCTGCTTCTGACTCTGTATCACGTCTGGCTAACCAGGATAACAGCATCCTTTGCTCCTTATTGTTCTGCAAAGCCAGCAGGCTGGGGCTGCTGGCTTTGAGTTGTATTGTTATGCGTTATCCAGACTAAAATCCAGCTGCACCTGCATGCCCTGCTGAGCCACAGCTTTTCCTTC
>CBIMJC010000280.1:0-5395 GCA_966244125.1 uncultured Rheinheimera sp.
ACTGCCCAGATTCGCCGACAAAATAGTGCCCAAATCTTCCATCAGCGACGCCAGTTCAAAGCTGTGGCTATCCATTTCCAGCTTACCGGCTTCGACTTTAGAGAAATCCAGAATATCGTTCAGAATAGCCAACAAGGACTTAGCCGCCATTTCGGTCTGACGGATATAATCTTCTTGCCTGTTGGTTAAACTGGTTTGTTGCACCAGCTGCAACATGCCCAGAATGGCATTCATTGGCGTACGGATTTCATGGCTCATATTGGCCAAAAAGGACGATTTTGCATCGTTGGCCGCGTCTGCCAACCGTCTTGCCTGCGCCAGTTCCAGTTCTCTTTTATGTTGTTCAGAGCGATCCCGGGCCACCAGATAAAAATAATCCTGCTGTTCAAACCTGATCCAGGACAAAGTGGCAGCTAAAGGAATCACTATCCCTTGTGCATCGGTAAACTGGGTTTCAAATTGCAGGCTGCGTTTATTCTCAGCACCTTGTTTTAGTTGTTGCAAGCTGTCGACAGCCAACTGCTGCGCCAGCTCCGCCAGACTTAACTGCCCACCACAACAGGCCATTGCCGCAGGATTGGCTTTGATCACTTCTGCGTTGTCATTTAACCAGAACACCAAATCAGGACTTTGTTCTGTGGACACTTTTGCCAGGGCCAGCTCAAATTCCAGTTCTTTTTGCAGTGTCAGATCGCGGGCTATGCCCAAATAACCTACCACCTGTTTTTGTTGATCCAATAAGGCGGTGACAGCAACCTGAACCGGAAGACGGCTGCCGTCTTTGCGGATATAAGTCCATTCCCTGTCATCGGTTTGGCCTTGTTTGGTTTTTTCAGCCCACACCGTGATGTCGGCATTCACCTGATGGCCCAATTGGGAGGTCTGTTGCTGTGAATACTCCGCCAATTCCACCGGATCATGAATAATATCCGGACCATAACGTCCTAACACTTCCGCCTCTTTGTATTGCAGCATGGCTTCAGCGGCCGGGTTAAAAGAGGTGATCATGCCATTTAAGTCGGTGGTGATAATGGTGTAGTTGGCGTTGCGCAAGATACTGCGCTGCAAGGCTGAAACCCGTTCAATTTCGGCAGTGCGCTGCTCAACCTGATGCTCCAGCTCTTCATTGGCCTGTTGCAGCTTTTGTTCTGCTTCTTTGATATGGCTGATGTCGTTCACTGTCAGTGCTGAGCCGGTAAACTGGCCTTTTTCATCCAGAATGGGAGACAAATTTAACGACACCGGATACTGACGGCCGGAACTGTGCTGACACACACTTTGTATGTAGCGGATTTTTTCGCCTGAGCGAACCCTGCGATCCAGTTGCTGCTGCTCCGCCTGATAAGAATCAGGCACTATCAGTTCGCTCACCCTTCTGCCTGTGGCTTCGGCTTCGCTGTAACCAAACATCTGTTCCGCTGCCGGGTTCCAGCTGGTGATCAGGCCCTGTTGATCAGAACCAATCACAGCCTCATTGGCATTTTCAACTATAGCGGCCAGCACAGCTCTGTGTCTGGCCAGTTGCAAGCGCCGGATCAGAGCCAACTGGAAAAACGCGATAATAAGAATAACTAGAGCACTGAAACTTAAAGCACTATAAAAAACCCTTTGTGGGCTCTGTAATTCCAGTTGGTCGATAAACGCCTGGCTGGCGACTAACCTGACCTGCCAGTTGCGGCTGAACAATGTGAATTCAGCTTCAGCATGCAATTCAGATAAAACAGAACCTGCGACCGAACGCACAAAAAAAGGCTGTTCAGGGGCTGCATCCCGATCCACCACCTCAAGCTGAATACCTTCATCTGCGGTATGGATGCTGAACAAGATCTCGTCAATTAACAAAGGCGCATAAGCAAAACCATACAACTGCTGATACCGCTGTTCGGGCTGTTCCGCCAGAGCTCCCGGTGGGTAAATGGGCATCAGCAATAAAAATCCCTGCGATTTTTTATTTTGGGCCTGGATCAGCGTGACGGGCTCCGTCAGTACAGCTTTGTTCTCTGCTGCTGCTTTTAAGGCACTCTGATAACGGGCCGGCTCAGAGGCAATATCAAATCCTACAGCTTCTTCATTATCCGCCAAAGGTTCAATGTACTGGATCACCAGAAGGTCATGCGAATGAGGGGCATGCTGACGAAACACAAATGGCAGCGGGCTTTCCTCTTCGGCTTTTTGCAAAAATACAGCAGCATCAGCCTGCGCTACTTTACGAATAATGCCAAAACCACGGGCACCAGGAAATTCAGTGGTTAAATCCCGGCTTTGGCTGTAAGCCAACATATTGCTATAGCCAAAGTGTTCAGGGCCGGCACTGAGCACAGCACCACGTACACCACGCAACCCGTACTGATAAATCGTCATTTTTTCAACAATGGCATTGGCTAACTGATCTGCTTTTGCCTCTAAACTTTGTTGAATACGTTGCTGATTTTGCTGTTGTTGCTCATGTTTCAGATAACCTGATACATAAACAGCTATGGCCGCCAGAGCCACAGCAGGAAGCAGAATCTCTGCTGCCTCACGTAGTTTGCGTTGTAACCAGGCCATTAGTCAGAGTCCTGTTCTGGTTTATTCAGGCCAGCCTTCAGACGTTCTGCTGCAGCCATAAAATTTAACGTCATGATATCTTGCTCCATCAGCATAAAATCTTCAGGCCCAAGATAAGCAATCCAACCTGAACGTTGTTCCTGAAACAAGCTATAAGCCTGCATATCGTTATTTTCAAGGTACTGAATATAGTGCGGAATATCCGGCAAGCTGCTGTCTGAACTGTGTTTGAACTGACTCAGCCATAAATCCAGTGCCACCGAAGTCTGCTGCAGACATTCCAGATAACGGGCAAATTCAGCAGTGGAAGGAAGTTGCCCTTGCTGTTGTAAAGCCAATTCAAGCGGCCGCGATAAGTCTGGCAACGCCATGGCCCCTAAAGTGGCATAGCTGCCCCGCAACTTATGCAAAAGGTGTTCAAGGGTTTTGTAGTCTTTTTGCTGATAGGACAACTGCAGCCGTTGTATCTCAGCCGGAGTGGCGGCAATCAGCTGAACCACAGCAGGAGAGAGATGCAAAAAGGCGTCCCGTGAAAAACCAATTAATTGTTCGAGCACACTAAAGTTAAACAACATAGAAAGCTACCCGGATCATTTCCAACAGCATAATGGGCTTTAGCTGAAAAATCCCGTGCTTTGTCCAGTTAATTTTGTCAGGTAAGTTTTTCCGTCTACACTAAAAATTGGGCAGAAAACAGGGAAGTGCCAGATGCAGATCACTCCATCGGTTGAATCAGCTGCAAAAATTTTATTAGTGGACGATCAGGCGTCATCTTTACTGCTGCTGCGTGAACTGCTGCAGGATTTAGCCACCTTGTATTTTGCCACAGACGGCCAACAGGCACTGGAGCTGGCGCGAAAACACCACCCTGAACTGATAGTGCTGGATATTGAAATGCCTGGTATGGACGGTTTTGCCGTATGCAAAGCCTTAAAAGCCGACCCGGCCACCCGCGATATTGCTATTGTATTTGTGACTTCCCATGTCGATATAGAACACGAAATATCCTCTTTATCTGAAGGAGGCATCGACTTTTTACGTAAACCTCTGCATGCAAAGTCCTGCCGTATCCGTATTAAAAATCTGCTGGATTTAAGCCGTTATAGCCGTCAGGTGGAGGCGGAAAAAGAATGGCTGAAGGTGACACTGGATTCGATTGGTGACGCCGTCATAGCCACAGATCTGGATGGAAAAATCAGCTTTATGAACCCTATAGCTGAACGTATGACAGGCTGGCTGGCCAAGGATGCGTTGTATCGCCCTATAGAAGAGGTGATGCAATTGCGGGACGCTCATACTTTAGAGCCACACTGGAACCCGATTTATTTTGCCCTGAAAGAACAGCGGGTCGTGGCCATGGCTTTAAATTGCCAGCTGGTGTCACGCACGGGCCAGTTGTTTCAGGTAGAGGATTCAGCGGCCCCTATTATCGACAGTAAGGGGCATTGCCTTGGCAGCATAGTAGTATTTCATGATGTCAGTGAAAGTATGGCGCTGGCCTTAAAAATGAGCCATTTAGCTAACCATGATCCGCTGACCAATCTGCCGAATCGTGTTTTGTTGTACGACCGTATGGAACAGGCCATCAAAAGAGCAGAGCAGTTACATCATAAAGCCGCTTTGTTGCTGATTGACCTGGACCATTTTAAGTATGTAAACGACTCTATTGGCCATAACTTCGGCGATTTGTTGATCAAACAGGCCTCAGAACGGCTGAATTCTATTTGTGATGCCGGTACTACACTGGCGCGTCTGGGTGGTGATGAGTTTGTGATGGTATTGCCGGAACTCTGGTCTGTTGAAGAGGTTAGTTTGTTTGCTGGCCAAGTGCATAGCCAGTTCCAGCACGCTTTCGTGTTGGAGGATAAAAAATATCAGATGGCGGTCAGTATAGGCGTCAGTATTTACCCGGACGACGCCCAAACCATAGAAATGTTTATGCGCCATGCCGATGTGGCTATGTTTAAAGCTAAGTCCGAAGGCCGTAACAGAACCAGTTTTTTCTCCGAAGAACTGGAACAACAAATCATCCATCGTCACCAACTGGAACTGTTGTTGCGGGACACCTTAGCCAATCAGCAATTGCAGGTGTATTACCAGCCTAAGCTCTGTTTAGAAACTGGGAAGGTATTGGGCGCCGAAGCGTTGGCGCGAATGCAAAACCATCAGGGCCAGTGGGTTTCTCCGATGGAATTTATTCCACTGGCAGAAGAAACAGGTTTAATTAGCGAGCTGGGGCAACAGGTGTTACGTCAGGCCTGTGAGGAATGTCTGAACTGGCAACAGCAGGGTTATCTGGTGCCAGTTTCCGTTAATATTGCCGCCGCTCAGTTTGCCGACCCATTGCTGGTTAAACAAATCACTGAACTGATGGCGGAACTCAGGATGCCAGCCAATTTATTAGAGCTGGAAGTAACAGAAAGCGCATTAATGCTGGACGTCAGCAGAACCCAAAGCATGCTAAGTCAACTCAAGGCCGCCGGTATTTGTATTTCGATAGACGACTTTGGCACCGGCTACTCGAGCTTGTCTTATTTAAAAAAATTCCAGGTTGATGTGCTGAAAATAGACAAATCCTTTGTGCAGGAAATGCTGACTGATAAAGGCGATATGGAAATAGTCAAAGCCGTCATTTCCCTGGCTCAGTCGATGAATTTGCTGCTGATCGCAGAAGGCATTGAAACGGAAACACAAAAAGACACTCTGCTGCAGCTCGGCTGTCAAATGGGTCAGGGTTATTTATTCAGCAAACCTTTGTCGGCAGAGGCATTTAAAACTTTTATGACTACTAAGCACCACAACTAACTGTGAATCAGTAAAAGTACCCTCACTTTTCCTACTGAAAAGC
>CBIMJC010000281.1:0-5391 GCA_966244125.1 uncultured Rheinheimera sp.
CCTGAACTTTAGGCTCATAACCAAAACAGGCCGGGCAATAAAAAGAGAAAAACTCTTTCACTTCAGGTTTGGCTGTGGCTTGCTCTGAAATGACTTCATAGTGTTTACCTTCTTCAAACTGAGCAGCAAAAACTGCCACAGGTAATAACAAAGCACCTACTAAAAACGCTGTTAACTTTTTCATTATTCAAATGTTCCTTGGAATAAAACTGACACTACTCTAACAAAAACTTACCACTGCGGCATCAAAGAAAGCGGGCTCTGGTCACAGAATTTCAGCTGCTCATCCAGCGCCTTCAGTTGCTGTTGCCAGTATTGGTCTGTACTGAACCAGGGAAAGTTCTTCGGAAAAGCAGGATCGCTCCACCTTTTTGCTATCCAGGCCATATAAGACAAAATCCGCATAGCCCGCAGCGGCTCAATAAAACGCAGTTCTTTATGATCAAAGTCACAATACTGCTCATACTCTTCCAGCAACAAAGACAGCTGATAGCTTTGTTCAGCTCTGTCGCCAGTCAGTAATAACCATAAATCCTGCACCGCAGGGCCATTGCGGCTGTCATCAAAGTCCAGCAGCAAAGGCCTGTCGTCGTGCCATAACAAATTGCCTATATGGCAATCGCCATGCACCCTGCGGATTTTTTCCGGCTGATACAAAGGACCGACCTTATCGCACAATTGTTGCATCATGGCCTGATAATCTTTTTCCAATGACGGCGGAATTAAACCTGACTGCAGCAGACTGTGCTGGCTGTCGAGTAAAAAAGTCTGATGGTTAATGGTCGGTCTGTGCAGAAAAGGCCGCGCCGCACCGACCTGATGCAACATGCCTAAAAAACGTCCCAGTTGCAGCAGTTGGTTTTCGTTGTCAGACTCCAAAGTGCGGCCACCACGGCTAGGGAAAACCGATAAGTAAAAGCCGCCATAAGACAACACCTGCTGACCATCGCGTTCAACAGATTCGGCCACAGGCAACTCTATATCAGCCAGTTCACGCACAAACTGATGTTCTTCTTTTAGTTGCTGCAGGCTCCAGCGTTCTGGCCGGTAAAATTTCACCACCCAGCTTTTGCGATCGTCGTCTCTGAACTGACAAACGCGGTTTTCAAAGCTGTTCAGTTGTAATAAACCAGAGCTGACATCAAAGCCATAATGAAACAGGGCATCCAGCATTAAATCCGGACTTAAGGTAGAAAAATCAAAAGTGCTCATGAAGTTCCGTTTGGTAATGGCTGCTGATTAGCCTAAAAAATAGGGAGCCGAAGCTCCCTAGTCTAACGCTTTTACAGATTTAGCGGGCGGAAAAGAACTTACTGCCCTGAGTTAAACGAACATCAGGCTCGTCACTGTCCTGCAGAACAAATTCAATTTCCAGCACAGGGCTTTTTGCATCCACAGGATCCAGCGATAAGCTGATCGGCAGGTTGGCGGTTTCGCCGCCTTTAACGGTCAGCTCTTTTTCACCTAACCACTGCGCATCGTCCAGACCTTCTACCGATAACTGATAGGTTTGTTCCAACTGAGATTTGTTAATGACTTTTAAGGTGTAGGTGTTTTCAATTAAACCTTCGTCTGTTTCACGGAACAAAGCTCCACGGTCACGTACTATGTCCATCACCACAGGTTTACGCACCACTAAGGTCCAGGCAAAGGCGGCACAGACTGCAACCAGCACCATAAAGTAGCCCACTAACTTACCACGTACGACTTTAGTGGTTTTACCTTCCAGGCTATGTTCTGTGGTGTAACTGATTAAACCTTTGGCATAACCCATTTTATCCATAGTGTCGTCACAGGCGTCGATACAGGCACCACAGTTAATGCACTCGTACTGCAGGCCATTGCGGATGTCGATGCCAGTTGGGCAAACATGCACACATAAATTACAGTCGATACAATCACCTAAACCTTTGGCTTTGTAGTCAGTGTCTTTACGGGCACGTGGACCACGGTTTTCGCCGCGTTTCGCATCGTAGGTTACGGTAAAGGTGTCTTTATCAAACATAGCGGATTGGAAACGGGCGTAAGGGCAAATGTGAGTACACATAATTTCGCGCATCCAGCCGGCATTGCCGTAAGTACAGAAGGCAAAAAACCAGACAGACACTGCAGCCCAGAAACTGGTTTCCAGGGTGAAAAACTGGATAAACAGCTGATCCACAGGAGTAAAATAACCGACGAAAATCAGCGCTGTGAGCAAAGAGAAAGCCAGCCAGCTGAAATGAGTCAGACCTTTTTTCAGCACTTTAGTAAAGGTCCAGGGCTCCTGATCCAGTTTCATACGCTGATTGCGGGTGCCCTGAATTTTTTCTTCAAACCACATAAAGATAAAGGTCCAGACGGTTTGTGGGCATAAATAACCGCACCAAACCCGGCCATAAAAGGTAGTAACAAAAAACAAAGCAAAAGCGCCAATAACAAAAATCCAGGCCAGAATAGTGAAATCCTGCGGCCATAAGGTCATACCGAAGATATAAAACTTCTGCTCTACTATATCGAGCAAAATGGCCTGCTGACCGTGAAATTGCAGCCAGGGCAGCAACATAAAGGCCGCCATAAACACAAAACCAATATTGCGCCTCAGGCTTTGATGCAGGCCTTTCACAGCCCGGACATAAATGCGATCTCTTGGGTTGTATTTGGTTTTTTTGTCCGGATCAGGCTTATGCACCTCAACCGGAATATTTTTAATATCTATCTTGTTATCCACGCCCATACCTCGTGCTGCTATCTACTGAATCAGTGTAGCAGGCTGTTTATTGCAGCTTGTTGATACAGGACAAACCGGCCTTGGTTCTGACGAACCACTGAGCAGCTGACCTGTCTGCGAAGGTCGTCTCCTCAGCTTTGCCATGCTTTATCCTGACAGCTTTATGTTATAACCAGATTTGCATCTGCAATAATTGAACCAAAGGCCTATAGTATATAACACTCTGATCCATATTGAATTTTAATCTTAGGTTCAGTTTTGTTATGTCAACATGGTTGACACTACAGTGAGCGCTGACTGCCAGGTTGACAGTGGCAACTGGTCGTCAGTGTGTTATAACCAATCAGGAAAAGAGGGGTTACCAGGTTATGCGCAAGTTTTTGCTTTTGTGTTTGCTCATTGTCAGTGCCCTGACATTTTATGATCATCCCCGGGTTTTGCCTTACTCTGAACCTGTACTGGATTGGCTGGCTGAACATATTTCACTGCCTGGTGCTCAGTCAGATTCAGTAGTCACCCGTAAAATTCAGAAAGCTTTTTATGCCATAGGGCAGGATTACGGCACAGGCCAACAGGAAGCTTTGGCCAAAGCTGCACAGGACATCAACAGCCTGTTACAGTTTCGCCGCGACTACTGCCAAAACGGCGATTTTCATCCGGCCTTGTTTGGCGACGCCATGCAAAGAGCCTGTGATGTATTAAAGCAGTATCCGAAACTGGAAGAGTTTGCCTATTGATCAGCTGCGGATTTGCAGCCTGAGACAAAATGGTGCCTGACCAGCCTTTTCCCTTGCTTTGTTTAATGATCCCATCACATCTGCGGCCTGTATAAGCTGCTGAATATCTGACCAAAAAGCTGATTTAACTCATTCATCTGCCGTGCAAATCCGGATATGTTATACAGACCTGGTCAGCCGCACTGACGACCATCCTAACCCTCCACGATGAAAGAAAAATAATATGAACATAAACAGAAGCGTTTTTCTTGCTGCGCTCAGCCTGCTGAGCCTTGTCAGCTGTGTGTCGACCACAGCACCTGTCAGCGACAAAGCTCCACTGACGTTAAAGCGTATTTATCAGGACAAAGAATTCAAAGCAGAAACAGCACCTTACTTCCGCTGGCTGGATGATGGCAGCGGCTACACTGTGCTGGAACCAAGAGATAACACGAAAAAAGCCGAAGCCAAAGATGAAGAACATGGGGTCAAAGGCAACGATATTGTGTTTTATCAGCCTGATGGCTCAGGCCGCAAGGTACTGGTGTCACTGGAACAACTGACACCCAAAGGCGCCAAAGAAGCCCTGAGTATTGAGGACTATCAATGGTCTGACAATGGCCAGTGGTTATTGGTATTCAGTAATGGCGAGAAAGTCTGGCGCTCCCGAAGCCGAGGCGACTTTTGGGTGCTGAATTTAAAAACCAATCAGCTTTACCAGTTAGGTGGTGAAAAACCTGAAGCGAAAAAGCTGATGTTTGCCAAGTTTTCGCCAGACAGCCAAAAAGTGGCCTACGTTAAAAACAACAATATTTATATGGAATCCCTGGGCAGCACCGGGGTCACAGCCTTAACCAAGGATGGCAACGCCACTATCGTTAACGGCAACTTTGACTGGGTGTATGAAGAAGAATTTACCATAGCTGATGGCTTTCGCTGGAGTCCGGACAGTCAGAACATTGCGTACTGGCAACTGGATACCAACGGCGTGCGTTCTTTCACTATGCTGAACAATACCGACAGCCTTTATCCACAACTCACCCAATTTCCTTACCCCAAAGCAGGCGAAAAAAACTCGGCGGTGCGGGTCGGAGTGGTCAACACCAAAGATAAACAAACCCGTTGGGCGGCTTTACCTGGTGATAACAGAGACCGTTATATTCCGCGCATCAGCTGGGCCGGAACCAGCGATGCGGTGCTGATCCAGGACGTCAACCGGCCGCAAAACAGCAATAGCCTGCAGCTGTTCCACTGGCAGAGCCAAAGCCTGACGACCTTATTCACCGAAAAGGACGATGCCTTTTTAGAGTGGTACTACGAGACGGAATGGGAAAAAGATGGCAGCCACTTTTTATGGCACAGCGAGCGTGACGGCTGGCGTCATTTGTTCCGGGTCTCACGTGATGGCAAAAGCCTGGTTAATTTAACGCCGGGCAATTATGACGTGATCGAGCTGTTAACCCAAAACGAAGCCAGCAACAGCTTTTATTTTATTGCCTCGCCCGACAATGCCGGCCAACGGTATTTATTCAAAGGCAGTCTGGATGGCAGCAGCCCTGTGGTCAGGTTAACGCCAGCTCAGTATTCCGGTCAAAACAGTTACTACATGGCCAAAGACGGCAGCAGAGCTATGCATAGTTACAGCAGCTTCAATCAACCTCCTGTCAGCCAGATTATTCAGGTCGATGGCCATCAAACTATAAAAGCCCTGACCAGTAACGCAGAATTAAAAGCCAAACTGGCCAAAGAAAATCTGCCAAGCCATGAGTTTTTCCAGGTACCAGCCCGCGACGGCGTGATGCTGGACGGCTGGGTGATGTTCCCGCCAGACATGGATGCTTCGAAAAAATATCCTGTGATTTTTTATGTTTATGGCGAGCCCTGGGGCACCACAGTACAGGATTCCTGGGGTGGTAATAACTACCTTTGGGCCAGTATGATGGCGCAAAAAGGTTTTATTATGGC
>CBIMJC010000282.1:0-5390 GCA_966244125.1 uncultured Rheinheimera sp.
TCTGCTATGCGCCATGTTGTGTTCATTCATCACATCCTTTGGTCAAAATACCGTCACTAGCCGGCTCTGACAGAATGCATTTCAATTTTTGTGCCATGGCTTTACGGGTGGCAAAACTTAACGTAAAGCGCGCCCCAGCAAAGAAAAATAGCCAAGCCAATGCTGGGCTAAGGCTGAAGACAAGGCTGAGTCCGGGTATAAACCCGCTTTAGCCGTTTTGCTTTTTAAAGTGCCACTGACTAAAAAGCTGTTTTTAACTTGTTGTTGCTGCAGCATATGCTCAAAAGCCCGTGCAGCCAGTTCTTCCGGTTTGGCGTAATAATAAATGCGATGTTGCTTATCAAAAGCGGCAGAGGTTTTGACATACTGATTAGGTTCTGTGCCATCGGCTGATAAAAACAGCGCAGCAAAACCCTGATCCAAATATTGATTCAGCGGATGAGCAGAAACTTCAGCATTATTCAGCCAACTGGAACTGGCAAAAGCAGAAGCCGGCAGGTTATCGGTAAAGAGTTTGCTGCAAATATAATGATCAAAAGCGTGAAACCATTCATGCGCCAGACTGCCGCCTCCGGCATTTTTCGCCAACGCCAGTAAACGGCCTTGCGGCTGATAAAAAGCGCAGCTGCCTTGTTGACCACCAATACCAAAGTTCAGGCTGAGGCTTTGGTTCAGTGAAATTACTTGCTCCGGCACCTGCAACAGCAACATTAAATCGGACAAGGCGTCAAAAAACAGATTAGCCGCCAGTTGTTGCTCGGCTGCTGTGACCCAGCGGCCGATTTTAATACTTTGGAAACCAAATATTTTTACTATGTCCAAAAAGCTGACGTCGGCACCGGATCTATGGGCCGGGCCGTTACGAAAATAGGCCTGCTGGATGCGGGGTACTAAATCGGCCATAGGATAACTGGTTCAAATTTAAACATTTTTTTCAGTGCTTGTGCTGGGAAAACAGAGTTTAAGTCGTATACTGACAAGCGGTATAGTGATTTTCATTAAAACCTTATGGCTTGCGCCACTGCAAAGCCTGTTGAAACAAAGAGTGATTTTATGTCCCTGCTAGAAAATTTGCTGATTATGTTATTGCTGATCAGTGCCAGCGCCTTCTTTTCCATGTCTGAAATAGCTTTAGCTGCTTCACGCAAAATCCGCTTAAAACAACTGGCATCAGACGGTGAACCCCGTGCGGCCTTAGTGTTACAGCTGCAGTCTAACCCCGGCAGTTTTTTTACCATAGCCCAAATTGGCTTAAACGCTGTGGCGATATTAGGTGGTATTTTGGGGGAAGCTGCTTTTACTCCTTCTATTTTAAGCCTGCTGAATTTATTTTTTGAAAGCCCGGCCAATGAAGGCATCGCCTTTGGTTTGTCGGTGTTTTTTGTCACGGCGCTGTTTATTTTATTTGCTGATTTAATGCCAAAACGACTGGCGATGTTAGCGCCGGAGAAAGTGGCGATTTCTGTGGTGAACCTGATTTTGTTAATGCTGGTGATTTTAAAACCTCTGGTCTGGTTGTTTAATAGTCTGGCCAATCTGGTGTTTAAACTCTTTAACGTGCCGACCCAGCGTGTTGATCAAATTACCCCTGAAGATATTGTGGCCATGATGGATGAAGGGGCTCAGGCTGGTGTCTTGCAGCAGCAGGAACGCACTTTGCTGGAGAACGTCTTTGATATGGACTCCCGTACTGTCACCTCCGCCATGACTGCACGCGAAAGCTTAATTTACTTTACTTTGAAAGAATCGGCAGAAAGCATAAAAAACAAAATTGCTGAGCATCCACACGCCAAATTTATTGTCTGTGATGACAGTCTGGATAAAGTGGTGTGCTACGTCGACAGCCGCGATATTCTGATGCAGGTATTGCATCAGCAGCCTATTAACTTACTCAAAGAAGGCATGATCCACACCCCGTTGATAGTGCCGGATTCCCTGTCGCTGTATGAAGTGCTGGCGCATTTTAAATCCAGCGGTATCGATTTTGCTGTAGTACTGAACGAATACGCTTTAACTGTAGGTATGGTGACGCTGAAAGATGTGATGAGCATAGTGATGGGCGAACTGGTGAATTCGGATGAGGAGCAGATAGTACAACGTGACGATGCCTCCTGGTTGGTCGAAGGGTTAACGCCGCTGGATGATGTGATGCGGGTCTTTGATATCGACAGCTTCCCGGACGATGAAAACTACGAAACCATTGCCGGTTTTATGATGTATATGCTGCGTAAAATTCCAAAACGGACCGACTTTGTGGTGTATCAGGGCTACAAGTTTGAAGTGGTGGATATCGACAGCTACAAAATTGACCAGCTGCTGGTGACCAAAGTCAAAGTCGCAGAACAAGGTGAGCAGGCTGGTGGCTAAAACCTGGGGGTCAGGCCTTGAATGTTGAATTCTAATTCAACATTCAAGGCCTGACCCCCAGTCTTCGTTTTAAGCTTATTGGCTGGCGACCCAGTTTTTCACTTTGCTGTCCAGCACCGACATAGGCACAGCACCGCCTAACAACACCAAATCGTGGAAGGCTTTGATATCAAATTTGTCGCCTAACTGCTCTTTGGCGTAAGAGCGCAGTTCCACTATCTTCAGCATACCCAGCTTGTAACCTAAAGCCTGACCAGGCCATGCCATATAACGCTCTATTTCAGAGACCACATCAGATTCAGTGGTGCCTGTAGTTTCTGCCATATAACTGATGGCTTGTTCGCGGGTCCATTTTTTCGCGTGCAGGCCTGTATCGACCACCAAACGTACAGAGCGGAATAACTCAGCTTTTAACCGGCCTAAATCGCCAAAAGGTTCCTCTTTGTACATGCCCATTTCTTTTGCCACCAGCTCTGAGTACAAAGCCCAGCCTTCGACATAGCTGTTGTAAGGGGCAACCCGGCGTAGCAAAGGTAAATGCTCCTGAGCTAAATTCAGAGCAACCTGCCAGTGATGACCAGGGTTAGCTTCATGATAAGTCAGAGTTTTTAAATCAAATTTGGCATTGGCTTTGATATCGCGCAGGTTAATCCAATAAATACCTGGTTTACTGCCATCAATAGCGGGTGAAGTGTATTGGCCACCAGCTGCGCTGTCCTGAATTTCCACCGGAATACGCCGCACTTCCACCGGATAAGGTGGTTGAGTGGCAAAAAGCTCTGGCATCCGCAGATTAATTTCAGCTATGTATGTGTTTAAATCATCCAGTATTTGCTGACGGCCGGCGTCCGAGTCTTCATATAAAAATCTCTTTTCGTTATTCAGCGCTGTCATACGAGCGCCAACAGTGCCGTCTTTATAACCCTGGGCTTTTAAGATACTGTCCATTTCCTGACTGATACGGGCCACTTCATCCAAACCTGTCTGATGAATTTGCTCTGGTGTCAGGTCTGTATCACCCAGTTGTTTCACTGACCAGGCATAAAACTTATCACCATCAGGTTGTGCCCAAATGCCGGATTCAGCGCGGGCTTTTGGCAGCTCAGCCCGCACTGTGGCTGCGAGTTGCTGATAACCCGTCTGCACTTGCTTTTGAACTAAAAGGGCAGCAGAGCTCAGATACTGCTGTTTTGCATCTGCAGTTAAGTCTTTCAGGCCATCCAGTTTTTTCGCAAAGTCTTTGTACAATACATGTTCTGTGGCTTCACCGCCGGCATAACCATCTAAAATAGCGAGTGATTTTTCCAACAGCACTTTAGGGGCTATCCAGAGCGTCGCAGCATCTGAAACAAAACGTTGTTCAACTGCTTTTAATGCTGTGCCAAATTTCTCCAGCCGGCTTAAGTAGTTTTTGGCATCCTGCTCAGTGTGAATGGGATGCGAATTTTGCAAAGCGCCAGCCATATCTATAGTAGGGCCATTAATTTGATTCACCACAAAAGCTGAGTGTCCCATCCAGGAGTCGATATACCCCTGTGGGAAATCCGGGCTGCCAGCGTAATACTGCATAATATTAAGCATCACAGCCTGATTTTCGGCGGCAACAGCGTCTGCAGGCACAGGTAAGGCCGCCAACTGAGTTATCACTGCATTCAGTTGTTTGCGAAGTTGTGCTTCGGCTTCTGCACTGTAATTTTCCAGCTCAGTGGTAAAGGCTTTACCTACCACCTCTTCCGATAAACCTAAAGCTGAGGCATTTAAAGCACGGGCCTGAAACAGTAGTTGGGTGGCTTGTTGATACAGCTGCTCAGCGGTTTGAGTGGCAGGGGAAACCGCTTTGGTTACTGTGCTTGATTCAACTGGGGTTGGGGCATCGTTACAGCTGGCGAGGAACAGGCCACTGATAGCCAGGGTAACTAAAGAGAGACGCATAGTTTTTCCTTTTGGATGGTTGCGTAAAGTGGGGCTTATCTTACGCTTTGATTTAGGGCTGTGCAGCAGGCATTTGCGGTAAAACAAAGTAAAAATTAGCTTATTCGCGGTATACTTAGCCATCTTTTATCTGCACCACCACCAGCTCTGAGTGATTGACTAAGCCTATGATTGAAAAAAACACACCTGCTTTTTACGCCGCCAGTTTTGCGCTTTGTCTGGCTGCGGTATTTGTGTTTGCCAATCTGCATATGCTGCAACCTTTATTACCGCTGTTAAGCCGTGAATTTCAACTGACACCATTACAAACCAGCTGGAGTTATGCCATAGGCACCCTGGCTTTAGGTTTATCTTTGCTGGTGTATGGCGCTTTGTCAGATGCCTATGGCCGTCGTACTTTATTGCTCTGTAGTCTGGCGGGGATGGCACTCAGCACCCTGGCGCTGACTCAGGTCGAATCCTATCACTCGCTATTAGTGTTGCGGGCTTTGCAGGGCTTTTGTTTAGGTGGCCTGCCTGCTATTGCTATCGCTTATATGGGCGAAGAATTCAGTAAAACCGCCATGGTGGTGGCTGTGGGCTACTACATTAGCGCCAATTCCCTGGGGGGCATCAGCGGGCGTTTATTGTCAGGCTGGTTTGCTGAACTCAATCACTGGCAATGGGTATTCTGGCCTATGGGACTGGGCAGTGTGCTTTGTACTTATCTGGTCTGGCGTTATTTACCCAAATCCAGTTATTTCCAGAAACAACCCTTTCAGCTACAACAAGCCATGGCGGACAACTGGTTTCATTTGCGTCAAAAAACCTTATTGCTGACTTATCTGATTGGTGGCCTTAACTTTTTTATCTTTTTAAATCAGTACACTTTTGTCGCTTTCCGCTTGTCCGATAAGCATTATGGCTTATCAAGCGGCTGGATAGGCTTGTTATTTGTCACTTATTTAACCGGTACTGTGGGCTCTGCTATTTCCGGCAAAGTAGGGCAGCGTATTCATCCGGCTTTGGGTATGGCTTTGGGTATTGTCATTATGATGCTGGGCACTGTACTGACGTTATTTGCGGCTTTGCCTCTGATCGTCAGCGGCTTT
>CBIMJC010000283.1:0-5322 GCA_966244125.1 uncultured Rheinheimera sp.
TTGGCGGCTCTTTGGCTGCAGATCTCGGACTGATCCTGAAACTGATTTCACCTCTGATCGCCTTTTATTACCTGCATAGTCTGGCGCAACTGGATAACGGTTTTGCCCGACTTTTTCTGCATCGGGTGTTTATCGCAAACTATTTGATTGTTGTTGTGAATTTTATGCTGGGCGCTTTGGGATACGGCTACACCTCCTATTTGCCACAACAGCATCTGACTCAGGTGGATTTGGGCAGCAAAGGTTTTTTTAATGCTGCCAACGAACTGTCCGTGGTGCTTTTGGTGCTGTCAGCCTGGCTGTTGCAGTATTACTGGCGACAGCAAAAACTGATATTTGTGGCGGTCGCTGCCAGTTCAGTCTGGTGTGCCAGTTTAATGCTGACCAAAACCGGCCTGCTGGGGACCTTGATGTTGGTGGTCCTGATCCCGCTTATGCCCTGGTTTATCCGCCTGAACTGGACTGCATTGGCATGGGCCGGGCTGCTATTGTGTGCAGCCGCCGCAGTACTGATTTGGCAGGCGCCGCTGCTGTTAGCGCAGTTGGGGCTGGCCGAAAAACTCCAGCATATTTATCAGCAGCAGGGCATTCTGGGCGTGTTGTTATCGTCCCGCGATAAATACGCGGCTGAGATCTGGCAGGTCGTCCATTTTTATTACAGCGATGTACACAGGTTAGTTGGAGTTGGTTTAATTGGTGTATCAGAACATTTGTGGAAGTTTTGGGCTGAATCTGATCCCTTTGATTTATATATGTTTTATGGTGTGTTTGGTCTGATGTTTTTTATCTGGATTTTTACAGGTTTTATAGCGCAGAACTTGAAGTTAAGCAGATTATTTTCATCCGACATCGCGGCTATGCTGGTGCTGCTGAATCTGTTGTTGCTGATGGTGTCCTGTATCGCTGGTCATGTGGTGAGCTCAGGTATGTTGTGGCCGGTCTGGGGCTTTATTAACGCAGCAGCTTTGATCTATGGTCAGCCTGCATCAAAGCCAGAGGAGCCCGCTCATGTTACGCAGTGATTTTGTCCGCAAGCTGCTGAACAATAGTCTGGCCCATGGTCTGAACTTTGGTTCGCGCTGGTTACTCAATCTGGTGGTGGCGCGACAATTGCTGGCCAGCGATTTTGGTGTATTCAGTTATGTCTATATGCTGGCCAATCTGTTTTACCCTACCATAGCTTTTGGCGTGAGTTTTTATCTGATCCACTACTCAGCTAAACAGCAGCAAATCAGTTTGTTATTCAACAGCCTGGTGCTTAGTTTTATTGTGTTTTTGCTGTTGTGTGTTGCTGCAGTAGGTATTGATTATTGGATCAATGACACTGTGCCTTATTATTTGTATTGGCTGAGTTTGTTGATAGGCCTGGTCTGGGCTGTCAGTCAGGCGATTTTTTGTTACCTCAAAGGCCGTCAGCAGTTTTTTGTTGAAGTAAAATCTCAGTTTGTTGGGGCTGTCAGTTTGCTGGTCGTGGTGGCTTTGTTGTTTGCCGGGGTGATAACACAACTGGATGCCATGCTCGAAGCTGTCTTAGTTGCCAGCCTGTTGCCTGTGGTGATGGGACTGAATGTGCTTTGGCCTGAACTCAAAGCCGGGGCAGGGCCTTATGTCCGCAATTTTTTCAGCTACTTTGGCTGGCAGGATATCAGGCACAGGCTGCACTTTGCTTTGCATGATGTATTCGCCATTATCATGACCAACATTCCTTTTATCTTTCTGGCGCTGTTCAGCACTTTACTGGCGCTGGGGCAGTTCAGAAAACTCTTTATTTTGTTCATGCCTATCACTTTATTACCGGTGATTTTTTCTCAGGTATTTTTAAGCCGGTTAAGCCGGCTGACAGATTTGAGTGTCAAACTGCAGTTTTTCCGCAAAGTGTTGCTGTTCACTTTGCCGGTTTTGTCATTGCCTTATCTGCTGATGTGGCCCTTAGGTGACTGGTTGTATCAAGTCTCCTTTAACGAAGCGCTGGAGCCTGGTCATCTGCTGATGTTGCATCTGGTACTGGCCACTTTATGGATCACCCTGGTAAAAACTTACTTTGAAGTGCTGCTCACCTCCTTAGGAGCGAATCACTATAAAGCTATGCTGGTGACACTGGCTGTGGCTCTGACTGCGTTGGCCTATTGCTGGTTTAACTATCAACTGACAGTAGAAATCACGGCCTGGTTGTTTTTAAGCGGAAACTTACTTATTACCGCTATGCTGGTACTGACCTGTATCTGGCAAATTAAAGTGCAGCGGAAAAGTCAGCGGCAAGGCTGATTGTCATATATGGTTAGTAAAGGTCCGCTGGCACAGCAACAGGAGGCGCAGTGCGTAATGGCTTTATCATCGCAGCCCTGATCTGCTGTCAAAACAGCCTGGCTATGGAGGTCACCTGGTTAAAAACGGACTGGCCTCCACATCAAATCACTGTGGGTGCTGACGCTGAGCAAGGTACCTTTGATCTGTTGTTGCAACAACTGACGGCGCAATTGCCACAGATCAAACACCGGTTTCAGGTGGTGAATTTACCACGCCTGGAGCAGGCATTTTTTCAGCAGCAGAAAGCCGTTTGCGGTTTTGGCAGCATTTTTACCGAAGAGCGGGCGAAAAATCGTTGGTATTCTAAAGCCGTGGCTGTATTGCCCGGCCTTGCTGTGCATTTTCGTCTCTTTGCGGATGGTAAACAACATGCTGCAGTTCAATCCAATGGCAAAGTGGACGTACTGCAGTTAGTGCAGGACGATACACTGACCGGCGCCTATCAGCCCAACAGGTTTTATCCGCCTTCAGTGCGGGCGGCGACCCGTCACGCTAATTTTATCCCACATGAATTTACCAGTGAGGTAAATGCCGCGACCCTGTTGTTATCCAAAAGGGTCGACTATGTCATAGAGTACCCGGAGCGAATGGCTTTTTATCTGCGTGAAAAACCTCATAGTGCAGGCATTCAAAGTCTGGCAGTTGCAGACGCCTCACCTTATGTTGTATCCCATATTACCTGTAATAAAAGTAAAGCAGGGCAAGAGCTGATAGAGCAGATAGACAGAGCGCTTGTGGCTTTATGGCAGACTGAGGCTTATCAGCAGGCGATGTTTCGCTGGGTTGATGACGCCAGCAAAACAGATCTGACGCAGCCTTTTCAAAAGACTAAGCAACAGGTGATCAATAACTAGTGCCGGACATTGAGCTAAAAAAAAGCCAGCCGGGACAGGCTGGCTTTTAGACAGGGAGAGCTCTTAAAGGGCTGAGCGTAATGGACCTACGACGTTGATCAGACTGTTTTTACTAAAGTCCAAATCACCAAAACCTTTGTGGTTCACCAGGATCACCACTATGTCGGCTTTTAAACCTTGTTCTACTGACACCAATTCCACATTGGCAGCGAGCTTATTGGTTTTTTCTACGTTAGGTTCAACCGCATAAATTTTACCCTGATAAGCTGCGGCTAAGTCATTGACTATGTGCAGCGCCGGGCTTTCCCGTAAATCGTCGATATCCGGTTTAAAGGCTAAACCAAAGCAGGCGATAGAAGGCTTATGCAGTGCGTGGTTGGCGACGGTAGATAATATTTTTTGCAGTACCCATTGCGGTTTGAAGTCGTTCACTTCACGGGCTGTACGGATGAGTTTGGCTTGTTCCGGGGCTGAGTGCACGATAAACCATGGATCCACTGCAATACAGTGTCCGCCGACACCAGCACCAGGAGTCAGAATATTTACCCGTGGATGGCGGTTCGCCATTTTAATCAGTTCCCAGACGTTAATATTCAGCTCGTCACAGATCAAAGATAACTCGTTGGCAAAAGCTATATTAACGTCACGGAAGGCGTTTTCTGTCAGTTTTGACATTTCTGCGGTGCGGGCGTCAGAGACTAAACATTCACCTGTGACAAAAGTTTGATACAAAGCTTTGGCTTTTTCCGAACAGGCTGGCGTTAAGCCACCGACAATACGGTCATTGGCAATCAGCTCATAGACCACGCGGCCAGGTAACACACGCTCCGGGCAATAAGCAACATGGATATCTGGCTGAGCCGAGTCTGTGGGTACTGTTAAATCCGGACGGGCTTCACTGATCCACTGACAGATTTTTTCTGTGGTACCAACCGGACTGGTGGATTCCAGCACTACTAAATTCCCTTTTGCCAGCACCGGAGCTATAGATTTTACGGCCGCTTCGACATAAGTCAGATCCGGTGACAGATCATCAAAAAATGGGGTTGGCACTGCAATCATAAAGGCATCAGCGGCCACAGGCGTGGTTTGCGCTGATAAATAACCGCCTGTCACTGCAGCATGCACCAGCATATCCAGTTCAGGCTCGACGATATGAATTTTACCCTGATTGATGGTGTCCACAGCGTGTTGATTCACATCTATACCAATCACACGCAGCTTGCGTGATGCCAACATGGCGGCCGTAGGCAGGCCTATATACCCTAAACCAATCACCGATACCGTTTTAAACATAACAAACTCCATTAACCTTGTTGGCTCTTTCTTTGCGGACATCTTATCACAGCACGCCTGAAAGCTTAGATGACCAAAGGCCGCTGTTGAAAAAATTTTTAATAAAATAACAGTGTTAGCTGAATGGTGGCTTAGTGACTCTGTGGTATCTTTATACCCTTCTTACCTGAAGCTGCAGCTTTGTTGACTGCGTGTTCTCGCCCCAGTTGCATAGGTGAACTATGCTCCCGGGGTCTAGCACACTTGTCGCCTCACTGCACCATCAATGACTTTGGGTATAAACAGTGACAGATACAGTTCAGCGAAAGGAATCAAAGTGAAAGATTTTTTAGAACCCTTTTTATACCCGCAGAATATATTTCTCTGGCTGTTTTTTTTCGCCTGCCTGTACTATCGCCGTAAAGGCTTGTGGTTGTTGCTGATTTGGTTTTATCTAAGCGGCAATACGCTCTTGGCCAATCAGGTGCGTCACTGGTACAACACCCAAATCAGTACAGCACAACTGCCGGCGAGTTTTAACGGAGATTATGTGTTGCTGGGGTGTGGCGGGAATGAGCATAGTCTGCCGGATTGCGCCAGTAACAGAATTAATCAGCTGGCGTTGATGATTAACGCGCAGCAGCGCCCTGTACAGGTTTATATGACCACTTTGCACTGCGCACCTTATGAAGAGCTGTTAAAACAAAAAACAGAGTATGCAGCCATTAGCTGTTTTGATGGCGGGGCTACTACATATCATGAGTTTGCCTCTTTGGAGCAAAAGCTGGATAAAACCAAAAACTACTTATTTATCAGCAGTGATTACCATGCGCTCCGGGTGAAAAAGTTATCACAAATGCACCAGCTCAATGCGCAGGTGTATGCG
>CBIMJC010000284.1:0-5284 GCA_966244125.1 uncultured Rheinheimera sp.
AAAGACAGGCTGCGCTTTAAATTTAACTTAGAGCGGTTGGGGTTTTTGCTGGCGGCAGAAGTGGCCAAGACTCTGCCTGTGCACACGATTGAAGTGCAAACCGTGCTTGGCCGTACAGAAATTGCAGTGCCGGCACAGCCTCCGGTGCTGGTGACAGTGTTAAGGGCTGGTCTGGCGTTTTATCAGGGTTTTGCTAATGCTTTTGATGAAGCAGACAGTGGTTTTATCGGTGCTTACCGAGTCGAAGCTGAAACAGCTGAGCAGTTAGAAATCCGGATGAACTATGCTGCATTGCCGGATTTAACAGGCCGGGATCTGATTTTAATAGACCCTATGCTGGCGACAGGCGGCTCTTTACTGAAAGTCTGGCAACTGATCGCCAGTCAGGCGACACCCCGTTCTGTGCATGTCGCTGCTGCTATTGCCGCGCCTGAAGGGGTAGACGCCTTGCGCCAGCATTTGCCAGCCAACAGTTATGTATGGTTAGGGGCTTTGGATCAGCAACTGAACGAGCAGGCTTACATAGTGCCTGGTCTGGGGGATGCCGGTGATTTATGTTTTGGTCCTAAGCTCTGAGGCTTTGAACTTCAAGGCGTTTTAGCAGCTAATGGCTGGCGGATCATCCATTGTTGTTTCGGCGCTATGATCTGCTGCAAAGGCAACTGAGTAATAGTGCTCTGATCCAAAATGCGTATTTGTGGACTGACCTGACGGGCATAAGGTTGTCGCTCCAGAATACGCAGCGCTAAATCAATACTGATGCGGGCCTGGATCACGGGGGAATCTGTCGCCGCCGCCAATAACCCGCCACTTTGCAGTAGCCGTACCACTTCCGGATTGGCGTAATAGGCCATCACTTCAGTTTTCGTCAGGCGTTCAGCCGAGATAAAATTTTGAGCAACACCGGCCGCCACTGCGTTAGCCAATACATAGTCTGGCTGCGCATGACTAAAAAGTTGCCGTACTAAAGTCGCTTGTGAAAAATTATCGGTGGCACCATAACCTCCATGCAGAAGCTTCATCTGACTCTTTCCTAATTCTTGTTTTAAACCCTGTTCAGCATCCTGCACCCAGGCGGCCTGAGCTGGCCCCGGAAACCAGGCGACACTGGCGTTTTGTTGTGAACTGTGTTTTAACAGATACTGCAGGCTTTTGGTCGCCATATCGGCAAAAGATACTGAAGAACGTGCACTGATGGCCGGGCTTTTGATGCCGTTGATCAGATCGATCACCGGAATACCGGTATTTTTCAGCTGCAAAATTAAGTCGTTTAAGCCTTCGCTGGAAATAGCACCAATAATCAGCGCGTCTGCTTTATTACCGACACAATCCTGTAGTTGCTGGCGTTGACGGGGTAAGTTTTCATAACCTCCGGCTTCATAAATGCCTAACTGCACCCCCTGACGTTTGGCTTCCTCTGCTAAACCCCAGGACACCCCCCACCAATAATGATCTTTGCCATGAGGTAATAAAGCGCAGAGTCGCCAGACTTTGCTGACTTTTGATAGTGGCTGGTACTGCTGTAGCTTGCCGTCTGCCTGTACGTCAACCGGGAACCAGTCCTGATCGGCCCCGACTGCGCAACTCAGTGCCAGACTCATCATCAAAAACACTCTGAACATGAAATCTCCTCAAAACTCGTTTAAAACTAGAGGAGATTTCGACACTTAGCGAATTCTCCTTTAATGCTGAGCCAGTTTTTTGCGCAAATGCCAAAAGTACCACAGCACTATAGCCACCACCAGCGGGATACTGATGGCTTCTATGGTTTTTGCCGGCCACTGCGGGATCCAATGCACTATGGCTTGCTGGGCTTTGGCTAAGAGTTGCAAAGAGTAGTAGCTGATAGCGACCACGGACAAACGTTCAACCGCGCTTTGTAATTTAAGCTGCAAGTGAGCTCTTTTATCCATGGATGCCAGCAACGTCTGGTTTTGCCAGGCCAGTTTCAGGTTAATCTGAGTGCGCAGCAGTTCAGTGGAACGGCCTAAACGTTCAGCCAGTTGCTGCTGACGTTTCAGTACTGACTGAGCCGTACGCCAGGCTGGTGTCAGCCGTCGTTCGGTAAAGTGTTGCAGTGACATCAGTCCTTCGACCGGTTGTTCATCCAGACTTTTGAGCCTGTCCAGCGTCAGCTGATAATACGCATGGCTGGCCTGTAATCTGCTGCTGTTTTCTGAGATTTGATGTTCGGTCTGAGCGGCCAGTTGGATCAGCTCATCCAGCAACTGCTCGTCATTGCCTTGTTTTTGTTCAATACGGGAGGTAATAACGGCCAGCTGTTGTTCTTGTTGTGGCAATTGATGCAGCGCCTGTTTGCAGTAAGGCCAGGCCAACAGTGCCAGTTTGCGATAGTTACCCAAATCAAACAGCTGCTGTACTAAAGCACCTAAAGCACTGCGGCTTAAACCATTGTCCAGCAACAGCATGCGGCCAGCGCCTTCATTGTGTTTACGAAAGTCTGTCCAAATTCTGGCTTTGCCGTTGTATACCATGCTGCTGATCAGATGTTCGCTGACAAACAAAGTGGTGGGGTCTTGGGTCGCCAGCTGAGCTGGTTGCACTATGCTCAGTTGCACCACCCGAAACAGCTGGCCGGGCAGGCTGGCAAACCATAAATGATCCGGTACTAAATCCTGCGGATCACAAAATAAACTAGTCGCCACACCGCTGCGGATAAAGGTATAAGTGGAAAATTCATTATGCCGCTCCCAGCGTAGCCAGCAGCTGCCCAGTTGCAGGTTGCAGTCTTGTTCATGAGGTTCAAGATTTTTGCCATGTTGCTGTGCCAGTTGCTGCATGGCCTGATACTCAGCGCTGCGTGAGGTACTGGAGAGCGTCAGAACAAACTGACAAAGCTGACAAGGGGAATCCAGCGCCGGAAAAAAGCGTTGCTGTAACTCTTGTTCCAGCAGATCACGTTGCGGATGTTGGCGTAAATAAAGCTGAACCATGGCAGACTCCGGAATTAAAAAACAAACAAGCCTGAATACTGAAGCAGTATCTGTACCTGCAGGTGACAGTCTGATGTCAAAGATTTGATTTTATTAATAAATTCACCACCGTTCTAATAGTTTTCCCTTGCTGAACAATAGCTTGATGAGCCTTTTCAGTACATCAGAGCACTAAAGAAGTGCATTTTTTGTTAACACTTTATTTTCATTTGAAGCGGGCTACACTTTAAACCTCAGCACAACAAGGAGGTGGGCAAATGAAAATTTTCTACAAATCGATCTGTTGTAGCGCCATGCTGGCGGCGCTACCGGCTTTTGCTATTGCCACATTGCCGCAGTTACAACTGGCTCAGACTTATCAGTCCCAGCAGGAGGTGGCAGGCTTTTGGATCAGTGAAAAACTTGATGGGGTCCGGGCCTTCTGGGATGGTAAACAGTTGCGTAGCCGTAGTGGCCAATGGATTAAGCTGCCGGATCTGTTACTGCAGCAATTACCTGCCTATGCGCTGGATGGCGAATTATGGGCAGGCCGGGGACAGTTTCAACAGGTGATGCAGGCATTGCAGCCAGGTGCTACAGACGAACTCTGGCAGCATGTCAGGTTGATGGTATTTGACGCGCCACAGCAGCCCGGAACTTTTACGCAGCGATTGCAGTTTTTACAGCAACAATTGCCCGGGACTGCTTTTGTGCAGTTAGTGCCACAGCAGCAACTGCAAAGCCAGACCCAACTGGACGAGCTGCTACGCGAAGTGGTGGCTGAAGGTGGGGAAGGGCTGATGCTGCACAGTGGTCATGCACTGTATCAAAGCGGACGGGTCAGTCACTTACAAAAACTGAAACTTGCTGAAGATGCTGAAGCCAGAGTGGTAGCTCATGTGGCGGGCAAGGGGCAATTCAGTGGCATGCTGGGCGCATTGCTGGTGGAGTTGCCGGACGGTCGCCGTTTTAAATTAGGTTCAGGTTTTACGGTACAAGAGCGGAAAAATCCGCCTGAAATAGGAGCTTTAGTCACTTTTCGCTATCAGGGGCTGACCCATAAAGGCACACCTCGTTTTGCGGTTTTTCTGCGCGAGCGGCCAGAACCTTAAAAAGCCGGTTTGCCGCTCTTGTCGCCGCCCTTACAACCAGACAGAATAACCAGCTTCAGCTGATGAGGTAGCTATGATCAATCTGGCCTTGATGGGCGCTTTTATTCCGACTTTTTTATTTGTCTCTGTCACCCCCGGTATGTGCATGACTCTGGCTATGACGTTGGGCATGACCCAGGGGGTACGCCGCACTTTATGGATGATGTGGGGCGAGATGTTAGGTGTGGCTTTGGTGGCCATCCTGGCTGTTTGTGGTGTCGCAGCTATGATGCTGCAATTTCCTGCTGTATTTCAGTGGTTTAAAATTGCCGGCGCTTTATTTTTAGCTTATCTCGGCTGGCAAATGTGGTGGGCCAAAGGCAAGCTGGCTATTCCTCAGGCTGGTATCAGCCGCGAACTGATGCCACGACGCAGCTTATTTAGTCAGGGTTTTGTCACTGCGGTGTCTAACCCCAAAGGCTGGGCTTTTCATATGGCCTTACTGCCGCCTTTTATAGACAGTCAACTGGCGTTTTGGCCTCAGTTGCTGGTGCTGGTCTGTATTATTATTGCGTTAGAGTTTCTGTCGATGTTGCTTTACGCCAGTGGTGGCAAAGCGCTGGGCGCATTTTTCCAGCAGCAAAACAAAGTGCAGTGGCTGAACCGTATTGCGGCCAGTTTAATGTTTGCCGTGGCGCTTTGGATGCTGCTGGGCTAATTCAGCTGTGCTGATCTACCAGCGATACCCAAAAATCAGGCTGCTGGAACGCTGCTTCGCCTCAGCCTGCCAGCCATTCCACTGGGTTCTGTTCGGTTGAACACTGCGTAAACTGCTGTGCTCCAGCGCAAGACTCAAGTGTTCTGTCAGCTGATAAGTCCAGTTCAAAGTCCAGCTATGACCTTTGCCATTGTTATCATCGGCAGGCGTCTGATCTTTGTCTGTCACTTCAAAATGGTCATAACGGACGCTAAGGCTGTGCTGCTCCTGCTGGTAGTTCAGCATCAGATAATGGCTGCGATAATCCGCCACTACTGTGTTCTGTCCCATGGCGGTATCACCGTTCAGATACTGCGCCAGCAGCCGCCATTGCTCTGTCAGTTGATGTTGTAAAGCCAGGCTCAGAAAACGCGTATCCCAGGCGTACTGACCTGCTTTAAAGGTGGTGGGTTCGCCTCTGTTGTCGTACCAATACAACCGGACTTCAGTCTGATCTTTATATTGCCAGTGCAGTCCGCTGTAGTAGCCGGTTTTATGGTCCA
>CBIMJC010000285.1:0-5234 GCA_966244125.1 uncultured Rheinheimera sp.
CCCATACAACAACATTATCAGTTAAATGTTGGTTACCACGAAAAGCAAAAAACGCTGCGACGTAGGGGGATTCCGTCCAGTCCAGCAACGGTGTATGCAAGCCAAAATGTTGACCTAACGCCCAATATTGGTCATCCGTTAAAGGTGCAGGATTAGTTCCACGGCGTCCTAAGCAGTATTTTTTAAAATGCCTAAGGGTTTCACTCTCTATTTCCGCAGGCATGTTGTGTTCAAACTGTCTTTTCAACGTTGGTTCAAGTTTCCAGTTTTGAGATGCCTGCCCCCTATAAATGTATGCTTTGTTTTGCCTCAAACCATCTTTTTGGTGAAACAAATTTATAAACCCATGCCAGTCTTCACATTTAACTGTTGCAAAACCATGTGGGTCTGTATTTAGGGTCCAACCGTTTCCTTTAAAGGTGTTAGTTGTCAAGTTTATAGACTCTCATTAAATTGTCGCGTTGCGTCATAACAAAATTCCCTGTTCGGCAATTTGATGAATAGGCTGGACTGCAAGATTTGGAGCTTTGAGCAGGACATCTACTTTTTGGTCGCCCAGAGCCATAATAATCTCTGCTTCGATTCGTGCTGCTGTCATGGCTGGATTATCAATGGCCAACAAGCTTTGCACCAGAAGATCAATATCGCCTCCTGCTTTTGTATCGTCAGTCCGGGATCCAAACAGGCTGACTGTTGCATCAGGCCCAAGGACTTTTTTTACGCAAGCCTTGATGCTTTTTATTTCATAGGGAGTCAGTCGCACACTAAAAGTCCGATTAATTCATTGATTAATAGAGAGTATAGCGCTCTGTGTATAGCAGGACCAGTCTTGACCTACTGCTGTTTGCCGGGTAGCGACGAATTGCAAAACTCAACTCAGCGGCCCGGGCCTGCCGAATAAATAACCCTGAGCTTTATCACAGCCTATGTCTTTTAAAATCTGATACTGGCCTTGAGTTTCCACCCCTTCGGCAATGATAGTCAGGCCTAAGGCTTTGCCTAAAGCACAGATTGCCCGCACTATAGCTGCGCTGTTGTTATCTTTTTCCAGACTAACGATAAAAGCTCTGTCTATTTTTAAGCAATCAATAGGCAGTTCCCGCAGGCGGCTTAAGGATGAGTAACCTGTGCCAAAATCATCCACTGAAATACGTGCGCCCAGATAACGTAATTTCTCCAGAGTGCTTACCATACTTGGACTCTGACTTAAGGCTGTTTCAGTCATTTCAAAATAAACCGAAGACAATGACACATTAAACTGGGCTGCCAGGGTACTGATTTTTTCTGCTAATTGTTGATCTTCCAGTTGGCGTACCGATAAATTGATTGACACTGTTATGTCGTTACCATAACGCCCGACCAGTGTGGTCATATCCTGAAATACCCGTTGCACTACCCAATCACCGACTTCGTTAATCAGGCTGCTTTGTTCGGCGACTTTAATAAAACGGTCAGGTGGAATAAAACCTAAAGTAGGATGAGACCAGCGGATCAGCGCTTCAAAGCTTTTTAGCTGTTCGTCTTTGAGCCTGACTATGGGTTGGTAGTAGATCAAAAGTTCGTCCGTTTTGTTTAAGGCTGTTTTCAGATCTTTTTCAATCTGCACTCTTTGTCTGGTTTTTTCTGCCATCAAAGGGTTAAAGAAGGTGAATCTGCTTCTGCCATCATCTTTGGCGGCAAACATGGCTAAATCAGCACATTTGAGCAGTTCTTCATAGCTGGTGGCGTCATCCGGATAACAGGCAATGCCTATGCTGGCGGACACATTGACTATATTGTCCTGCAACGAAACATCCTGAGCTATGGTGTTCAGTATTTTTTCAGCAATATGAAGGCAATCGGATGGATGATGAATATCAGGCACCACCAGGACAAATTCGTCACCGCCAACACGGGTGGCAACATCGCCAGCTCTGGTCAGTTTGCAGATACGATTCGCTACTTCCTGCAGTAATAAATCGCCGGTATGGTGGCCAAGCGTATCATTCACCAATTTAAAACCGTCTAAATCCAGGTATAAAATTCCTAACATGCTCTGGTTTCTGCTGGCCCGGACCAGTTCGGTTTTCAGCATTTTTTCCAGTTTCACCCTGTTGCCAAGACCTGTTAAATGATCGCTGAACGCCAGCAGGGCGAGGTTCTCTTCTGCACGCCTGAGCGCCGAAATATCCGAAAACATCACCACGTAATGACTGATGGCTCCTTTACTCATAGGTGAACGGACTTTGCACAGATGTTGCCAGGTCGGAAAGAGGGAACCGTCTTTGCGTTTGCATTCCACTTCACCGCTCCAGTAACTGGAACTTAATTCCCGCAACCGCACGGACACAGGCGAGGTTTGTTGTTTCGGATACAAAAAATCATCCGGTTTAAGGCCCCGTATTTCGTTTTCGCTGTAACCTGTCACCAGGCTAAAAGCCGGATTCGCTGATAAAACCTGACCCGCATCATCCAACACTAAAATAGCTTCTGATGTGGTTTTAAATACAGTGCTGGCCTGACGAAGCTGCAGCTCTTCTTTTTGCTTGTGAGTGACATCACGCAATAAGCCACTGATTAATTCCTGGTTCTGGGACATCTGGAAACGTCCGAACAATTCCAGATAGCGCGGAGGTTTGGTCTGTGCAGACATAAAAACGGCATTAAAATCCCGTTTACGGCTGAGTAGTTTTGTTAAACGTTGCTGTTCGTCCTGAGCCAGTATGGCTTTGAGCTTTGAAATACCACCAGCTAACGGAGCTTGCAGCAGCGGGGAATCATAAAGATCACTGTCCATGTCCAGCTGATCCGTGGATAAATTCAGCTGCCAATAACTCATTTTGGCTGCTCCAAGCGCCTGTTGCAGCCGTAGCTCTGAGCTTTTCACTCTAAGCTCAGCCTGGTGCCTGACCAGCGCCATCCGAATACTGGCTTCCAGTTCACGACGGTCAAAAGGTTTGATCAGATAACCATGAGGAAAAGACTTCTCAGCTTGTTCCAGTACATTTTCATCACAATAAGCGGTCAGAAAAATAACTGGCACATCCATTTGTTTTTTTAAGTGTTCGGCGGCTTCAGTGCCCCGCATCTTGTCTGCCAGCTGAATATCCATCAGCACCAGATCGGGTGGATTTTCCAGTGCTTTGGCCACTACATCTTCACCACGGGCCACAGTGCCTGTTACTTTATGTCCCATATCTTCCAGTGTGTTTCTTAAGTCCAGAGAAACCACATACTCGTCTTCGACAATCAGAATATTACTTTGCATAACCTTGTTCCCTGGTTGATGAAAAATAGATGGAGTAAAGCGTACCCTGCTGCCGACTAAGCTCTATTTGAGCACCTAACTGCGCAATAAAAGCCGGGATCAGCTGCATACCCAGCGAATTGCCCAGACCTAATTCAACAGCGGCGGGCAAACCTATACCATTGTCGCCAATCGTCAGGGTGATGCTGTTTTCGGCTTGGGTTAAGCTGAGCAGCACCTGGCCTTTTTGTTGCTCCGGAAAAGCATGTTTGATGCTGTTGGTCAGGATTTCCGTGGCTAATAAACCACAAGGAATAGCCTGTTCAAGCGCCAGTACTATGTCATCATCCATTTCGGTAAAATCGAAGCGGATAAAGTCTGTGTTGCTCAGGGTTTGTCTGACTAACTGACAAAGTTGCCGTAAATAATTTGCCAGAGGGACAGAGGAGAAATCACGTTTTTCATAAAGTAACTGGTGGGTGAGCGCCATGGTACGAACCCGTAGCTGGCTCTCCAGCAGCACTTGTTTCAGCTCAGGTGTTGCCGCTCTGGATCGTAAACTAAGCAGGCTGGAGACGATCTGCAGATTGTTTTTCACTCTGTGATGCACTTCGTTCAGTAACAGGGTGCGTTCAGCCAGCAGGGCTGTTTTTTCGTCAATAATAGCCTGCAGGTTTTGTTGGGCGGCTTTTGCTGCTGATACATCTGTGATGGTGGCCAGCACAGCCGCTTTTTTATCCCCTTCAAGATAAGTTAAACCTATTTCGACCGGGAACTCAGAGTTGTCTTTGCGTTTTGCATAAAGTTCTCTGTGTTGTCCCATGGGTCTGGTGGTGGGGGCACGCATAAAACCCTGCCGCAGTTGCGGGTGATGCGGCTGATACCTTTGAGGCAACAGCACTTCAATGGGCTGACCTGTAAGCTGTCCCGCCTCATAACCAAACATTTGCAAAGCTCTGGTATTGGCCAGGGTAATAAGCCCTTGCGAGTCAATAGAAACCAGACCATCCGCTGTGCTGTCGAATACCCGGCGAAAGCGGGTTTCGCTGTCCTTTAACTCCTGTTCACTGAGTTTCCTGTTGGTAATTTCTATGCCTGATGGCACCAGGAAACTCAGTTGCTGGTGTTCGTCGTACACTGGCGCCAGCATAAAATCTATGATGACTATGCCGTCTTTCATCTGAGCTGTGATATCAAAGCGGCTGACCATGCCGTTTCTGGCATCCTGCACCGCAGTTTTTATCCGGGAGGCAGCCTCTGGATCATGTTGCCACCAGAAGCAGTCCCAGAACTTTTTATGACGGACTTGTTCCAGTTGGATGCCCGCCAGCTCCAGTGGAGGACGGTTTGAATCAAGCAAAGTGCCATCAGGTGACAAAATACCAACAAAGGTAAACATATTGTCGAGAATTTTTCGCAGCCGTTCCAAATCGTTTTTCCGGCTCTGCTGCACAAACCAGTCCATAGTGCTGTTCAGGGCGACCACAGCTATACCGCAAAACTGCTGGTGAGCATCAAAAAGTGGAATGTAGGAGCCTGACCAGTGTGATTGATCCGGACCGCAGGCATCATCACCGACCACGCTGAAATTCAGCAGGGCTTTGCCTGTATCCCGCACTTGTTCCAGCAGTGGCATGATGGTTGATGCAAGGGCTGGCAGGACTTCTGGCACAGTGCGGCCCAGATGCTGTTCTATCGCGACACCATTAAATTCGGCCAGCACTGAGTTAATGCTGACATAGCGAAATGATTTATCCAGCACCGCAATGCCAGTGGGTAATACCTGGCTGAGCGCTTCCAATGCCAGTGCTTTGAGTTCAGAACTTGATTCCATGTCGGCACGCCTTAAATGCTGTGTTCTGAACTTAGACACAAGTGTTTGTTTTATCAAGGCCGCAGCCAAAAACAAAAAGCCCCTGGTATGGGGCTTTAAGGTTGTTACTTTTTCAGGCCCTGGAGGGCAAGATAAAACGCAGGTCAGAACACCGAAGGGAGTTGTGGCAAGGCG
>CBIMJC010000286.1:0-5217 GCA_966244125.1 uncultured Rheinheimera sp.
GGACAAAGTTTACGAACCAGGCGCTGGGCGACAATCGACACCAGAGCAGCATTTAGCAAAAACTCTTCAACGCCTAGATCCAACAATCGCGTATAAGCACTTGGTGCATCGTTAGTATGCACAGTAGAAAACACTAAGTGGCCGGTCAGTGCAGATTGCATCGCAATTCCAGCAGTTTCTTTGTCGCGGATTTCACCCAGCATAATAATATCTGGATCCTGACGCACAATACTGCGCAAACCTGCAGCAAAATCGAAGCCTATATCCGGCTGTACCTGTACCTGATTGATACCTTGCAACTGATACTCAACCGGGTCTTCCAATGTAATAATTTTAACGCCCGGTGTATTTAGCTTATTCAAAAATGTATACAAACTGGTAGTTTTTCCGGAGCCTGTCGGTCCAGTAAGCAACACAACGCCAGCAGTAGTTTTGATATCTTCGAGGATTTTCTCTTCAATGTCAGCCGCAATACCAAGCACGGACATATCATAATTAATAGCGTCTTTACGTAAAAAACGCATGACCACACTCTCGCCATCATTGAGCGGCAGAGCTGAAACACGAATGTCCAGATCATTGCCTCCAACTCTTGTTTCAATCTTGCCATCCTGGGGACGTCGTTTTTCAGCAATATCCATATTACTCAATATTTTGAGACGAGTAATGACAGGTAATACCAAAGAAGTTGGGATGATATCTATATCTTGTAATACACCATCGATCCGGAACCTTACTTTTCCTCTGCTCTGGTAAGGTTCTATGTGCATATCTGATGCCCGTTGGCGTAAAGCTCTCGTAATCAATGCATTTAACAAATTCACCGTAGGTGCTTCGGATGCAAGCTCACGAAGCCGGGCTTCTTCGACTGTAGACAATTGATCTGCAGCACCGCTTTGCTTAAAGCTCTCCGCTTTGGAGCGAACGATATTAAACAATTCGTGGCTGACAATACTCACCTTAAAATCGAGGCTTAAACCCAAAGCTAATTCTTGCGCGTCTTTATTCAATGGAACAGGTGTAGCACAATGCCATACATGATTCTGATGGCTGAAAGGTAACCACTGTTTCTCCAGGAGCACATCTAACGGCAATTCGTGAGCTGTATCAGGTAATGACCAGTCGTTAAAATCATCTTCAGTCAAGAAAGGCAAAGCCAATAACTGACTGTAAAGCTCTGGCAAAACCTCTGACGACAGGCTTCCCATACTAACTAAAATCTGCTCCAGAGAACCGCCATATTTACGTTGATAATTCTGGGCTTTCTCTACATCACTAAAAGATACGCCGAAGCTATCTGTCAACAGTGAACTCATGGACATCATTTGTGGACGATATCCGCATCATTTTCTTCACCCCCTGCTTTGCCATCTTTGCCGTAGGATAGCAGCTTATAGGGCTCACCATTATCACCAGGCACGGCATACACATAAGGGTTCCCCCAAGGGTCTAATGGAACATCCTTGGGCAAATAAGGACCGTCCCAGCCCTTTTTTTGACTCTGACGCAACTCTTCAAGAGATGCCGGGTAACTTCCAGTATCCAATCTATATGTATCCAACGCAGTTTCAAACATATTCATTTGAGCTGCAGCTGTTTTACGACTCTGCGAATCCACTTTGCCGAACATTTCCGGTGCAACCAACGAAGCAAGCAACCCCAATATAACGATAACGATTAACAACTCAAGTAATGTAAAACCTTTGTTTTCATTGTGTTTCATCAGCAATCAACGTCCTTAAAATCTTAAAATAATTACTTTGGTAAATAGCTTTCAAAACCTGCATCAGAGATTCTATTGTGCCATAAAAACGTCTCGGAAAGCTTGGCTTTCCTGTTATAAAACTCAGGGGATGTCGACGGCCACGTGCTCAACTGCTCAATATCAAAATAGACCGCAGGATTCTGCCTGATAAATTGCTTACTCCAAGCAGTTATATTACCAATCACTGGTATGCCCATAGCTAAATATTCAAGTAATTTAGTTGAGCTTTGCAGGTTGTAAGGATAACAATCTGGCACATAATTTAACCCAAAATGAGCCTGTTGCAGCAATCCCGGTATATTTTGATAATGCACTGCCCCAATAAACTTAATCCCTGGTAAATTTTTATAGCGAAGAACCAAATGTTCAGGCGCTTTACCTACCAACATAACAGTTATATCAGGCTTTAGCGCCAAAAGCTTATCAAGAGCTTTATGTATTTGGCGACTTGAATCCATTGCCCCCACGTAGACCAGGTCAAACAGTTTTGGTTTCATAGGAGCATTATAAAACTGCTCCGCCACCCCCATATCGCGGAAAACAGCCGGAATGCCGTCATTAAAATTAAGCAGATCAGATTGGTGTTGATTTTGAAAAACCCTTAAATCAGGCTTCTTTTCACAAAGCACCTTGATACGATCTTTTAAACGAGCAAACGGAGGCAAGGATAACGAAGAATATTCATGCACTACAAACTGTGACTTTAACGGAGTGTAACGATGTAACCCCATAAAAAACCACAAAATATCATATTGTTCTAAGCCTTTCAGTTCTTTGGAATCAGCGACCTTGTAGCTTGGAGCAAAATAATCTTTATAAGCACTGAGATCGGGCAACTGAGCCTTTCCCGTATGAACAAAACAAATCGATTTCACGTTATATCCAGTGGTTCATTTTTTTTCAGATGCTGAAGCAACCAAAAGCGTTTTCAGTTGAAAGTAGTAACGCAACGCAATGTTTTTCAGGGCAACGCCGATATTTTTTCTGCCTGCTAACGCAAGTAACCGCAAAACAGACCATTGTTCTGTGTATAAAGCCTGATAAAAAAGCTGGTTATGATATTGGGCATCAGACATATGATCCCGATATTTTGCAATCAACCTGGTATATCCTTCAATTCTTTTAGGACTTTCAGATATTCTGGGCGACTCATGCTCCTGATGCACTATGTAACTGATGAGTTTTAACCTGTAGCCTGCTCCATAGCGTTGGCTGAGCCTTAGCCAGACATCATAATCCTGGCATGAGGGCATCTCCTGGTCAAAACCAGAAACACTAAGTACCTGGTTTCCGACATAATTTGCATAAAGCAAATCCTGAAAACTAATTCTCCGTGGCTGCTGAGCATAGCAATAATGACCATGCCGATGAATAACTTTATAGCCTGCAGATAAAAAGCTCAGGCTTTGAAATTGACTCCAGGATTGCACAAAAATAGAAATCCGGTCAGGAGTAAACTCATCATCATCGTCAAGTCCGGTGATAAACTCCCCTTTAGCAGCTTTAATAGCAAGATTGCGAGCGACACAAGCTCCCTGGCTTTGAGGGTTGCGAAGAAGAAAAATACGGGAGTCGAGCCTTGCAATTTGCTCGATTGCTTCCCTGAAGCGGTCGTCCGAGCCATCATCAACAATTATGATTTCCAATGCTTTGTAGCTTTGCGCCAGACAACTGGAAACCGCCCTTAGTAATAACTCAGGGCGGTTTCTGGTTGGGATATAAATACTGACCAACGACTGCATCATTTAATGCGAACAGACAGGTTGTAGAACACCGAAATATTAGGTATGAACAGCACGAACAAAAGGTGTCACCTTAATTTTGGCATCAGCGTGCCAGACTAAATCACAAACCTCATCTGTTGGATTAAAGCCTGTGGTTGCATTAATTAAAATGGCGCGGATCCGGGTCTGATCGTAACATTCACAGGCCTGACTTAAGTCGTGCAACACTTCCAGCAGAGCATCCCATTTCAGATAGTTTTCCTGTGCTGACATAATACGGGAATGTTCGGTTTTTTGTTCTGCACCACTGACCAGCAGCTCTTCGTACAGCTTTTCACCCGGGCGCAAACCTGTGTAAACAATTTCGATGTCGCCATCCGGATGCTCTTCGTCACGAACTTCCAGCCCCATTAAATGGATCATCCGCACCGCCAGATCAGAGATACTTACAGGTTCCCCCATATCCAGCACGAATACATCCCCACCTTTGCCCATAGCACCGGCCTGGATCACCAGCTGTGCAGCTTCAGGGATAGTCATAAAATAGCGGATGATGTCTCTGTGCGTAACGGTAATAGGCCCACCATGACGGATCTGCTCACGGAATAAAGGTACAACAGAACCTGAGGAGCCTAACACGTTGCCAAAGCGTACCATGCAAAAGCGGGTACTACGCTGACGGGCTGACAAGGCTTGCAATACTAATTCAGCCAGACGTTTGGTGGCGCCCATCACATTGGTAGGACGTACAGCCTTGTCGGTAGAAATAAGTACAAAGGTTTTGACCCCAGCAGCCACAGCAGCTTCAGCCGCGTGCAAAGTACCAAACACATTGTTTCTGATGCCTTCCACCACATTAAACTCAACCAGAGGCACATGTTTATAGGCTGCGGCATGGTACACAGTTTCAACACCAAAACTACGCATCACAGATTCCATCCGGTCTTTGTGTTGCACATTGCCTAAAATAGGTTTGAGTTCAATATCCAGTTTGTTGTTGGCAATAAAACCAGCCAGCTCACGTTCAATGGAATAAAGCGCAAATTCAGAGGATTCAAACAGCACTAATACTTTTGGTTCGTAGCGCACAATCTGACGGCATAATTCAGAACCAATAGAGCCACCAGCACCTGTCACCATGACCACTTTGTCAAAAATATTGGCGTTCATCAGTTTTAATTTTGGTGTAACGGGATCACGTCCGAGCAAGTCTTCAATTTTTACGTCCTGCAGCTCGTCGATACGCATGCTGCCATCCACCAAATCCCTCATGCCAGGAATAGACTGCACCGGAATAGAGAGTTCATCTAAGGAGTCAAGTACTTCACGGCGGCGAATTCTGTTGACAGAAGGTATGGCCAATAAAATACGGCTGATATTGTTCAGTTTGACCAGTGCCACCATATTTTGCGGATTACCAACAGGGATCCCCATAATAGTGGAACGTTGCAAGGTGGCGTCATCATCAACAAAAAGAACCGGATGATATTGTTCGCCATTCATCAGGGCCTGAGCCAGTTGACGGCCTGAAGAACCGGCACCATAAATCAGTACCCTTTCTTTATGCTGATTATTACGCTGGTTTAAAAATTCTCTGACCATTAACCTGCTGCCGCCTGAAGACAACATGGCGGTTAACATGTACACAAAGGCAATACGACCAGCATTTTCAATACCGAAGCTGTATAAAGCGCCAAATTGAATCACTGTACTGATGGCTATGCCACC
>CBIMJC010000287.1:0-5158 GCA_966244125.1 uncultured Rheinheimera sp.
TAACATTTGCCCGGACAGCAGCTCCGGCAAATCTGCATGCGTGCTCCACTGATTACCACTTATCCGAGTGGTTCGACGAATAAATCTATAGCCCCTCGTACTTGAAGCTGCAGCTTTGTTGACTGCGCTATCTCGTCCCAGTCACATAGGTTAACTATGCTCCTGGGTTCTCGCTAGCTTGTCGCCTCCCTGCAACTCCAATTACTTTGGGTCTGGGCAACCCTTCTGACCGAATTTTATATGCAGCTTTGCGGCTGCCTGTAAAACCCTGGCCTATTGGCCTTTTTTAAACCATAAAAAGAAGCAGGAAAATAAAAATGAAAGCACCTCTCTTAGGCGTGTTGGCGCTGCTATTTTGCAGCCACAGCTTCGCCTGTTTGCAACAAGAAAGTGAAAGTAATAATACCGAAGGCACGGCTGATGGTGCCTTATGCAGTGGCACAGCAGTGGCCGCCGGCATAGGCAGCAGTTCGGATGTGGACTGGTATTATTTTGATACCACAGCAACAGGGGATATTAGTGTCAGTTTAAGTCATGGCTCCGGCAAAGACTTTGACTGGTATCTGTATCGCAGCTCCGGCAGTTATATTTTGTCAGGGCAAAGCAGTGCTAACCCGGAAACCGGTACTTATACCGCCTCTCCGGCTGGGCGTCATTACATCAAAGTCACCCGGTACAGTGGCACAGGAACTTACCAGCTGACCGCCAATTTTGTTGGCAGCGCCGGTGGTGGCGAAAATCCACCGCCAACCTCAGGTTGTAACTATGGCGCAAGACCATCTAAACCCAGTAATTTGACGAGTTATATGACGGGAGCTGGTACTGACACTTGTGTCACTTTAACCAATCCTGCCTTGCTGCTGATGGGGGGCGGTACGGACGTGGATAACGCCTTTAGCTTAAGAGTTGGGCCGCATATTCAGGGCGGCAATATAGTGGTGCTGCGTACTTCAGGTACTAATGCCTACAACACTTATCTGCAGGGGTTAACCAACGCATCTTCGGTCGAAACCATCATTGTCGACACAGTGACCAAAGCCAATACAGATTATGTTGACTGGGCTATCCGCTCAGCTGAATTTGTCTGGTTAGCAGGTGGGGATCAGTCGGCTTATCTGAATGCCTGGAAAGGCACTAAAGTGCAGTCAGCTATCCAGCATGTGTATGACAAAGGTGGTGTGGTAGGTGGCACTTCAGCCGGCGATCATGTGCTGAGTCAGCATATTTACGATCCGGATGGAGTAGCTGGAGCTATCAGTGCTGAAGCTGTGACAGATTTCTGCCATGAAACTATCAATATCAGCACAGGTTTCCTGAACTTCCCTGCGTTGCAAGGGGTGATCAACGATACTCACTTCCGTCAGCGTGACCGGATGGGACGTTCCATGGTGTTCCAGGCCAAAGTTGGCGCTGCCAGCCGTGTCGTGGCCATATCAGAAGCCACGTCGTTGTTTATCAACAGTGCAGGCCAGGGCATAGTGGATGGGACTAATGAAGTCTATATCCTGAAATCGGACGCTCAGACTCAGTATGTCCAAACCAGCTGTGGTTTGCCTGTAAAGGTGAATAATCTGCTGCGTTACAAACTGGTCAGTGGCGATCAGTACAACCTAATCAATAACACCACCTCTATAGTGCCTACCCGTATCAGTCTGGATGGCAGTAAAGCCAGTTTCTATACCCCCACCAGCCCGTATTAACGGACTGGTGTGGAGAGCAAAAGCCAAAGGACTGGCTTTTTTCCGGCTCAGAGAGTGATTGGGTTGGTCAGACGTGGCTCCAGACGATTTTTTAAATCCCCTTCAATCACTACGGCACGCCCGGTTTTTTTATCCAGACACACAAAAGTGATATTGGCATCAGCCACCAGGCTGTCTGTGCCATCCAGCCAGATTTTCTGATGAATGACAGAGCTTTTGGTATTAATAGCGCTGAATTCAGTATCAATACGCAGTTGCTGGCCCATAGTGGCCTGAGCCCTGTAATTGATATTGATGTTAACTATGACCCAGGCCAGACCCAGCTGCTCAAAATGTTCGATATCGCCATGCTGTTCCAGATAACCCCAGCGCGCTTCCTCCAGAAACTCTAAGTAGCGGGCGTTATTGACGTGCTGATAACCGTCCAGGTGATAACCCCGGACTTTGATATAGGTGTGATGTAACATAAAACCCTCTGGTTGGACCTGTTTCGCCTTATGATGCCATAGTTTTTAAGCAGGGTTAACGAGGTTTTTGTTGGTCAGGGCTGAGATTTTTTTGGCCTGCTGCGCCGGAACCAGTAGAATAACCCTACTTTTGTCCTTTGGTACTTTTATGCGTCTGTTACAGCAGCTCTCTGCAAAACCCTATTCCACTTTTGCCCTGGATACACAGCTTGCAGAATTAGTTGAGCTGGAGTCTTTAGCTGAATTAACAGCTTATCAGCCCACAACCACTCCTTTGTTGTTGGGCGAGGGCAGTAACAGTATTTTTCTGATTGATCAAACACAGACGATTTTGCGTTATTTAGCCAACAGCCGGACTCTGTTGGCAGAAGACGAGTATCAGGTACAGCTGCATATAGAAGCAGGGGATAACTGGCACCAACTGGTCAGCTGGACAGTGGCTCAGGGCTGGTGGGGACTGGAAAATTTGTCTCTGATCCCAGGCTCTGTAGGTGCAGCTCCGGTGCAAAACATAGGTGCTTATGGTGCCGAGTTGGCGGATTGTTGCGACTACGTCGATTTTTTCCACTGGCAAAGCCGTACAGTACAGCGTTTAAGTAAAAGCGACTGTGGTTTTGGCTACCGCGACAGTATTTTCAAAACGGCTCTTGCTGGTCAGGGTGTGATAGTGGCTCTGGGTTTGACACTGCAAAAACAAGGGCAACCGAAATTAGGTTACAAAGGATTAGAGCATTTAACTGAGCACAGCTCTGTCGCTGAAGTGGCACAAGCTGTTATTGCTGTGCGCCAGTCCAAATTACCTGATCCTGCTGTCTTGCCTAACTGCGGCAGTTTTTTTAAAAACCCTGTAGTGAGTCACTCTGTCTTTGAAGCCATTCAGTCGCGTTATCCGGCTATGCCTTTTTACCCACAAGCGGATGGAATGGTGAAACTGGCGGCTGGCTGGCTGATAGAACAAGTGGGGTTAAAAGGGCAGCGTATTGGCGATGTCGGTTGTTATGAAAAACAGGCGCTGGTGCTGGTGAATTTTGGTCAGGGCACAGCCGCAGAGTTGCTGCAGATGATCAGCTTAATACAGCAAAAAGTTGCAACAGCCTTTGCCGTTCAGCTGGAACCCGAGGTGCGCTTACTTGGCCAGTGAAGCACGCAAAACTTTACCTCATAGTCTGATTGTACAACGGCAACTGGTGCACTATCTGGCCGACGGTGCTTTGTGCTCCGGGCAGTGGTTGGGTGAGCAGTTAGGTATTAGCCGCACCGCTGTGGCTAAACATCTGGAACAGTTGCAACAGTACGGCCTGGACTTATACAAAATTAAAGGCAAAGGTTATCGTCTGGCTCAGCCCGTGCAATTGCTTGACGCTGCCTTCATTAAAGCAGTGCAATTGCAGCAGGCCCCGGTGTGGGTGCAGTCCGTTACAGATTCCACCAATAGTCAGTTGATGCATAAGCTAAAAGAAGGTGTGGTACTGGAAAAAGGTGCTGTGCTGGTGGCTGAAGCTCAGACCGCAGGCCGTGGCCGGCGTGGCAAACAATGGTTTTCGCCTTTTGGCTGCAATTTATATTTTTCAATGTACTGGCAACTGGAACAGGGCATTCAGGCCGCTATGGGCTTAAGTTTAGTGGTAGGGCTCGCCGTCGCTAAAGTGTTGCAACAGCAATGGCAGTTACCGGTCCGGCTGAAGTGGCCCAATGATTTGTACCTGGAGCATAAAAAACTCGGTGGCATTTTAGTTGAACTGGCAGGGCAAACTCATGCTCAGTGTGATGTGGTGATAGGGTTAGGCCTGAATATTCGTATGCCGGATCAAACCGACAAAGCTGTGGACCAGCCCTGGGCTGATCTGACTTCGGCTTTGGGTAAGCCGATAGACCGAAATCTACTGGTGGCGTTGTTGCAGCATCAGCTGGTGCTGGAATTACAACAGTTTAGCCAGCAGGGGTTTGCCGGTTATGTGCAGGAGTTTAATCTGCTGGATCAATTTGCCGGTGAGCAAGTCACTTTATCCAGTGGTAGTCAAACTATGACGGGTCTTTGTGCTGGTGTGGATGCGCAAGGTGGGCTGGTGCTGGAGATCAATGGTCAGAAGCAAAGCTTTTATGGTGGTGAACTTAGCTTAAGAAAGGCACTGTGATGGAATTACTACTGGATATAGGCAACAGTCGCAGCAAAGCGCGTTTATTTGATGCCGGCCAGCTTACCGAAATACAACTGGAAAATATCAGCACAGCACAGTGGTCGCAAATAAAAGCAGTGTACTGCGCCAGTGTAGCGGCGGACAGCAGGGTGTCAGCAATCCGGCAGCAGGTCCCATCTGCTATTCCTTTTATCCAGATACAAAGTGAAGCTCAGGCTTTTGGCGTCAGCAACAGTTATCAGCAACCACATTTATTGGGTGTGGATCGCTGGCTGGCTTTAGTGGCTGCTGCAGAGTTATATCCCAATACCGATCTGTTAATAGCGGACGCTGGTACAGCCTTAACCATTGACTGGTTAAATGCGGCTGGTCTGCATCAGGGCGGCTGGATTCTGGCTGGACAAAAACTGCAGCAAGAGGCTGTATTAAGTAAAACCGCCAAAGTATTTTCAGCAGAACTGGAGACGGCACAGCTGTCTCCTGCAACAGATACTGCCACTGCTTTGTATCAGGGAGCTATTGCTGCTTTGGTAGGGGCTATTCGCCAGGCTTTTGCAATTAAACCAACGCAACTGATTATTTTAACGGGCGGTGATGCGCCACTTTTACAAAAATACCTGACCGATCTACCTGTTCAGCCCGAACCTCAATTGATCTTTCAGGGATTAGCCCGTTATATTCGGTCGAATTGACCATTTTGTGTACTTATTGAGCATTCAGGTTGGAATTTATAAGTTTTTTTTTATTTCCTGTTGCGTGGGGTGGGGCATTCCACTAGAATTCGCACCCACTGACGTAGCCGCTTTAGCTCAGTTGGTAGAGCAACTGACTTGTAATCAGTAGGTCATCCGTT
>CBIMJC010000288.1:0-5126 GCA_966244125.1 uncultured Rheinheimera sp.
ACAAGGTATTTATGATCTGATCATGGGGCAGTTTTTCAGTAAAGAAAATCTGCAACGTTTGCTTGCTGAGCAACATGAACAGGATGCGGTCAGTTTAAAGCTGGCTCCCGTCATTGAAGCAATAGACTTATCACCGGCTTTTGATGCGTTGCTGGACACAGTACAAAAGTCTTCTTTAGGTGGCATGCTGGCGATGTTTGGTGGTGCTCAGATGTTGGTACCGTTAAAACAACCTTTTATCGAAAATTTAAGTCGCTCATTAGTTGAGCTGGCCGATAGTCCTGAAGTACAGCAGCAAATAAAGAACCAACTGCATCAGGGCGATACCATAGATCTGCTGCAACCGAAAATTGCTGCAGTAGTGGAGGCCCGTTTAGCCGAGCTGACCCCGCAAATGGTCAAAGACATAGTACAGCAGATGATCCGTCAGCATTTAGGCTGGCTGGTGGTGTGGGGTGGTGTGTTTGGGGCCTTGATAGGTTTGGCCAGCAGTATTTTTCCAGCCATTTAAATTGAAAAAAACAGCGGGGCTATTGCCTTAGCCCTGCTGTTTCGATTCGCTAAGGCAGATAAATTTCGCCTTGCAAATACAATTTAGCCTGACCAGACACCAGCACTCTGTCCTGAGTTAACTCACATCGTAGCACTCCACCCCGGGCCGAAGCCTGATAGGCCATCAGTTGGTTTTTCCCCAATTGTTCCGCCCAATAGGGGACTAAACCCGCATGAATTGAACCTGTGACCGGATCTTCGTCGCCGCCATTGGCTGGCCAAAAATACCGTGAAACAAAGTCATAGTCTGAACCCGGTGCTGTGGCCACCACGTCATAAGGCGCCAGCTTGATCAGTTCCGCATTTTTTGTTGTTAACTGTTTTACCTGCTGCTCATTCTGGTAAACAGCAAAATATGCCTGAGCGCTTCTGAGTACCAATTTGGGGGGAATGGACAAGCCTGCCAACAAGGCGTCCGGCGCCTCTGCAGGCACAGCCGGGCGTTTCGGGAAGTCCATCCTGATCCAGTGGTTTTCTTGTTGAGAGACGATCAGATCACCTACTGCCAGAGTGCTAAAGCGAAGCTCAGTACTCTTGTTGTGCTCAAATAAAACAAAAGCTGCAGCTAAAGTAGCATGTCCGCAAAAATCAATTTCAGTCACAGGAGAGAACCAGCGGATCTGATAGTGATTGCTGGCAAGAGGCAATACAAAAGCAGTTTCCGATAAGTTATTTTCCGTGGCTATCTGCTGCATCAGTTCGTCACTGATGGCCTGAGCTAAGGGCACCACCGCCGCATAATTGCCTTTAAACAACTGATCGGTAAAAGCATCGACCTGATAAATCGGCAGTTTCATCTGTGTCTTTCCTCATTTGACCTTAAGTTGCTGCATCATAACGCAGAAAAACGCAGCACAAAGCCAGGACTTGCTTATAATAAGGTCGTTTTTTTAAGAGGATCCCTGATGAAAGTCGTAATTTCTGTGCTGTTAAGTAGTCTGCTGGTGTGTAGCTCTGCATTTGCAAGTGAGATCGATATGGAAAAAACCATGAAGCAGATGGGGCTGAGTTTTAAACAGGCGAAGGAAGCTCAGTCTGTACAGCAAATGACAGTGGCTTTAGCCAGTTTTGAAGGCCAGCTGCAGCAGGCGCAACAAGCTAACTTTCAACCTGAAAAAGCTGAGTTGTTCCAGCAAGGACTGAAAGAATTAGCCGTCGAGCTTGATCAGGCTCAGTTACTTTTAGAGAAAAATGATTTAGCCGGCGCACAACAACATCTGATAAAAATGGATGAACTGCGGATTAAATACCATAAACACCGCAAGCCCAGCTTCTGGCAGTTGATTTTTGGTTAAAGGAAAATGATGGGCATCGGCTGAACACACACAATTAATCACAGATTGTTACCACTGGGTGCAACAGACTTGAAGTTTTCAGGAGGTGTCATTATGCGTTTATTGTTCAGTGCTCTTTTATGTTGCTCATGCACCCTTTGGGCTTCTTGCCCCGGTCAATTTGATAGCTCGACAGATCAGCAATGGAATCAGTTTCGTTTGCACTCTGACGTTAAACGGCTGACGCCTTTGTTGTCGGATGATTTTGTATTAACCCATTCGGATGGCCGCCTCGAAACTAAGCAAAGTTATCTGCAGGACCTGGCCAGCAACAACAGAGTCAATACCCGGATTGAAAACTTTGACGTGCAGATCCGTTGTTTTGAAAATACCGCAATAGTCACAGGAAGAACTCTGCAGCAAGGGACCTCTGCGGGTAAAAAATGGCAGGGTGAATTCCGTTTTACCCGTGTCTGGTTTTATCAGAATAATCAATGGCTGCTGCAGGCTTCACACTCTTCTCGTTTGCGTTAGCTGGTTTTTCCAACCTTATCTGAAGTATATTGCACACAATTCAATTGAGTCAGGTCGGATCATGAGTGCAGAAAACGAAGATTATTTAGTGTTGGAAAAGCAGCTGTGTTTTTCTCTATATAGCGCGAGCCACAGACTGGTGCGCAGTTATCGTCTGCTGCTGGAACCTTTGGATTTAACCTATCCGCAGTATCTGGCCATGCTGGTGCTGTGGCAGCAGCCTGAACTTAATGTCAAAGAGCTGGGCGAAAAGCTGCATTTGGATTCCGGCACTTTAACGCCTTTATTAAAACGGCTGGAGAGCAAAGCTTTGGTCAGCCGCACCCGCAGTGCACAGGATGAGCGGGTGGTGCAGATCCGGCTGACTGAACAGGGCAAGGCGTTAAAAACTCAGGCCAGCCATATTCCAATGACTATTTTCCAGCAGTCTGGTTTGCCTTTAGAACAGTTGATTGCATTAAAACAAAGTTGTGATTTGCTGTTTCAACAGCTCGAAGCCTTGTAATCTTTGTTGGCATCCCCATTTCAATGCTCAGATCCTTGCAAAGGGCAGGATGGTTTAAATGAGGCAAAGACTATGAGTTTATCTTTTTACAGCGCGTCAGTTCCGGTATTTAAACAGTTTCTTATCAGCCTGAAAGACTTGCTGGCCAAGGCTGAAAAGTTCAGCCAGCAGAAAGAGTTGGATGACGCTGTATTACTGCAATCACGTTTATACCCTGATATGTTTCCACTGGTACGTCAGGTGCAAATAGCAGCCGATTTTGCCAAAAGTGTATCTGCCCGTTTAGCTGGTGTGGATGTTCCTTCTTATGAAGACAACGAGCAGACTTTCGCTCAGTTACAGCAACGTCTGGATAAAACTCTGAGTTTTCTGGATACATTAAAAGCAGAACAATTTGCTGATGCGGCAGGAAAAGAAATTGTGTTACGTCCTGGTACGCCAAAAGAAAAACGTTTTACCGGTACCCAGTATTTAGCTCAGTATGGTTTGCCGCAATTTTACTTCCACGTCACCACCAGTTACGCCTTGTTGCGCCATAACGGTGTTGAAGTAGGTAAAAAAGATTATATGGGTCAAATCTAAATCCCCTTCGTACTTGAAGCTGCAGCTTTGTTGACCGCGTTCTCTCGCCCCAGTCGCATAGTCAGCTATGCTCCTGGGGTCTCGTTCGCTTGTCGTCGCGCTGCAACTCCAATTACTTTGGGTATTAACAGGTAAATGGATACAACAGCGGCTATCTTCGATACCGCCGTTGTATTGACGGTTATTCGAAATACAAAATACCTTCAACAGCTTCAGTGTTGATATTGTGATAGTGCTTTAAAATCATCTGCCATTTTTCGGCAATAAATTGTTGTTGACCACTTTGTCTGAATTTTTCTGCAGCCATTTTCCAATTTTGCATCAGCTTCAGATCCGTGCCTGCTTTGGACATCAACATATAAACGTCAGAGGTTTTCAGTTTATAGACAGAGGTGACATCCGTAGCCTGCAGCCCTTCTTCCCACAATAAATGTTGAATGCCCTGGCTTTCGTACGCTATTAAATCCAGCCGCCCGGAGCGTAATCTGTGGATGTTTTGCTGGTGATTGACTGAAGGATGTAAGTTGTCAAAACCCTGTTCTGTTAACCATTCTTCGCGAATATCGCCCCTTACAACTCCAATGGCTTTCACCTTACGCAACTGCTCCAGTGACTGAATTTTTGGAGGATTTGAACTTAAGGCGTAAACGGACCAGGTTTTTACACTCAACTGACCCAGCCAATAAAATTCATCTTCTCTTTTGGGCGTTCTGGAAAAGCTAAATAAAACAACGTTAGGTTCAGTGCGGGCTATATGAATGGCGCGAGCTTCGGGCAAAACTTCAATCACAGTTTTGTCATCCAGGCTACGCTGAATGGCCTGCACCACTTCAACAGAAAAACCAGTCAATTGGCCATGGCTATCCAGATAAGATGCCGGAGGCTCGACCACAGTAATAATGCGTAATGCCTGACTTTGTACCGCAGCACTGACGAAAAGAAAGATCACGCCGACAATCCATCGCATTTTTGCGCTCTCTGATGACAACACAGTGCTTTAGGTATAGTCAGCTTTAGCAGCTCTGACAATAGCTGCTCTTGTTCCTCTTTCCGTTAAGATCTGAGCAGACGTTTAAGCTGGGCTGTTGGGACTAAGATAATCAAATTACCCAAAGCCACTATACAAACACCAATAAGTGCAAACCAGCTCCAGTGGTAGTTTTCAAAAATAGTAGATATGCCTAAAGCCACTATAGGAAACAACACCATAGTGTAAGCTGCTTTGGCCGGCCCTATGCGACCCACCAGCGTCAGATAGGCTCCAAAGGCTAACACCGAGCCAAACAATGACAGGTACAACAGCGACAAATTAAAACTAAGGCTGGTATCAAACACCGGCATAATGCCCTGCACTACAGCTAAAATTGCCATCATGGCTGCACCATAGGTCATACCAAACACATTACTTTGTACTACAGGCAACTGCTGTTGTTGATTTTTGGATGAAAGCATATTGCCAAGAGAGGCGATGTAAGTACCGGCAATACTCAGCACTAAACCCCAAAAGGCTGAGCCGTTACTCTCCAATCCCGCCAGTTCAGGCCAGAACACAAAAGCTATACCGAGGATGCCCAACAAGGCTCCCAGCAGAGTTTTCATTTCGATAGGGCGGCCAAAAAATAAAGCGCCATTGAGGATATTCATCATGGGTACTGGCAGCAGCTTGGCCTGCATTCCAC
>CBIMJC010000289.1:0-5079 GCA_966244125.1 uncultured Rheinheimera sp.
GAGAAGTGGCTGACCCTGAATACAGGTAAAGAATTTATTCGTTTAACAGGGGTGATTCGCGCCGAGGACATTGACTCCCGCAATACAGTTGAGTCCACTAAAATTGCCAATGCCCGGATTGAGTACAGCGGTACTGGTGCTGCGCATGGCGGTCAGGGACCTGGCTGGTTAACCCGGTTCTTTAATGGCGTGTTGTGGCCGTTTTAATGCAGGTGACATGATGAAACTAATTCAAAGCCTTATTCCCATTGTGCTGTCCATCGCTTTGTGTTTTCCGGCGTCCGCAGCCCGTATTAAAGATTTAACCAGTGTGCAGGGGGTTCGTAGCAACCAACTGGTGGGTTATGGTCTGGTGGTGGGGTTACCGGGCACGGGTGAACAAAGCCCTTTTACAGAGCAAAGTTTCAAAACCATGCTGAGTAATTTTGGCATCAACATGCCTGCCGGGATGAAATCACAGATTAAAAACGTGGCTGCTGTAGCTGTACATGCTGAATTGCCGGCTTTTAGCAAGCCTGGCCAGACTATTGATATCACAGTCTCCTCCATGGGCAGTGCCAAAGGTTTAAGGGGCGGTACTTTATTACAAACCTTCCTGAAAGGCCTGGATGGCAATGTGTATGCGGTAGCCCAGGGGTCGTTGATCGTCAGCGGTTTAGGCGCTGAAGGTGCGGATGGATCCAGAATTCTGGTCAATACGCCGACAGTAGGCCGTATTCCGAATGGGGCTACAGTGGAACGTGAAGTGCCTTCTCCTTTTGCTGACGGTGATTTTATTACCTTTAATTTAAACAGTTCAGACTTCACCACGGCCAAAACTCTGGCGGATACCATCAATAACTTTATTGGTCCCGGCACGGCACAATCCCTGGATGCCTCGTCTGTACAAGTCAGAGCGCCGCGGGACATGGATCAGCGTGTGTCTTATTTATCTACCCTGGAAAATTTAACTCTGGAGCCAGCCAGTCAGTCAGCCAAAATTATTATCAACTCCAGAACTGGCACCATAGTGATAGGCAAAGACGTGCGGCTGTTTCCTGCCGCTGTGACTCATGGTGGTTTGACTGTAACTATTGCGGAAAACCCAACCGTAGTGCAGCCCAATGCGTTGGCAGGGGGAGATACGGCAGTGGAGCAAAACAGCATTATTGACGTGCGGCCAGACCAATCCCGGATGTTTAAGTTTGATCCCGGTACAACGCTGGATGATTTAGTCAGTACGGTCAATGCCGTTGGCGCAGCCCCCGGTGATTTGATGGCGATTTTAGAAGCCTTAAAAGAAGCAGGTGCCATCCATGGTGAGCTTGTGGTGATCTAAATGAGTAAAGTTGAGAACAAAGTCAATTATCATGATTTAACCAGTCTGGCACAGCTGAAACACAGCTCAGGCGGTGATGATGATGCGGCGCTGAAACAAGCGGCTAAGCAGTTCGAATCCATTTTTATGGGTATGTTGCTCAGCAGCATGCGCAAAGCCAATGAAGTATTTGAAGATGACGGTGTTCTCAACAGCAATGCAACCAAATTTTATAAGGATATGTACGACAAACAACTGTCCACCGAGTTGTCAGAAAAAGGCAGTTTAGGTTTAGCCGACTTGCTGGTGCAGCAATTGCGGCCAACCAAAGGCAAAACCACCCCGGCTTCGATGTTAAAGTTGCCCACTGATGCAGCGCCGGTGCGGGACAAAGCCAGCACTGATCCGCTGGTTGCCACTAAAGCTGTTGCTGATGCACAGGATGTTGCAGCGCTCAAAACCTCAGTGACACCAGAGCTGCCCGCCACAGTGCAGCCCGTTAAGACAGCGCCTGCCGCTGTGGTGACTGAGACTCTGAGTCCGGAGCAGGATAACACCGACTGGAATTTCGATAACCCGGCAGATTTTATCCGCAAATTAATGCCAGCTGCTAAACAGGCTGCACAAAAGTTGGGTTTAGAGCCACTGGCTTTATTGGCCCAGGCGGCGCTGGAAACCGGCTGGGGGCAACGTACCTTTAAAACAGCGGAAGGCAATAACAGCTTTAACTTTTTTGGTATTAAAGCCCATAACAGCTGGCAGGGGGACGTGGCTGTAGTGGATACGCTGGAATACCGTCAGGGGGTGGCGCAAAAGGAAAAGGCCAAATTCCGGGCTTATGAGTCGCCGGAGCAAAGTTTGGGCGACTATGTCGACTTTATTAAATCCAATCCCCGCTATCAGCAGGCTGTGGCTATGGCTGATAACCCCAAAGCCTACTTTCAGCAGTTACAGGCGGCTGGTTATGCTACAGATCCAAACTATGCTCAGAAAATTTTATCTGTATTTAATAGTGAAACCTTCAAACAGGCACGGAACCTGCTTACAAATCAACAATAGATTAAAGTTTTAGCCGGCGCTGCCGACTATCAGAGCTAAGATGCTGTGGGCATCACTGGAGATTTAGATGTCGGATAATTTACTTCGGATTGGAACCTCAGCCATACTGGCCAGTACAGCGTTGCTTTCGACTACGAGTAATAATATCGCCAACCTCAATACTCCCGGTTACACCAGACAGCGTACAGAGTTTGAATCCGCCATACTTGGGTTGGGAGTTGGGCGCGGTACCACAGAACGTCTGGTGAATGACTTTGCGCAAAAACAACTCTGGCGTGACGTGTCATCTGTCAGTTATGCCAATCAGTATTTATCTGAGGCCAGCCGGGTTGACACCTTAATGTCGGACCAATCCAACAGTATTTCTACTGGTATGTCGTCTTTTTTCAGCCAGCTGCAAACTGCAATTAACGATCCGACTAATGCGGCATCCCGTCAGTTGGTGATGGGAAGCGCACAAACTTTATTGAATAAATTCAATACGTTGTCTAATCAAATGACGGCGCAGGATAAGTACCTGAGCCAGCAACTGGAAACTGATGCCGCAGATGCCAACGAGCAAATTAATGTGATAGCTCAGTTAAATCAGGAAATTATGGCCTATGGCAATAATCCCGGAAAACCGCCGCCACTGGATTTGCTCGACAAAAGAGATCAGGCGATTAAAGAGTTGTCTGTACTGGTGGATATCAATGTGCTGGACGCCGCAAATGGCGAGAAGCAGGTGTTTTTGAGCAGTGGTCAGTCCCTGGTGCTGGAGAACGGCAAATTTAGCTTGTTTAGCGTGGCAAGCGAGCCGGATCCAAACCGTAAAACCCTGCAACTTAAAGCCAGTACCAATCCTAATGTGCTGATTAATGTTTCGGAGAATCAGCTGGGTGGCAAAATTGGCGCTTCGCTGGAGTTTCGTAAAAATGTGCTGGACCCGGCGCAGCGGGAGCTGGGACAACTGGCTTTGGCTTTTACCGACGCCTTTAACACCCAAAATCGTCTCGGCATGAATGCGGACGGTAACCTGGGGGGCGACTTATTTACTTTGCCAAACTTTACCGCTTTGCCTTACAGCAGTAACACAGGAGCAGGGGCAATTACTGCCTCTGTAGCGGCAGGACAGGGCAAAAATATTCCGGCCAATGATATCCGTATTACCTTTACTGCCCCCGACGCCTTTACGGTGGAAGCCTTAGATGCTTCTGGCAATGTGATACCGGGAACGGCAATCAGTCGCGCCGGTGTGGTTTTTCCGGTCACTGTGACTTCTGATGACACCAACGACTTTTTTGGTTTAAACATTACACTAACCAATGGTGCTCCAGCTTTTGCTGCCGGCGATAAGTTTGATTTAAAGCCGTTAAGTATGGCTGCACAAAATATCAGTCTGGCGACCAACAGGCCCGAAGCTATAGCTTTAGCATCACCACTGAAAGGCGAAAAAACACTGACGAATCTGGGCAATGCGGAAATAGATAAACTGACTATCAGCAGTGTAGGGCAGGCAGGCAACAGATTATCCCAGCCGGCTAACTTTACCGATGGCCCTATTTCTATCACCTATTTGGGCAATAACCAGTTTCAAATCGAAGATGGCGGCGCGCCGCCTGTCAGCGAAACAGTCACCTTTGCCGGCACTGATTACCAAAACTTATTAGGGGCTTCAGTCAACTTTGCCAACGCAGGTTTTGATTTTTCTGTTAAAGGTGTGCCACAAGTGGGCGATACCTTCAGTATTGCGTACAACACCGGCGGTTTTGAAGACAACAGAAACGGTCTGAAACTCGGGGATTTGCAAAACGCAGATATGGTGCGTATCAATGCAGCGACCACAGTCAATGCCGATAAATACCAGACCTTTAATCAGGCCTATTCAGAGCTGGTTGGTACAGTGGGTACCCAAACCAGTCAGGCACGGGTTGCAGCAGCTTCGTCCAAGTCGCTGTTAGAGCAAACAACGGCATGGCATGAATCTTTGTCCGGTGTCAGTCTGGATGAAGAGGCCGCTGATTTGGTCAGATTTCAACAAACTTATGCAGCAGCTGCGAAAATTTTGTCAACGTCACAAACTATTTTTGACACCCTGTTACAGGCGGCGAGGTAATTCAGATGCGTACCACTTTTAATATGAAGTACAGCCAGAGCCTGGATTCAATTTTAAGCACTCAGGACAAATTGCAAACCGCCAGCCTGATGCTGAACAAACAAACCAAAATTCTGACGGCCGCTGATGATCCTTCCGGTGCTGCCAGAGCTATTGGTCTTGAAGCCAACATTCAGCAAACCAGCCAGTATCAGACCAACAACACAGCGGCGCGCAACAGCCTTGAATTGCAGGAAACTGTGCATGACAGCATCCGTAACGCGATGGACAGAGCCAGGGTGCTGACCTTGTCGTTAGGCAACGGTACTTACGATGAAAATGATCGTAAAGCCATTGGTGATCAGCTCGGCAATATCCGCGATGAGTTGTTTGATCTGATGAACAGACGTGATGAACTGGGTGGTTATCTGTTTTCTGGTTTTCAGGATCAGACTCAGCCCTACAGCCTCAATACAGCAACAGGCCGGTATGAATTTAATGGCGACGAAGGCCAAAAATCCATTCAGTTGTCTTTATCTATTTCCATTGCCGCCAACGACAGCGGCCGCAGTATTTTTGACAGTGTCGACAAGCGTTTCCAGACCACAGATCCTACTGTTGGTGCGCCTGTGACTGCAGCTAAAGTGAC
>CBIMJC010000290.1:0-5066 GCA_966244125.1 uncultured Rheinheimera sp.
CTCTTCCAAGCCTGGTGTGCCCAACGCTTTTGGTGTGGTGGGTAATGACGCCAACTCTATAGCTCCGGGTAAAAGGATGCTGTCGTCCATGACACCGAGCCTGATAGTGCAGGACAACAAAGTGCAGTTGGTGGTTGGCACGCCGGGCGGTTCTACTATCATCACTTCTATTTTTCAGGTGATCACCAACCTGTACGATTTTGCCATGCCACTGCAAAACGCCGTGGCCGCCCCACGTTTTCATCACCAGTTATTGCCCAAAGATCAAATCACTATGGAACCTTACGCTCCGTTTTCAGCAGAAGTACAACAACAGCTAAGGAAAAAAGGCTACAAACTGCATACGCAGAGCTGGAATTTAGGCGACGTACAGGCGATACAAGTCAGCACTGCAGGTGTAAAAGCCGCAGCAGATCCCCGTTCCCGTGGTGTTGCTAAGGTGATTGAGTATTAAAGATAAAGGGTCTTTGGCGGCAGGCAAAAACAACATAGCTTGCCGCTAACAGGCAATAATTTGCAGCCTCATAAACTTTTAGGCTGCTGTCTGCTTCCCGCTCGTTGCAGCGCCAGCTTGCCTTGTAAGCATTCCCTTCTTTGGCACAGGCTTTGCTTTTAAACCTGCAGCAAAGCACAGAGGATTGAGCTATGAGTGAAATATCACTTGGTCGTATGCAGATTGGCGGTCTTACCGCGCAAAACTACCAACTGGACTATCAGTTAACAGATCCAGAAGCCGGAGGCTCTGGTCGTCGCAAACTGACTCAGGCGGATTATGAAACTGCAGCAGCTTCAGCGCAAAAGGCCTATGCTGCCCATAACGCCAACACCGACATGAATCTTCAGCAAGAAGCCAGTATAGCGACTCAACAACAAGAACAAGCAGAGCAACAACAAAACTGGCAACGCCAGCAGCTACTCGACAGCCTGATGCTTCAGCTACGCAGCAGTCAAAGCAAGCAAAACACTGCCGGCTAGCTGATGCAGTTTTATGGCGCGGCTCTGGTCGTGCTTGTGCTGTTTTGACTGGCTTTACTGACCAGATAACCACCGTGGCTGATGGCGATCAGAGCCAATAATCCGCTATTTAGCAACGGCAGGCCCAGTGGTGTTGCGCCCTTGGCGAACGCGCCCTGCACCATGACGGCATAAGTCAATAAAGCCACCAGAGTAAAAAAACACATCTGCAAACGGGGTAAATCCAGATGCAGACAATTGCTGTAAAGCTCCCCTGTGATTAAATCCGACCAACGGGCATCCTCTGGCCTGTTATTCCGATACAAAGGTCCGCTTAAATCCTGAGCACCTTTAGCATAACCCTGACCGAGAAGGCCATTGTTCGTCTGCTCCATTTGCTCTTGATTGGGCTTTGCAGCACCGCTGTTACTCAACAACACAGGAGACGCCACCAGCGTGGCAGTGCTGAAGCCCATCAATAACCAAAGCTCGGGTTGAATATCAGGCACACAACCTTTGGTGCTATCAACCAGACAAGCCCCACCGTTGGTCTGAATATTCTGTAACACCATGGCCATCACAGCTGTTAATACCAGCACAGTCCAGGCCAGCATTTGCACACGGGACAAGGACATCACATTGCGATCATCGACAAACACACCTTTAAAAGTGCCACACATCACTTTGCCAATCACCGCCAGCACCAGCGTAAAAAGTCCCATCAGCCAGTACCAGTTTTGCAGTGCACTGTTGCTGTATTCATAAATGAAATACAAAGCGGCAACAAAACCAAACACCGCCAGTAAGCTATATAAATCCCGCCATTTGCTCTGATTTGCACTCATAAGCTCTCCATTTTTGGTTGTTTTTTTATCCGGATCGGCTATCAGGCTGCGCCTTCCCGCCAGAAAAGGTAGCAGCAGCCTGGTGTTTCACAAGGAAAATGACAGAAAAAAATACCGAAAATAAAAACAGTTAAAGCTTTTTGCTTAACCAGAGAAACCAAACAACAGCACCACTACCCCATACAGAGCCACCCCAGCACAAACAGGCCAACCTAAAGAACGGGTGCGCCGCCAGACCAGCACAGTAGCAAGCCCACCCAACAGCGTTGCCAGCCAGGAACTGACTGCCGGATGAGCAGGCACAAGGGACACACCAAACATAGCGGCAATCATGGTGGGAGCCAGCACAGTCAGCCAGACTGGCATGGCCTGAGTGCTATTGCTGATGCTGCGACTCAGCAAATGCCGCTGCATCCAAATCAAAGGCAAAGCCCGTAGTAAAAAGGTCCCCAAAGCGCAGGCCAGCAGCAATAACCAGAGTGACTTATCCATGAATTTTCCCCTCTGCTTTTAGTTTGGCCTGCACCAGATAAAACAGCGATACCCCACATAAAGCCGCCAACGGAATAGCGGAATTGGTCATCCCCATCAGCTTCAGCACCAGAGCTGCTGCTATGGTAACCAGCATGGTTAAGGTCCACTGCACAGAAGTAAAACGAGGGGCTAACAACACCAAAAACAGCGCAGGCAAAGCAAAAGGCATCACTTCGCCCAATAAAGGCCAGCGTGTGGTAATTTCAGCGCCAGCTATAGCGCCCAAAGCGGTGCCAGCTATCCAGCTTAACCAGGCAATCAAAGCCGCGCTGATGTACCAGCCCATACGATCTTTGTCTTCCAGTTGGGGTAAACGGGTATGAGCCAAAGCAAAAATCTGATCGGTTAAGCCATGCATCAATACAGGCCACCAGCGGCTGTTGGACAAATAAGGTGCCAGATTAGGCCCATACACCATATGCCTGGCGTTGATCAGTAAAGTCATCACCAGCACCAGCCAGAGCGGCGCACCTGACGCCACCATAGCGATAAACAAAAACTGCGAGGCGCCAGCGTAAATCAGGGCAGAAATAAGCACAGCTTCAACGGCGTTAAAACCCGATTGCACTGCGATTAAACCAAAAGAAATAGCCACAGGAATATAACCACCCAACAGCGGCAATGCATCACGGGCGCCTTGTTGCCATGGCGGGCTTTTTACTGCATCCGCTGAACTCATACTTTGTCCTCAGCTGACTGATACACAATAGTCAAAAGCGCGGTCGCCCAGCTTTCGCCCGTGCGATACAAATGCGGCTGGTCCGCAGAAAATTTATGGCTTTGCCCTGCTGTTAACCTTTTGCTCTCGCCTGCAATGCCCACTTCAAGCTGACCACTGATCAAGGTAATAGACTCGACAGTGCCGGCAGCATGGGCCTCCGACTTACGTTCTGTAAAAGGTGCACAGGACATCCAGTAGGCATCAACGGGCGGATTGTCTTTGCCCTGATCAATCAACCGCACCTGAACCCCGCTTTCCCCCACCAAAGCACTGACAGGAGCAATCAAATTGCCAAAAGGCACCTGCAGCTGCAACGACAAGCGCCAGATGGTATCCAGCGTTGGGTTGCCATTGCCCTGCTCCAGCCTGGACAAATTAGATTTAGCAATACCAGCATCGGAGGCCAGTTGCGACAACGACAAACCGCGGGCCAGCCGCAAACTTTGAATATGCCGCCCCAGCGTATCAAGAGTAGCTTTGTCCATCACAATCCCAAATCGTTCTCTATAAAGAACGTTCTATATAATGAACGCGGGCTTGTCAATGGCTTGTCAATGCTTTGTCCATGGGTTTTAGCTGCAGCTGCCTGATCCCTTGCGTCCAATCAGCGATAAATTCAGCCGGAAAAAGTAGCAAAACGGCAGGCTTCATCTACAGTGAATCGGCTTGGCAGAACACCATGATCATTGTGTTCAATGGTGCCGCATTCAGCCTGGCACAACCACTTACCAAGGACATGTTATGAAACTATCTTTTTTTTCTTGTCTGTTATTTTCCGCTATTGCTTGCAGTGATCTGCAGGCTGCTGAAGGTTCACATCATGCCGTCAGCGATGAAGTGATTGCTCAGCAGAATGCCAAACTGGCAGCTGCCACCAAAGACAAAGGCTATGGCCCGCAGTCTCCACGCGATATCGATGTCAAAACCGGCAGTGACTTGCGTTTGTTTGCTTTGGCCCCTTCGTACGAGCATATGAACCTGTGCAATATTCATATGCACGTTAACGCCGAACATAAAGGCGGCGAATTCACCACTTATGCAGGTAATGGCGATGGCAAAGGCATGGGCACGGGTTATAAATACAATGGCAAACTAACCAAAGCCGAGCTAACCCCGGTTAAAGAGCCAATCTGTGCTGGCGAACATGGCAGCCTGCATTCAGGCGACACTATTGAATTGCATTACGTGCATACCAGCGCAATGGCTACGCCTGGCGCTACCTTAAACTCCTGTATGAGCGAAGCTATTAAAAACCCGGAACTGCGGGTGGAAGCTCAGGTCTTTGTGCTGGTGAACGACCCCAAAGCACTGGACTTCACCAAACTGGCCGCTGTTGGCATGGACGATGGTTACCATCAGGCACTGAATATTCCGCAAAACACTGGCGAACCTGTAGAGTATGCAGGCTCAACCACAGGCCCGGATTACAATGAAGTGGCTTCACCTTTTCAGGTCACCTGGGGCGTACGTCCTAAAGTAGCGAAGGTAAACATTGCGACTGTAGGCCAATGGTGCAAAGCCAACCCATTTAAAGAATCCGAAGCTCATGCTGTGCGTAACCTGGTCACCAACCCGGATTTATTGTCAAAAATTGACTGATAGCCATTCTGCTTAATGCAATAACACTAACCTAAACAGTGGTTCGCGTGACACTCGAACCACTGTTTAGAGACTGGCGGTGGTTTGATCGGCTGATTTCTTACTGTGTTATATATTGATTAAACTTCAGCTGAAAATCGTGCAATTGTTGGATGATCTGTTCAAATGAATCTGGTGTGGTAAAAAACATCTGGCCACTCACTGCCGCCTTGTGATCTGCTGCAATAGTTTCCAGTCTAAAACCTTGTGGCACCACCAATAACTCTCCCCGCAAAATTGCCTCATAGTCAACACCGGATACTGGCCAACGATGTTTTTTCATTTCAATCACGGCCCGCATAGCTTCATCACTATGAAAGGCATCCGCAAAGTCTGAACTTAGCAAACATGACACGTCATACCAATGTCTGGCC
>CBIMJC010000291.1:0-5044 GCA_966244125.1 uncultured Rheinheimera sp.
ATATGGTCAAAGCCCAATAAATGCAAGCAACCGTGCACCACCATATGAGCCCAGTGATGATGTAATTCTTTGCCTTGTTCAGCGGCTTCTGCAGCCACCACCTGAGCACAAATGACTAAATCACCCAATAATGGCAAGTCTTCCACGCCTGGAGGTAATTCAAAAGGGAAACTCAGTACGTTAGTGGGTTTGTCTTTTTCACGATATTCAAAGTTCAGTTGCTGGCTTTCTGCTTCGTCCACTATCCGCACTGTGACTTCAGCCACATCCTGAAAGGGCAAAATAGCGGCTTCCAGCCACAGCTGGAATTGTTGTTCTGACGGCAGATGTGGCGCTTCGCTTGCCAGCTGTAAATCCAGGGTAATGCTCATGGCTTAGTCTTTACTCGTGTTGGCAGCGTCCAGTGCGGCTTGTTTTGCTGCCTGCTGCTCTTGCTGTTTTTTCTCTTCAAAGGCTTCGTATGCCAGCACAATTTTTTGTACTACAGGGTGGCGTACTACGTCTTTGGCTTTAAAAAAGTTAAAACTCAGTTCAGGCACAGCCGACAATACGTCCATCGCATGTTTTAAACCTGAGTATTGGCCTCGTGGTAAGTCGACTTGCGTGATATCACCTGTGATCACCGCTTTGGCATTAAAACCAATACGGGTCAGGAACATCTTCATTTGTTCCACTGTGGTGTTCTGGCTTTCATCCAGAATAATAAAAGCATCACTTAAAGTACGGCCACGCATATAAGCCAGAGGCGCAATTTCAATCACTCCACGCTCTAAGTACTTTTCTACTTTTTCGAAACCTAACATTTCGAATAAAGCGTCGTACAAAGGTCGTAAATAAGGGTCGACTTTCTGGGCTAAATCACCAGGTAAAAAGCCCAGTTTCTCACCGGCTTCCACGGCTGGGCGTGTCAGCACTATACGGCGCACTTCACCTTTTTCCAGCGCATCGACAGCGCAAGCCACTGCTAAATAGGTTTTGCCTGTACCGGCAGGGCCAATACCAAAAGTCACATCATGGCGCTGGATATTGCGCACATAAGCACTTTGATTGGCGTTGCGGCCTTTGACTGCACCTTTTTTGGTTTTAATGCTGACCTGTTCTTCATCAAACTGCTGCTCTGTCGGGTCCTGCTGCTGTTGCTGGATCACCATATGCACCTGCTCAGGACTTAAAGGCACGGCTTTGCCCTGGGCATTGGCGGTTTCACCATACAGAGATTCGATGATTTGTTTGACTGGCTCAAGCTGGTCAGTTAAACCCACTAAGCGCAATTGATTGTCGCGGTAGGACACCTGAACCCGGTAACGGCGTTCAATCTGACGTAAGTTGTCGTCAAAAGGGCCCCATAAAAAAGCCAGACGCTGAGGTTCAAAAGGGGAGAGAGAAAATTCTAAACTGGTTATTGGATTATCCAAAAGTCCTATCTCTTATCTATTTACCCTTCATACTTGACGCTGCAGCTTTGTTGACTGCGCTACTCGCCCCAGTCACATAGTGAACTATGCTCCTGGGTTCTCGCTCGCTTGTCGCCTCGCTGCAACATCAATTATTTTGGGTAACGCATAGAAGCCAGTTTTTCGCTGACCTCCATCTGCTGTTCTCAATTAAGGAGTAAAAGTTGCCACTCCCAATTCGTCAGTTTTTGCTGCTTTCGCTGCCAGTATTTGTTGTGGTGATACGTCGCGGCGTAAATCCATATCTTTTTCAGTACGGATCACTTTACCTTTTAATGAGTTGGTAAAGACGTCTGTCACTAACACATCAACAAACTGGCCAATCATATCGGGTGAGCCTTCAAAGTTCACCACACGGTTGTTTTCGGTGCGGCCTGTCAGCTCCATAATGTCTTTTTTCGACGGACCTTCCACCAAAATACGTTGTTCAGTGCCGAGCATAGCACGGGCAATTTGTAATGACTGCTGGTTAATACGGTCCTGCAGTATATACAGACGCTGTTTTTTCTCTTCTTCTGACACGTCGTCCGGTAAATCAGCTGCAGGCGTACCAGGACGGGCGCTGTAAACAAAGCTGAAGCTCATATCAAAGTTAATGGCTTTGATTAAGTCCATAGTGGCTTCAAAGTCTTCTGCGGTTTCACCGGGGAAGCCGATGATAAAGTCAGACGACATGCTTAAATTCGGGCGGATCTTTTTCAAAGCACGAATTTTTGACTTGTATTCAATGGCGGTATGGTTACGTTTCATCAGCGCCAGAATACGGTCTGAGCCGGACTGAACCGGTAAATGCAGGTGATCGACCAATTCAGGCACATCACGGTAGACTTCAATAATATCGTCTGTAAATTCAACAGGATGCGATGTGGTGTAACGAATACGGTCTATGCCGTCTATCGCCGCCACTAAACGCAATAATTCAGAGAAATGGCAAATACCGCCGTCAAAAGTAGCACCACGGTAAGCGTTGACGTTTTGGCCCAACAGGTTTACTTCACGTACACCCTGTTCAGCCAGCTGGGCAATTTCCAGCAGGACGTCATCCAATGGGCGGCTGACTTCTTCACCACGGGTGTAAGGCACTACACAGAAGGTACAGTATTTAGAGCAGCCTTCCATAATAGAAACAAAAGCAGTCGGGCCATCGGCTTTAGGCTCTGGCAGGCGGTCAAACTTCTCGATTTCAGGGAAAGATACATCCACCACAGGGGACTTATCACCGCGCACTGCGTTAATCATTTCCGGCAAACGGTGCAGAGTTTGTGGCCCAAACACGATATCAACATAAGGGGCGCGATCACGGATGGCTTTGCCTTCCTGCGAAGCGACACAACCACCCACTGCAATAATCAGATCCGGGTTTTTCTTTTTCAGCGGACGCCAGCGACCTAGCTGATGGAATACCTTCTCCTGAGCTTTTTCACGGATAGAGCAGGTGTTCAGCAGGATCACGTCCGCTTCTTCAACTTCTTCAGTCAGTGTGTAGCCATGAGTTGCATCCAGAAGGTCCGCCATTTTGGATGAATCGTATTCGTTCATCTGGCAGCCCCAGGTCTTAATGTGCAGCTTTTTGCCCATTTGTGTTGTAGCCCGTAAAAAGTTAACGCCAAGAAAAAGGACGCGCATTTTATCCTAGTGGGGCCTGAAGTGCCAGCAGTGGATACAGACGAACAAAATCTGATCACGGGAAGTGACTTTTATCCATCTCTGGCCTGATAATAGCTGCAGCTGAATAAACAGCGCAAAGCCACTAGAACTAAGGCGCAGAGGATAATAATGGAAAGTTTTGGTGTGATTCAGTTCTGGACCTTTTTGGCTGGAGTGGTAGTGATCATCCTGATGCCAGGACCAAATAGCTTGTTTGTGCTGAAAACCAGCATAGTACAGGGGCCAAAGCACGCGTGGTGTGCACTTGCCGCTGTGCTATTGGGTGATGCAACTTTGATTTTACTGTCTTACCTTGGGCTGGCGTCTGTGCTATTAGCCTCACCCGAGTTATTTCGCTGGATACGTTATTTAGGCGCTGCCTATTTGCTGTATATAGGCGTACAAATTTTATTAAGTTTGCGCCAATCCAACACAACTCAGGGGGCAGAAGGACCAGCCGTAGTAGCAGCGGCCAGCTGCGCTTCCGTATTCCGTAAGTCTTTGTTATTAAGCCTGACCAACCCCAAAGCCATTTTGTTTTTCCTGTCATTTTTTATCCAGTTTATCGACTCCAGCTTCAACCCCAACTGGGTGCCTTATCTGGTGCTGGCAGTAGTACTGGAAATCATAAGCCTGCTCTACCTGACTACTTTAATCTACGCAGGAGCCGCCATAGCCAGCTACTTCAAAGGCCAACCCAAAGCGGGGCAGGTTGGGAATTTACTGTTAGGGCTGTTGTTTACCGGCTTTGCGGTCAGGTTAGCCTTCAGCTAATACCGTTGACCTGCTGTGCTGGAGAATGTAACGCTGACCAGAAGTACTGTTAAGATAAATATATTATTCAAGGTGTTACGGCGCAAAACTGATAAAAGTAACTATAGTGATTAAGCGGACCAGATTGTATGGTTTGGCAGGTTAGCTTAGCTGCGATTTATTAGAAAAGGACGGGTATGAGCATCAATTCTGTTATCACCCAGAGGTTTAATCTAATCCACCTGATGTATTTCTTCTTGCTGCTGGGATGGAGTGTAAACGCCTCACAGTTACCTCTGCATCAGTGGCAAAACAGATTTTGGAATCAGTCTCACGGATTACCTCATATTTCGGTGAATTCTATTTCCTATGGGGCAGATGGTCGGTTATGGCTTGGTACTGAGCGTGGTCTGGCTAATTTTGATGGCATCAAATTCAACACCATCTACGCTAAGGATGAAGCCGCTATTCATTCCGACTGGATCACTCAACTCTATCTTGACCAGCAGAAGCGCTTATGGATAGGCACTATTAAAAATCTGGCTGTACTGCAGGATGGGAAATTTCATTCAATCGAAGCCGATGCCACTGTACCTTTAGGCACTATCAATGGTATTGCGCAAGCGGGGAGTCAGATATGGATTGCTGCCAATCAGCTCTACCAGCTCCGTGATCAACGATTGGAACAGTACGCGCCCTGGCAAGGCGCAGCTTCAGCTCTGAAGGCAAGCGATGACGGACTTTGGGTGGCAGGGCAAGGGCAGCTCTGGCTTATCGCTGAGACTATAAAAAAATTCAATCTTCCGGCGCAGATGAAATCAGTTCGTATATCAGCCATCGAACAGACAGGAGACATTCTGTGGCTGGCGTCCAATGCCGGACTGCTGCAAATGAAGGATGGAGTGTTTTCTTATTTCCACTTTGAGCAGGACGATCAGAATGTGCTGAGTATCGCCAATGATAGTGGCGATCTGCTGGTCAGCTTTAAAAACGTTTTTTATCGGATCAATAAGGGCAGCATTGTTGAACGAGTGCCGGACGATGCTCCTGAGTTTCCGGTATTTAGCCGCACTATGTTAGTGGATCAGGATGGATTCTGGACTGGCAGTCAAACCGATGGATTAAGGTACTACTGGCGAAGCGCAGTCAAAGTGGATGGAGTCGCCAGCGGACTGCAAAGCTCCATGGTC
>CBIMJC010000292.1:0-5037 GCA_966244125.1 uncultured Rheinheimera sp.
AGCGAAGTACCGGTGATCACCACTGCGACTCCGACAAAAGTGTGCCAGCCTAAAGCTTCATTTAAAAACACATGGCCCCAGAACACACCAAATACCGGAATCAAAAAGGTGACTGTTAAAGCCGGAGTTGCACCTTCATCCTGCACCAGGCGGAAATACAATAAATAAGCCACACCTGTACAAATCACACCAAGGGCTAAGACTGCAGCAGCCACATTCAGACTGATATCAGCCTGGATCGGAAACAACAGTATGACAGGAGCCAGCATCAAAGCAGAGGTCCACATACTGCCGTGGGCATTGGCATAAGGTGCTACAGTTTTTGCAAGGCGGGTGTAATGAGTGGCTATGCCATAACAAAAAGCAGCTCCTGCGGCACAAAATACAGCCACCAGAGCACCGGGCTCCAGCACAACAGGGTCAAAGCCTACTAAAATAGCGACACCACTGATACCAAGCACTAAGCCTGTCGCTATCCGCAAAGTTAAAGCTTGCCGGAACACCAGTATGCCAATCAAGGCCCCCCAGATAGGAGCAGTAGCATTGAGGACAGATAACACCGAAGCTGTTAAAGTTTGAGCTGCATAAGCAAACAACAAAAACGGCAAAGCAGAGTTAAAAAAGCCGAGAATAAAAAAGTGCTTCCAGTTATTTTTTATATCCAGCTGATGCTTTTTCAAAAACCAACCCATCAGGCCCAAAAACAACGCAGCAAACAACACCCTGCCCGTCATTAACGCCGCAGGCCCCAAGGTCCCGACTGCAATACGCATAAACAAAAAAGACGAGCCCCAGATCGCGGCCAAACTGAAGAGACGGATAAAACTGGCGGCTTGCATTAAAAACTCCTGTAGGCAATCAAATCATGACTTTTAGTTTGGACGGGCTTCGCAAATCTTTGGATAAATTCTGTTTTTTTAACTAAGTATTCAGTTAATGCGACAGTAATTGCACAAAAATTGAAAAAATCTAAAAAAGCCGGGTTGCGAAGCTATGCAGATATATTGCATAATTACCCCGCTTCATTTTTGCTTTATTGCTTCAGCCCATACCACTTTTGTATGGGCTTTTTCATTTCAGGGCCTATCGCTTCAATTCCAGAGTAGTGGATGTTGTGGTGAGGCCTTAGTGTAGGGGCACGGTTTACCCGCCCCCGTCTGCTCTATGAAGTCTGCCGAACAACGAAGGAGTTTTTAGCTCTGGTCGTCCTGGCTGATACGACTTGCTACCGCCCCCGTCTGCTGTTGATACTTTGCATCCACTCTTTTGTTGTATGGACGGGCAGCTTCACCTGTCATGGTTTCAAAATTCAGCGCACCAATTTTCATATTGGGGCGAAGTGCCAGTGGTAAACGGCCACTGTTATAAAATTCCAGCACTATATTGCCGGACCAACCCGGATCGATACGGTGCGCCGTTACATGCACCATTAACCCCAACCGGGCCAATGAAGAGCGGCCATCCAACCAGCCTACAATGTCTGCAGGCAAGGTAACGGACTCCAGTGTAATAGCCAAAGCCAGTTCCCCCGGGTGCAGGAAAAAAGCTTCGTCATCTGACAGCACTATTTCATCACTCATCACTGAATTCAGCGCCTGATCTACTTCTTCACGCGGGCCACTTAAATCAATAAAAGGCGCGGCATAAGCACGAAAAGTGCGGAATTTATGGCCTAAGCGAATATCCACGCTGACACCGCTGATCATGTCTGGTGTTGGCCGTGGCGTAATTTGGATCCTGCCTGCTTCGATATAGGCTTCAATGTCGCGGTCACACAATCTCATGGTTAATCATCCGTAAAAATAATGTCGGGTTGCTGTGCTTGTTGATGTTGGGACTGCCAATATAAAGCAAAGCTCAGTTGTCGTGCTATAGCCCGGTAAAAACCAGTGCCGCTTTCGGCTGGGTTCAGCACTAAAGGCGCTCCGGCATCACAGGACTGACGTATTTGTTTTTGTAAGGGTAACTGTCCCAGTACAGGCACCTGATAACGTTCCGCTAATTCCAGGCCACCGTTGGTACCAAAAATATCATCGATTTCGCCGCAGTGGCTGCATTGGTAAAAACTCATATTTTCTACCAGTCCAAGCACAGGAATATTCACGCTGCGAAACATTGATATGGCTTTTTGTGCATCGGCCAAAGCCACATCCTGGGGTGTTGTGACGATCAAAGCCCCGGTCACCGGCAGTTTTTGCGACAGGGTCAGTTGAATATCACCAGTGCCCGGCGGCATATCTACTATTAAATAATCCAAATCCGGCCACAAAGTTTCGTTCAACAGCTGTAACAAGGCCTGACTAGCCATAGGGCCACGCCAGACTGACGCTTGTTCCGGGTCTACTAAAAAACCTATCGACTGCAGATAAATACCAGCGGCTTGTTTAGGCAATAAATGCTTGTCATCCGGTGACTCCGCTTTGGCATCTTTTAATCCCAGCATAGTTGGAATAGAAGGTCCATAAATATCAGCATCCAACAGCCCGACTTTGGCCCCTTCTAAACCTAAAGCCACAGCCAAATTGACGGCTGTAGTGCTTTTACCTACTCCACCTTTGCCAGAGGCCACCAAAATCACTTGTTTGATAGTGCGGTAAGCTGGTTGGGCGGAGTTTTCACTTTGAAGGTCCAGTTTCAAATCCGGCTGCACCAGTTGAAGTGCCGGCAATAACTCATCCGCCAACGAAGCCCATGGAAATTTCAGCGTTAAACTCAGACTGTTTTGTTTCCCATTAAAACTGGCCTGCTGAATTAAAGTATCCAGCGGCATAGGAAATTCACTGCTCTGAAATTCAGCCAAAGTTTTGGCTAAGGCGTCCGGGATTTCTGCCGCAGCTGACTGTTCTGCTTTTTTAAACCATTTAAACCACATCGTGTTACTCAATCTGCTGTACAGGGTAAAAACTGTGTTTTTTGCTACCAATCCAGCGTTTTGCTGCTTTTGAACTGGTGCGCTTTAACGCTGGCTATTGTATCATTAAGCCACTTTTTTCAGTGATATATCTATGAGTTATCGATGACACAACGCAAAATTTTGATCACCAGTGCTTTACCTTATGCCAATGGCCCCATTCACTTAGGTCATATGCTGGAATATATTCAGACTGATATCTGGTCCCGTTTCCAAAAAGCCCGTGGTCATCAGTGTTATTACGTCTGTGCAGACGATGCTCATGGCACGCCAATTATGCTCAAAGCTCAGCAGTTGGGTATTACTCCTGAACAGATGATTGCGCAAACTTCGCAAGAGCATCAGGCCGACTTTGCACAATTTTTAATAGGTTTTGATAACTATCACAGCACGCACAGTGAAGAAAACAAACAGTTTGCCAGCGAGATTTACACTAAGCTGGATCAGGGCGGTTACATCAAACGCAAAACCATCAGCCAGTTGTATGACCCTGAAAAACAAATGTTCCTGCCGGACCGTTTTGTTAAAGGCGACTGCCCTAAATGTGGTGCTTTGGATCAAAACGGCGACAGCTGTGACTCCTGTGGCGCAACTTACAGCCCGGTGGAACTGAAAAACCCACGTTCAGTGGTGTCAGGTGCAACACCGGTATTAAAAGACAGCGAACACTATTTCTTCGACCTGCCCGCTTTTGAGCAGATGCTCAAAGACTGGACCCGCAGTGGTTCATTGCAGGACGAAATGGCGAACAAACTGCAGGAATGGTTTACTGAAGGCCTGCAACAATGGGATATTAGCCGCGACGCACCTTATTTTGGTTTTGAAATTCCAGGTGCTCCTGGCAAGTTTTTCTACGTCTGGCTGGACGCTCCTATTGGCTACTTAGCCAGCTTTAAAAACTACTGTGATAAAACCGGCGTGAACTTTGACCAGTTCTGGCAAAAAGACTCAGACGCCGAGATTTACCACTTTATCGGCAAAGACATTATCTATTTCCACAGCCTGTTCTGGCCGGCTATGTTAGATGGTGCAGGTTACCGTAAACCAACTTCTGTCTACGCCCACGGTTTTGTCACCGTCAACGGCGCCAAAATGTCCAAATCCCGTGGCACCTTTATCAAAGCCCGTACTTATCTGGATCATTTAAATCCGGAGTATCTGCGTTATTACTTTGCCTCTAAGCTCACCAGCAATATCACCGATCTGGATTTAAATCTGGAAGATTTTGCCCAAAAAGTGAATGCAGATTTAGTTGGCAAAGTGGTCAATATCGCCAGCCGTTGTGCCAGCTTTATCAGCAAAAAATTCGAAGGCAAGTTAAGCGCTGACATTGCAGAACCTGCTTTATTGGCTGAATTTACAACTGCAGGCGAAACTATTGCCGAAAGCTTTGAAAAACGTGAATTTGCCCGCGCTATCCGCGAAATTATGGCGCTGGCTGACAAAGCCAACCAGTACATTGACGCTAAAGCGCCCTGGGTGCTGGCAAAAAATGAAGCGACTTTAACTGAAGCCCATTTGGTCTGCTCTATGGGCATTAACCTGTTCCGTGTTTTGATGCACTACTTAAAGCCAGTGCTGCCAGCTATGGCCAAAGAAGTGGAACTGTTTTTAAACGACGAATTAAGCTGGTCGACTTATCAGACAGCGTTAACCAATCACAGCATCAATGTATTTAAACCACTGATGCAACGTGTAGAAATGGCAAAGGTAGAAGCTATGGTTGAAGGCTCCAAAGAAAATTTACAGCCTGCAGCGACTGCACCGGTCGCTAAAGCGGCAGAAACTAAAGCAGCTCCTGCTACAGAAAGCGCTATCGAACCTATCAGCGAAACCATCACTATTGATGACTTTGCCAAGCTGGATTTACGGGTTGCCCGTATTATCAACGCTGAACATGTGGAAGGGGCGGACAAGCTGGTGAAACTGCAACTGGATTTAGGCAACGAACAACGCCAGGTGTTTGCTGGCATTAAATCAGCGTACCAGCCAGAGCAACTTATAGGCCGTCTGACAGTGATGGTTGCCAACTTAGCGCCACGTAAAATGCGTTTTGGTATGTCCGAAGGTATGGTGATGGCGGCAGGCCCTGGTGGCAGTGATATTTTCCTGTTAACGCCAGATGA
>CBIMJC010000293.1:0-5033 GCA_966244125.1 uncultured Rheinheimera sp.
TGTCTTGGTTACCTTTTCTGCTCATCTTTCGCCTTAGGCAAAAAGCAGGACAACAGCACTGTCGCCAGTATAAAGCCGCTGGACCAATACAGGCAGGCTTCCAGGCCCAGGGTTTGATACAAATAACCTGACAACAGCGTGCCAATCAAGCGGCCCATGGCGTTGGCCATATAATAAAAACCTACATCCAGTGAGACGCCGTCAGCTTTGGCGTAGCTTACAATCAAGTAGCTGTGCAAGGATGAATTGACCGCAAAAACAGCACCGAATAGCAGCAACACAGACACTAACAGGGTTTCAGTCGGGAAGGGCAGAGGTAAAAGTTTGGCCAAAAGCGCCGGGATCAGGCAAAGGGCAAAAGCCCAGCCGACCGCTGCCCAACGGCCCGGAACTTTGCCTGACTTCTTACCTGTAATAAATGGTGCAAGACTTTGCACCAGGCCATAACCAATAATCCATAAGGCCAGAAAAGTACCTATAGCTTGTTGGCTCCAGGCCAGTTGCTGCGCTAAAAACAGCGGCAGGGCGATGACAAACCATAGATCCCGTGCGCCAAATAAAAACAAACGGGCCGCAGATAACAAATTCACAGGGCCACTTTTCGACACCATGTCTTTAAATTTGGGTTTGTAACTGCTTTTGCCGAGGTCTTTTTTCAGCACCACCAAACTTAATAACCAAACCAGAGCTAAAGCGCTGGCCATCACCGCCACTGCGCCCTGAAAACCGACTTGTGTTAGTAAAAAACCACCGATAAAAAAGCCAAAACCTTTCAGTGCATTTTTTGAGCCTGTAAGCACCGCAACCGATTGATATAGCTTGCTTTGGTTCTCCTCTGGCACCAGTAACTTAATGGAGCTTTTGGCGCTCATTTTATTTAAGTCTTTGGCAACGCCAGACAAGGCCTGAGCCGCCATCACCCAGGGCACTATAAGCCATTCGGCAGGCACCACTAACATCGCAAGCGCTGCTATTTGTAAAAACAGCCCTATATTCATAGTTTTATTCAAACCCATACGAGCGCCCAGCCAGCCGCCAAACAGGTTGGTCAGCACACCAAATAACTCGTAAAACACAAATAACGAAGCGATTTCTAAAGGGCTGTAACCGAGTTTATAAAAATGCAGCAGCACCAGCATGCGCAAAGCGCCGTCTGTCAGGGTAAAAGCCCAGTAGTTGCCTGTGACTACAAGGTATTGTTTGATTGCTGTCTGCATTTTACTCGTCCTATTTGGTGCCGCAGCGTTGTTACCTGCGTTCTTTCGCCTCAATCACATAGGTGAACTATGTTCATGGGGACTCTCTTACTTGTCGCCTAGTTGCAACGCCAACTAGTTTGAGTAAAAACCAGTATGCTGCAGCCAGTTGTATTACGCTTTGCTTGCCAAACCCACTAGTTTGGCTAACTCCACTGTACGATTGGCATAACCCCATTCGTTATCGTACCAGGCATAAATTTTCACTTGCGTGCCGTTGACCACCATGGTCGACAGGGCGTCGATAATGCTGGATCTTGGGTCGGTTTTATAATCGACCGACACCAGAGGCCGCTCTTCATACCCCAGAATATCTTTGAGTTCCTGCTCTGATGCCGCTTTTAATAAGGCGTTGACTTCTTCCGCTGTAGTGGCGCGTTCTACTTCAAAGACACAGTCGGTTAAAGATGCATTGGCTAAAGGTACTCTTACGGCATGGCCATTCAAACGGCCTTTGAGTTCAGGGAATATTTCGGTAATAGCAGTAGCCGAACCTGTAGTAGTAGGAATTAAGCTGCTGCCACAAGCACGGGCACGGCGTAAGTCTTTATGCGGCGTGTCCAGAATAGACTGGGTATTGGTTAAGTCGTGAATAGTGGTGATAGAGCCATGTTTAATGCACAACTTTTCATGGACCACTTTGACTACCGGCGCCAGGCAGTTGGTGGTGCAACTGGCCGCTGTCACTATCTTGTGTTTTGCCGCATCAAATAACTGATGATTGACTCCCATTACCACGTTTAATACGCCCGCTTCCTTCACCGGAGCGCTGACCACCACACGTTTGACGCCCTGATCCAAATAAGCCTGCAGCTGCGCTGTGCTTTTCATTTTGCCCGAGCATTCAATAACAACATCGCAACCAGACCAGTCGGTGTCGTTGATGGCTTTATTGTGCGTCACAGCAATAGGCTGGCCTTTAATGACCACGGCGTTGCCTTGTGCTTCAGCCTGATGTGACCAGCGGCCATGCACTGAGTCGAAATTCAGCAGATGGGCAAAAGTAGCAGCATCACCGGCCGGATCGTTGATCTGCACAAACTCAAATTCAGGCCAGTCAAAAGAGGCACGTAACGCCAAACGACCGATACGGCCAAAACCGTTTATTCCAACTTTAATTTTTTTCATCACAGCGTCTCTTGAGTTACAGGCTTTGAAAATAGGCCTGATGTGGGGCTAAGGTCAGGGCATAAGGCCGCAAGGCCTGAATACGTTGCCTCACCCGCTCTTTGTCGATACCACGTTCGACCATAATTTGTGCAGCCACTAAACCAGTACGGCCTGAGCCGCCTTTGCAGTGGATGGCGACTTTTTTGCCATCTTTTAACAACTGATGGATCTGCGGGCCTTGTTGTTGCCAGGCTGCAGCAAAGTCGGCCAGCGGTGCCTGATCGTCTTCAATAGGGCAATGAAACCAGGCTAAGCCCAGTTCTTCACACAGTATGGGCAAGTCCGTGACCTGGTTACGTGCTATTTCGTCTTCAGGCATTAAGGTTAAAATGGCCGAAGCACCGGCTTGCTTTAACCTTAACAACGAGTCTTTCAGTCCTTCAGTTTTAGTGCCGGGGCAAGGGGTAAAAAGAAGTGCCGCTGAGCCTTCCAGTACTAATTCGTCAAATGGGTGTGACATAAATTTGTCCTTTTCGCTATGTGATAGCTTGTATTAATTACGTAAAAACCAGTGGCGTGTGTTGTTGGCAAACCAAACCAGCGACAACATCACAGGCACTTCAACCAGTACGCCAACTACAGTGGCAAGAGCTGCGCCTGAATTCAGACCAAAAAGCGAAATAGCCACAGCAACGGCCAGTTCGAAGAAATTACTGGCACCAACCATACCGGCAGGGGCTGCTATGTTATGAGGCAGTTGCAGTTTGCAGCCGGTAACATAAGTCAAAGCAAAAATGCCGTAGGTTTGCAGCAGTAAAGGAATGGCAATCAGCACTATAGCGAGCGGTTGATGCAAAATAGTCTGAGCCTGAAAACCAAACAGCAGCACCACTGTGGCCAGTAAGCCAAATACGGACCAGGGTTTAATATGGGCAAGCAGGGCCGACAGGTGTTCTGGTTTTTTGCCGGAAAACAATTTTCTGGTCCAGACACCGGCCAAAAGTGGCAGTAGCACATAAAGCACCACAGATAAAATCAGAGTTGACCAGGGCACAGTGATATCTGACACACCCAACAGCAAAGCACTGATAGGCGCAAAGGCGAAAATCATAATAATGTCGTTTATTGACACCTGAACCAGAGTGTAATTGGCATCGCCTTTGGTCAGTTGACTCCAGACAAACACCATTGCGGTGCAAGGGGCTACACCCAATAAAATCATACCTGCTATGTATTCAGTGGCCGTCTGATGGTCAACCCAACCGGCAAACAGAAAGCGGAAAAACAACCAGCCCAGCAAGGCCATAGTAAAAGGTTTGATTAGCCAGTTTACGACCAGTGTCAGCAGGATGCCTTTGGGTTTTTGGGTGACATCTTTGATGGCGCTAAAATCAATCTGCACCATCATTGGATAAATCATTACCCAGATAAAGGCTGCTATTACCAGATTCACCTGGGCATATTCAAATGAGGCCACTAACTGAAACAGGTCTGGGATCAGATTGCCGGCAACCACACCCAGCAACATAGCCAGCGCCACCCACAGCGATAAGTAACGTTCAAATAATCCCATAAATAAGCCTTTGTTTTTAAAGTGTGATTTATAAAGAGTAAGAAAAAGCTATAGCTTCGATGGCAGCCTGATTGAGTTGTCTCAGCTGAATCAGCGCTTCACATCTTTTGCTCAGCACATCAAATAACAGCTTAAATTCCGCATCAACTTGTGTTGGAGAAAGTCCAGCACGGGTTGGATCAGGCAAACCCCAATGGCCTTTGACTGCCCTGCCAAACCAGACAGGGCAGGATTCGCCTGCAGCCTGGTCACAGACTGTGATCACCAGATCCGGGTTAAAGTCGGTTAAGTCATCCCAGCTTTTGCTTTGCAGATTTTTTGTATCCACCGACCACTGCGACAGATACTGCAATGTTAAGGGGTGAACTATACCTCGTGGAGAGCTGCCTGCACTGGCTACTACAACATCGCTTTGGTTACCCAGTTGCACCACCAAATGACGGGTAATAGCTTCTGCAAGAATGCTGCGACAGGAGTTGTGAGTACATAAAAACAGAATATTCATTTCAACATCCTTAGCGTTAACAGCAACCTTTTTGCCGCTCTGGTCTGCTACCCATCTGGCACAATTGCTGTTGGTTTAATGCCAGCCAGCCAGAGTGTGCGGCCGCAGTCTGTTGTAAACAGCACAAAGCCCAGTCTGGTAATTGTGGGTTTAAACGGTAATAGACCCATAAACCTTGTTTGCGGTCGAGCAAAATGCCATCGCGGCGCAACTGGGCCAAATGACGCGAAATTTTCGGCTGAATATCTGCAAGCGCAGCCACCAGCTCACAGACACACAGTTCCTGTTCCTGCTGAATCAGCAATAAAGAACGTAGCCGGGTTTCATCCGACAGGGCTTTAAAAAAAGTGACAGGGTTCAGTTGCATAGCCGGACACTACATATGGAAAATCATATGCAGTAGTTTATATATGTTTTTCCGTATGTAAATTTAAAAGTTTTAGTTTTTACTGATCTATATTGTTTTCAAAGGCGTTTTTATTTTACTAAACAGATTTGAATGGCAAAAAATCTTTAGTTATTTGAGAACAGTTCTTGTTTGTGGCTATACTGCGGCAACTTTCAGTGAACCCCAATGGAGTATCCGATG
>CBIMJC010000294.1:0-5030 GCA_966244125.1 uncultured Rheinheimera sp.
GTTGCCTGCAGTGGTGAATAAAGCACTGGAAGATAATCATGGTTTTCAGCAAAAGGTGGTGCCTTATCTGTTGGAACAGCTGAATGCCGACTTAGCCTTGATCCCTGTTCAACCCGCATCACTTTTGGTCAGCCATTGCAGCGCAACCCTCAGTCAGATTGGCCTGGGGGCCGGGCAAGAAGATCTCCAGAGGATACAATGGCTCTCTGGCACCCATCAGCGGTTCGTCAGTCTTGAACTGCACTGTGCCGTCAATACCTCTGGTATAGCCATTATTGCTACTGTGGTTGTGTTATTTTTGCTGGCTTTGGTTTGGGTATTGCCTGCACCAGTGAGTAAGCAGCGTGAAAAATTTATCACCAAAGCTATGCAATCGGATTGTGGAGTAACGGAAGCTTTAGCCTTAACTCAACCTCTGCAAGGGGATGTCGCTGCTGATCGCTTGTTGTTTTTAGATAAATTACTGGAGCAAAAGTTTAGCTTTGCTGATGCCATGGCTCTGGCGTTTTGCAACTCAGAGCATTGGGATCCATCATGTGATCTGCAGTGGCTGAAATTAGGGTGGAAAACCTGTCCTGCTGATTGTGGGCGCGCTTTTCAGATTGCCAAAGCGCCTGCCGTATTAGAGTTTCAGTTGTCACGCTCCTGCATTGTGGTGCATGGGATACAGATTGAATTACCCCGCACACCGTTGTTGTATTACTACTGGTATGCCACTCAACGTGTGAAAACTGCTGAAGGCTGGGTGTTGAATCCGGCCAGCAATAAGCCCGATCAACTGTTGGCACAAGATATTATTGTGTTGATGGAGCAGTGGCAGGGCCATAAAAAAGCCATTCAGGATTTACAGGAGCAAGGCTTAAAAGCCAAAACCCTGGATCAAAACCGCAGCAAAATCAGAGACGAACTGGTGTCTGTTCTTGGTGCCGAACTGGCTCACCCCTATTTATTCGACAGTCAAAAAAGTGTAAGAACCGGCCGCTCTAGTTACCGTTTGATGACAGCTGCGGAACTGGTATTTCTAGAGCAAAGTAACCCATCTGAACCGGACAGAGATATCTCTGAAATGCCTGTAGTTATCTAATTCATAAATCTTTCATTACCCAAACCTACCTTGAACTTGCCTCAGATACAGGGGCCATCAACAACCAGTCAGATTGTGTGAAGGGATAAAAATGAAAAGCTCCGAATTCAAGGCGGTACAGCGGGATCAGTCCGCTCTGCCTTTTAAACTCAGTGTGGTTGCGCTGTGCTGCTGCGCTTTAAACGCAACAACAGCTTTGGCCGACGCTGCAGCAAATAAGGCGGCTGAAAAAAGCATTGAACGTATTTCTGTCACAGCCAGCCCTATTCGCGACAGCCAGGAAGAATCCATTATGTTGCAGCGTGAAGCTACCAATGTGGTGAACGTGATTGCCGCCGACGATATTGGCCGTTTTCCGGATCAAACTGCAGCAGCTGCTTTATCACGTTTGCCAGCCGTGGCGGTGCAACGGGATCAGGGACAGGAACGTTATATTCAGGTGCGTGGAGCTCCGGCACGCTGGACTGCAGTGTCTTTTGATGGCGTCAACGTGTTAGGAGCCGAAGAGCGGGTGTTCCGTTTTGATTCTGTACCAGCAGCTGTAATGAGTGCAGTGGACGTATCGAAAACCTTAACCCCTGATATGCCGTCTGAAGCTTTGGCAGGACGGGTGGATATTAAAACTTTTTCACCTTTATCTAAGCCCGGATTCCATACTGATATCGATTTAGGTCTGGGTCAGTTGGAATTAGGTGGTGGCGATCAGCACCGCTACTCTGGCCGTTTATCCTGGTCTGATGGTGAAGTTGGGGTTATGGGCGCTTTGTCCGGTTTTAAAATGGAACAAGTCACCGACAATAACGAGCGTTCCTATGATAGTGATGGTGCCCCCACTTTGTTTGATTTTCGTAGTTATCAGTTAGAGCGCGAAACCAACTCGGCCATCATAAAATTTGAATTTGCGCCGCAGCCAGAACATAAATTTGCGCTGACCAGTTTATATACGGAGTTTGTGGATCACGAGCTGCGTAACCAGTTTCAGCTGGATTTAAGCAAAGGCCAGGGCAACAGAGGTGAACAAAGTGGCGAACTGACCGCAGTGCCTGTTACGGCTATGTTTCAGGATGGTCAGTATGAGAATTCCACTTTTGTGAATACCTTGTCTGGTCAGCACGAGTTGGCAGACTGGGAGCTAGCCTGGGATTTAAATTACACCGAAACAGAAAGTTTAACCGACTTGCCTATTTTACGTCGTAGCCAGGTTGATCCACGTCAGTTTCATTCTTTAAGTTATGACTTATCTAACCCATTGATTCCTCAGGTACAGTTGTACAGCACCATACTAAATGCAGATGGTAGTTTGTCCCGCGGTGAAGCGAAGTCTGCGCTGAATCAATCCGGCTTTGGTTTTGACGGTTTGATTCAGTATCAGGGGCTGGCGGAAACTCAGTCTTATACGGCAAAAACTGATGCAGCTTACAACTGGCAATCAGCAGGAGCTGACGCCCGCTTACAACTGGGGGCACAGTACGATGATCGTAAAGCCACTTCGCCCGGTATGAGCAGCCCTTTTATTATGCTGAGCCCCTTGGCGGGAGCTGCCGGCATTGAGTTCACTCCTGATGCTTTTAATACCAATCAACAGTGGGACTCAGATCAACACTATGGCTTTACTGCCAACTACTTTGATAACGCCGCAGCCCGTGGCCAAATCGATAGTGCAGTGGCGGCTCTGATCGATGCAGGTTTAATTGACCCTGACAGTTTCAGCGCTATTGAAAACTGGTATGAAGTGACAGAAGAGATTACCAGTCTGTATGCGATGAATACCTGGACCTGGGATCAGCATCAGATCCTGCTGGGTGTGCGGGCAGAGCAGGTCGATATTCTGAGTCAGGGCTATTTAAAACAAAGTGATGGCACTACGCCATTGGATGTAGCTCAAAGTAACACTGATTTATTCCCCAGCCTGCATTGGAATGTGGAGCTGACCGACGATCTGAAGTTTCGCCTGTCGGGTGTGACAGGATCCAGCCGGCCATATTTTAGTCAGTTACGTTCAGGTGCTTCAGTTAATGACACAGATAACGCGGTATCAGGTGGTAACCCGAACCTGAAAGCCGAAACTGCTGTGGGTGTGGATTCTTCATTGGAATGGTATTTCGCTGACGCTGCTTTGGCGGCGGTGAATTTCTTCCAGCGCAAAGTGGACAATGTGTTGTTTGATTCCGTCACTTTAGTGGGCGACAACCGTTTTGATACACCAGGTTTTGACCGATCTGGTTATGACTACAACACCACATTAAACGGCGATAACGGCAAGCTGACAGGGCTGGAATTCAGTTACATCCAGCAATGGGATTTCCTGCCCGAATCAGTTCGTGGTTTTGGCCTGCAATTTAATATGGCCTTTTTGGATAGTGAATTTACCACACCGGATGGCCGCACTGTGGCTTTACCCGGCACTTCGGATCGTGTGATTAACTCCTCGTTATTTTATGAAAACCATGGCTGGTCTGTACGGTTGAACTGGCAATGGCGCGATCAATGGCTGGATGATATTTCGCCGGATTCCAGTGGCGATCTGTATTGGCAAGACAGCGAAAGGCTGGATTTATCGGTACGTTACCAGCTGAACGAAACCTTTTCGGTGTATGCCGACCTGAACAATATGACGGATGAACTGGGGGTACGATTCCAGGGCAGCGAGGACAAGCCAGTGGAAGTGGAAGGTTATGGCCGCCGTTTCCTGATAGGTGTGCGGGCTAACTTTTAACAAAAAAGGACAAATGATAATGAACACTCAACCTATACAAATGAAGTCGATGACACAAATGAAAAAAACACTGTGTGTTGCTGCTTTGGTTGCCTGTCAGCTGATGAGCTACTCAGGACCTGTGGCTGCCGCTTCGGCTGCTGTGGCCGCTGAGCACGTCAAACCTGCGGTGTATTTGGTACGTCAGACTCAGGCATTGTTACCTGATGCCCTGCTGGTGCACTGGACTATGCAAGCTCCGGCTGTGGATATTTTTGTAGCAGACAAAGCGGACATGAAAGTGATGAAAAAGATCGCGTCTGATGTAAAGGGCAATAGCTACCTGATCCGGCAACAGGAGCAAAGCCGGCCTTATATCTATGTAAAACCTAAAAACCAGCCAGGGCATTGGGTGGCTGAGCGGGTATTACCCTTGCAAGGCGGTGTGAATTTCCGGGATTTAGGTGGTTATCCAAGTCAGAGCGGTGGCACTGTGGTTTGGGGAAAGTTGTTTCGCAGCGGCACTATGACAGATTTAACTTCGGCCGATTATCAGTATCTGAGTGCTTTGCAGATCCGCACTTTTTGCGATTTTCGTGCCCGTGAAGAGCTGGCCACTGAACCTACGTTATACAAAAATTTTGCACCACAAGCGCAAATGTTGGTTCAGGATTATTCGATGCAGGAGATGATGGCAGGCAGCAACATGCAGGCCTTTGGCAAAATCAATTCCAGAGAGCAAGCCATCGAAGTGTTTTCCGGTTTTTACCGGCAAGGGCCTGAACGTTTTGCTGAGCAGTTTAAACAGATGTTTGAACAGTTACTGGCAGGCAAAGCGCCCTTGGCTGTGAACTGCTCTGCGGGGAAAGACAGAACGGGAATGGCGTCGGCGTTGATTTTGTCTGCACTGAATGTACCTCGCCAACTGGTGGTCGAGGATTATGCAATGTCGGAAAAAGTCTACAACTTTGGTTTGCGGGAAATGCAAAAACGCGCCAAGGCAGGGGATAAAAAAGACTCGCCACATAATCAGTTTATGCAGACTATGAAACCAGAAGTGATCCAGGTGATGATGGGCACAGATCCAGCCTTGATCCGTGCCATGTTTGACCACCTGGAAAAAGATTACGGCTCAGTAGATGCCTATTTGCAGCAAAAACTGGGGCTGGATCAAGCCAAACTACAACAGTTACGCCAGATGTATCTGGAGGCATAACTTTTATAAATACAGACTTTAGCAGAATACTTGCT
>CBIMJC010000295.1:0-5020 GCA_966244125.1 uncultured Rheinheimera sp.
GAGTGATACTCTGCTTTTTGTTACTGAACCAGATCCGATAAAGGCAACCGGGTTTTTGCCAAAGCCCGTTGATACAACCAGGCAAAACTAGCGGAATTGTCACGTGGAAACTCAAGCTGCACAGGTGGTGTGGCTGCTGTGTCGTCTGAGACCACAAAACTAAAACTGTAAAAAGGCGCCATGCCCATCCGAAGATCGGTCAGCAGCACTTCATTGCCTTTTTGTTCCAACTGATAAAAACCATGACTGAACCAGGCTAAACGTGCCACAGCCGGATTATCTTTCCACTGTTCAATCAGGCTTTTATCGCGCATAAAACTACGCCACTGCATGGGTGCTGAGTCATCCAGCAACGAATAATAGCCTTCCAGATACTCGCCATCCCTGATCACTACGGCACGCCATAACAAGGTATTAAAAGGGGTTGCTGTCACCAGCAACTTCTCCGCATTCTGGCCTGCTGTTGCCAATTGTTGCTTCACTTCTGTGTAGGCCCATTGCTGGGCCACTAAACCAAACAGCAGATAAGCACTGCTCAGGGCTAAACCCACACTATTCCAGCTTAGTTTTTTGTTAAAAAGCGCTATGCCAGTGCCGATCAGCAAGGGCAGTGTATACAAAGGGTCTATGACAAAAACACTGCCGGTGCCAAAGGGATAATCACTAAAAGGCAAGGCCAGTTGGGTGCCATAAATCGTCAGAGTATCCAGCAGCGGATGTGTCAGCAGCACTAACCATACTGCCAGCAGCGTTTGTTTATATAAGGCCGGGATACGGAGTAATTTCACCCACAGCCAGGCAAAAAGCGGAGATACTAAAGTTAAATAAAACAACGAATGGCTTTCAGTGCGGTGTAATGTCATATCACTGATAGGATCACCATGCGAAATCAGCACATCCAGATCGGGCAGGGTGCCAAAAACCGCACCTGCAGCTGCGGCCTGCCAGAGCTTTATTTGTTTACTGCGGATGGGTTTTGCCAATACGGCCACACTGACGGCCGCACCCAGGGCTATTTGTGACAACGAATCCATATTATTCCTGTGTTTTGCCAAGCCAGAGTGCAGCTTTTTGCTGATCAACCAGCTGCAGATAAGTCAAAGTTTCAGCTGCAAGCTCTACCGGCATCGACAGCTGCACCAGGCGTTGTTTACGAAATACATGCAAAGTAAGTACGCTGCCAATCTTACTTTGGTTGAGCTGTCGCCAAAAATTTTGCTCAGTGGCTTTGACTGCATTAATGGCTATCAGCTGATCCTGCGCCATTAAACCTGCTTTATAAGCGACAGAGTGCAACGGCACATTGGCAATTTTCAGACCTTCAGCTGAGGCGGTAAAAGCAGCCCCAAAAGCGCGCACAGCATAAGCCGGCGTTTTACTACCGGACAGGTCTTTACTGTGCTCCTGCTGACGTTTGGCTGTAGTTAAGCCAAGATGTGGCAGTAGTTCAGCCAGAGGCAAAGGGCTGGTGCCATACACCCAGTTGTACAAGGCTGTCGCTGTATCTTTGCCTGCATAGTCAGCACAGAGCTGGACAAATTGTTGCTCAGAACTGCCCAAAGCCGGCTCACCATAACTGTGCCAGGCTAACTGCATCAGCGCATCCAGTGTCTTGCCCTGGCGACGCAATAATGCATCGAGGCACAAAGCAATCAGGCTGCCTTTGGTGTAATAGCTAACCACCGCATTGACCGCATTTTCATCTTGCTTGTAGTACTTAGTCCAGGCGTTAAAGCTGCTGTCGGCTACAGATTGCACCAGCTCAGAAGGGCTTAATTGCACTCTGTTGATTGTTTTTTCCAGCGCCGCAAAATACTGCTCCTGCGTCAATAAACCTGCCCGGACTAAAGCCAAATCGTCGTAATAAGAGGTGAAGCCTTCGTACAGCCACAGCTGGCTGGTGTATTGTTCTGACTGCAACTGGTAAGGCAAAAATAACGCAGGTTTAGCCCGTTTTACCCACCAGGTATGAAAATACTCATGGCTGCACAGGCCGAGTAAATTCTGATAGTCGGCTGTGCTTTCGTCCGGGCGCTGTGCATTGGGTAAATCCTGGTGTGTCAGCAGCAATAAAGTGGAATTGTGATGCTCAAGCCCGCCATAACCAGCATCTGTGACCCAGCATAAAAACCAGTACTGGTTTAAATCGGCTGGCAGTCCACCAAAGACTTGTTGTTGCTGTTGGCAAATGTGTTGCAGATCAAGTTTGAAACGCTCCAAATCCACCTGCTCATGGCCGGCGAGGGCGACGTAATGTGGAGTTCCACAGACATCAAATTCAGCGATATCCAATTTGCCCAGCATCAGCGGAGTATCAATCAGTTGCTGATAGTTCTCTGCGTGATATAAACCGCAGTGTAGTGGCTGCGTAACTTGTGCTCTGGTTAATCCTGTTGCCACTTGCCAGTCTAAACACTCCGGAGCCACGACGTTCAGGCTGACTGGCACAGCTTCCATGCCTTTGACTTCCAGACACAAAGCGGCAGGGTTTAAAATGGCCAGTTGATCGTCCAGGTAACAGCCACGCACCGACAAATCAAAAGCATAAACTTTATAGCGGACAGTTAATGCCTGCTGACGATGATTCAACTGCCAGCTTTGTTTATCTGACTGCTGCACAGTTAAAGCACCTGCGGCATCAAAAGCTTCGAGAGAGTGCAGATGTTTGGCAAAGTCACGCACCATGTAACTGCCTGGGATCCAGGCAGGCAGACTTAACCGGATGCTGTCATTGCTCTGTGGTGTAAAACGCAGTTCAACTGCAACCAGATGTGCGGTAATGTCAGTAATACTAAGCTGGTAAGCCAATAGCGTCATACCCTATACTCCCGAAAGTGATGTGTGCATTATTTTATAAGGATCTTCTGATGGCTCAAGAAACTATTTTCAGTAAAATCATTCGTCGTGAAATTCCGGCCGACATTTTATATCAGGACGACTTAGTCACAGCTTTTCGTGATATTAACCCAAGAGCACCGACTCATATCCTGATTGTACCTAACGTATTAATTCCTACAGTAAATGATGTTGAACCTGAACACGAGCTGGCTTTAGGCCGTTTATTTACTGTGGCCCGTAAGTTAGCCGCAGATGCTGGCATAGCGGAAAACGGCTATAGGTTGATCATGAACTGCAATCAACATGGCGGCCAGGAAGTTTATCATATCCATATGCATCTGGTGGGGGGCAAGGCTTTAGGCGCTATGGTGGCCCGTTGATTTTTCTGCACTTTCTTAGGGCTTAACGCTCTTTAAGACCAGCAATTGGGTTACAATTGCTGGCAGAACTTCTAAAATTCTCGCCTTATTTTACGCCGGAGCCCCTGATGACTGACGAAGCTTTAATTGCTAAACGTATTGAATATGCCGTGACACGGGTCACAAAAACTGTATTTCCTGGCCGGACTAATCATCACAACACCTTGTTTGGTGGTGAAGCTTTAGCCTGGATGGATGAAGCCGCTTTTATTGCAGCAACCCGTTTTTGCCGTAAACCCCTGGTCACTGTTTGTTCTGATCGGGTGGATTTTAAAGAATCTATTCCGGCGGGCTCTATTATTGAACTGGTTGCCCGAATTGAGCATGTAGGCCGCACCAGTATTAAAGTGAATGTCGATATTTTTGTAGAAACTATGTTTGATGATGATCAGCATAAAGCTATTTCCGGTAGCTTCACCTTTGTGGCTTTAGGGCCGGATCGTAAACCTGTTCCTGTGTTGGGCTGATCACAAAAGGAATATTGAGCTTTTACCGGCTCAGAAGTAGAGTACTATCGTCATTTTGCTCTGAGCCTGCTCACTTATGAAAACTATCCATCAATGGTTCGCTGAATATGGCGTCAGCCATCAAAACCCCATCAATAAATTCATCCACTGGTTTGCTGTGCCAACCATTTATTTCACTGTGTTTGGTTTGCTCTGGCAAATCCCTATGCCATTTCGTTTATTGGCTGAACAACAAATTACCTGGCCTTTATTACTTGCTATGCCTGTGCTGGGTTTTTATTTCAGCCTGTCTTTTGCCATAGGCTTGTCAATGACTCTGTTTACCGCGCTGGTGGTGATGCTGATCCGTTTTTATCAGCAAAGCTTGAGCGTGGATGTCTGGTTGTTCTCCCTATTGTTATTTGTGGTGATGTGGGTTTTTCAGTTTATTGGCCATAAAATTGAAGGTAAAAAACCGTCATTTTTTCAGGATCTGCAGTTCTTATTGATAGGTCCGGCCTGGCTGATGGGCTTTATTCTGCAAAAACTGAAGATCAACTATTAAGCGAATATCTTCGTTGTATTGCGACTAATGGAGAGCTACCCGAGTTCAATCTCCTGACTAAAGCTCTGCAAGGCCTGGTTGCTGAGATACAATAGAGGTAAGAGCAGATCCAGTTGTAACTATTTTGCAAAAGTTTTTTGAAGATCGTCATCGCCTGTTTTGGCTGCTGCACACCCTGGGTTGGGTGGGTTTTGCCTTAATCAGTTATTTAGGTTCCTTATTTCAGGAAATGCGCAGCGCCTACTGGATAGTAGTAGCGCTGGATGCCTACGCGGGCTGGTTACTGACCATACCGCTGAGGTATGCTTTTCAGCGGGTCTGGCATTGGGAACCCTGGAAGATGCTGCTGAGCGTCTTAGCTGTTGCTATTTTGATTGCTGCAGTCTGGACTGTATTCCGTAACTTTAATTATTGGGAAATTTACCGGCACGGTTTCAGACCTGACAGCTGGACTCAGTATTTCCGCCAAACCACTGTCGGCTTTTATGTACTTCTGAGCTGGAGTGGTCTGTATTTTGGTATTAAGTACTACCAGACGTTACAGCAGGAAAAACAAAAATCCCTGACCGCCAGCAATAAAGCCCATGAAGCCCAGCTGAAAATGTTGCGCTATCAGCTTAATCCACATTTTTTGTTTAATACCTTAAACGCTATATCGACTTTAGTCTTATTAAAGGAATCGGATACAGCGAATAAAATGTTAGTCAGACTGAGCGATTTTCTGCGTTATTCGCTGTACAAAGACCCAATTA
>CBIMJC010000296.1:0-4964 GCA_966244125.1 uncultured Rheinheimera sp.
GATCGTTAATCGAATACTGCCCCGCTACTTCGCCACCTATGTAATTCGCCACCCGTTTCGACACATCAGCCGCAGTTAAACCCAGCTGAGATAATCTGTCATGGTGGAAATGCAAGGTGATTTCCGGCTGGCCAGAACGCAACGAACTTTTAATATCGGTAAATCTGTTATTGGCAGCCAAAGCTTTCACCAATTGATCCGAGGTGGCTTTTAAGCTGGTTAAGTCATGACCGGACAATTCGATTTCCAGTGGCGTGCTGAAACTAAACAGCTCTGGTCTGTCAATTTTGGCGCTCAGATCCGGCATTGAGCTGACAGCATCGCGGAACAGTTGGATTAAACGCTCTTCATCCGCTTTGGTAGCACTGTCTTTTAAAATAATGTTTAACCTGCCCCAATGACTGCCACCGACATTCGGATCCACAGTCATTTGCTGACCCGTTCCTGCCTGGGCATAACTGCGATCAATTTCGGGTTGCAGTGAAGCGACGTCGGCCAGTTGTTTTAATACCTTGTCCGTACCTTCTATCGCGCTGCCTACAGGCAGCTGCACTTCGACATAAAACTCGCCCTGACTCATGCTGGGGATCACATCAAAACCTAAACCCGGGATCAGTGAATAAATCAGCGCGGTCAGGCCTATAGTGGCAGACAGCACCAAAGCTTTGGCGCGTAAGGCGGCAGTTAATACAGCGCGGTAGCCCGACTCCAGCGCACGTAAAAAGGTCTGCACTATGTTCAGCAGTGGGTTAAAGATAAAACTTAAACCTTTAGCTACGGCACGAAACAGAATAGTGAATAGCGTAAATAAGCCTAAAAATACAAAACGCACGCCCAGATACAGCAGGTGAAAGGGCACCAGCGGCCATAAATACCAACGCGATGGTTTAATAGACAGTTTGGTTGCCGGAACATCAGCTGCACCAGCGGAAGCAGCAGTGCGCTCACGGGCTGCCATAGCAGGAATAAGAGTTAAAGCCACCAGCAAAGACGCCAATAAAGCATAAGTCACTGTTAAGGCCTGATCTTTAAACAGCTGGCCTGCCACACCTTCGACAAAGACCAGAGGAAAAAACACAGCCACAGTCGTCAAGGTAGAAGCTGTAATGGCCATGGACACTTCACTGGCACCTTTTTTCGCCGCTTCCATCGGCGTCATACCCTGCTCTTTGTAACGGGCGATATTCTCCAGTACCACTATGGCGTTATCCACCAGCATACCTATAGCCAAAGCTATCCCACCCAGGCTCATAATATTTAAGCTGATATCCTGCGCATACATCAGGTTAAAGGTGGCAATGACGGACAGCGGAATAGAGATGGAGATCACTAAGGTAGTCCAGACATTCCGCAGGAACAAATACAGCACTATCATCGCCAGAATACCGCCTTCCACAGCGGCAGATTTCACTTCATCTATGGCTTGTTTAATAAAGGTGGACTGGTCGTACACTAAGGTTAACTGATAACCGGCAGGCAGATTTTTCTGTAAGTCCTCCAGCCTGGCTGTGACAGTTTTTGCCACTTGTACCGTATTGGCGTCACCCTCTTTGTAGATGGCAATTTCTATCGCCTCTTTGCCATGCACATAAGTAATACTTTGACGGTCAACAAAAGAGTCACGGATTTCGGCGATATCGGACAAACGAATTTGGCTTTCACCCACTTTGGCGATATACAAATTGCGGATTTGATCCAGATTGGCGAACTGGTTAATGGTACGGACTAAATAATCATGACTGCCGGTTTCTAAACGGCCACCGGCCTGGTTGATATTCTGCTCTTTTAAACGCTGATTGATGGTGCTGATATCCAGCTTCAGTTGGCTGAGTTTTTCATTGTCGATCAGGATTTGAATTTCCTGAGTTAAACCACCATCAGGCCGCACTGCGGCTACACCAGTCAAAGATTCTAAACGACGGCGTAAATCTTCTTCGGCAAAAGTACGTAAGCTCACCAGTTGGGCTGGCGTTAAATCTTGTTTCTCATCACGGCTCAAGGCCAGACGGACCACTGGATCTAAATTAGGGTTAAAGCGCAGTAATAACGGCTTTTTCACATCCAAAGGCAGGTACAGCACATCGATTTTTTCGCGCACTTCAAGGCCAGCCAGATCCATATCTGAGCCCCATTCAAATTCCATAATCACATCAGAACGACCAGCACGGGACACCGAATGTACTTTACGAATGCCTTTGACAATACCTACAGCTTCTTCAATTGGCTTACTGACCAATTGCTCCACTTCAGCAGGCGCAGCACCAGCATACTCAGTGCGGATGGTTAAAGTTGGGTAAGACAAGTCAGGAAGTAAATTGACGGCCAGTCGCCCCATAGCGACCAGACCAAATAACATAATGCCTAAAGTGAACATCCACATAGTGACCGGACGTGCAACGGCTGTATCCACTAGTTTCATAGAAGATCCCTTAATTTTATCTTTATTATGTATGGTGGGGCTTACGCCCCACTAATGAGGGAGATTGAATTAACTCTTCGCAATAACCTGAACCGGGCTTTGCTCTTTTAAGCTGGCGTGACCTGCTGTCACCACTTGCTCGCCTTCAGTTAAGCCTTCCACCACTTCAAACATAGTGTCGGATTCATAACCTGTGGTGATAGTTTTACGTTCAACTTTGCCATCTTTGTTGACCACAAAAACTGAGCTGCTGTTATCCATCGCCATCACAGCACGTTTAGGCACTAATAAAGCCGCAGTTTTGGCATCGTATTGCACTTCTACCTGAGCAAACATACCGGCTTTTAAGCTCAGATCAGTGTTATCCACAGCCACTGTGACGCGGGCTGTACCAGTAGTAGCGTCCACCACAGGAGAGATACGGATAATTTTGGCTTCTTTGGCTGGCATGGCCGCAAAATGTAAATGGGCAACCTGACCTACTTTAGCCCGTGGCAGTTGATGTTCAGGTAAATTGATCACTGCTTCTAAACGCTCTTGTGACACAATTTCAAACAAAGCTTTGGATGAATATTCAGTGATCAACTGACCTACTTTGACATGACGACGGGCAATCACACCACTGATAGGCGCTATGATCTGAGTCTCTTTGAGTGCCAGCTCAGACAAAGCCACAGAAGCAGATAAAGACTCGACCTGCCATTTTAATTTGTCATAGACATCAAAACTGACCAGTTTTTTCTGGTACATAGTTTCTAACCGTGCCAGTTCACTTTTTAACTGACCTAATTCAGCTTTGCCTTTGGCCAGGTTCAGTTGCTGGCGTTCGGTGTCTAAAATAGCCATGACCTGGCCGGCTTTGACTACATCACCTTCTTCGACAAACAACTGCTGCACTATGCCGGTTGATTTGCTGTTCACTTCAGCATCTTCCTTGGCTTCCAGCGTACTGGTGGTGCGGTACAGACTGCTGATTTCACCACGACTGACCAAAGCGGCCTCAACCGGGATGCTGATCACAGCCTCCACTTTGGCGGCATCCGGACTTCCTTCAGCACTGCCACAACCAGTTAATACCAAAGAACTGGCCAATAAGGCAGAAGTTACAGCAGTAGCGAGCAATGAGCGGGTTTTCATAATTTATCCTTAAACAAGCAAAGTCGAATCAGTTGCGATGGAATTGCATCCCTTATGCCACTTCAAATAACAAAAATAAAAACAATACAAAACAACAACTTAAAATAAAAGTTTTGGAATTCAGCCTGAATTCATTTCTATGACTTAGCAAATCTCACCACTTTTTAGTCAAAGCAAGATCCGACCAGTAGCAGAATTTGCCAGACTTAGAGCATGTACTCTAAGCCCCTACCCTCCTATAATGCCGCGGAATTTATTACAGGGTACAAAAACAATGTTACGAAAAGCTTCATTACCATTAGCAATCAGCCTTGCTTTGGTCAGTCAGTCCGCTTTTGCTGAAGGCTACAAATTATTTGAACAATCTGTCAGTGCAGCTGGTAATGCCTACGCCGGCCGTGGCGCGCAAATCACAGACGCCTCTTTGGTTTATTCCAACCCAGCAGCTTTAACCAAACTGAAAGGCGCACAATTCTCCGGTGGTGTAAACCTGATCCATGCCACCACCCGTTACAGCGATGCGTCAGCCCAAAGCGCCAATGGTATGGCAGTGACAGGCCGGGATTCAGGCAAACTGACTTTGTCTGAGTTAGTGCCTTTTGCATTTTACAGCGACCACTTCACTGACAACTTAAGCTGGGGTATAGGCGTTTACGCTCCTTTTGGTTTGTCATCCGACTATCAGAATGACTGGGTAGGCCGCTATTTTGCCGATGAAACCGCCATTAAAGTGGTCGCGATGCAACCCACAGTGGCGTACAAGCTAAGCCAGGACTGGTCTTTTGGTCTGGGTTTAAACATCAATTATGCTGAAGGTACTTTGTCTAAATACAAAGACCACTCAGGTTTATGTGAATTGGGCACTGGCATCAACGCACTTTATCAGCGTGATGTCTACAACGCGGCCTACTGTGACAGTCACTATGAAGTCAATGGTGATGACGTAGCTGCAGGTTATAACGTCGGTTTTCATGGTGATTTAGGTTCAACCAGGCTGGCCTTGGTGTATCACTCAGAAGTGAAATACACCTTAAAAGGCGATTCTGAGATCAGCAATACACCTATTACAGGTGCAAATGTGGCTGGCAATCCAAACTTTATCGTAGTGGCGCCTACTCTGCCAGCGATCAGCCTGGCGACAGGTAAGCTGGCTTCAAACAGCTATTTGTCAGAGCAAAGCAGACTGGATTTAACCACTCCTGCCAACCTGGCTTTTAGTGTCGACCAGCACCTGACCGATGTTTTATCTGTGCAAGCCAGCGTCAACTGGACAGGCTGGAGCAGCTTCGAGTCTATTGATATCGTCAGCGACGATGCGACACCAAGTATTTCGTTAAGCACTCAGCTGCCACAAAACCTGAATAAAGCCGGCTACATCGGCTATATACCGGAGCACTGGCAGGATACC
>CBIMJC010000297.1:0-4961 GCA_966244125.1 uncultured Rheinheimera sp.
TCACCTGCCAGCCATAAGAAGCAGGTTCAGTTTCGTGAATAATCAACGCCATAGCAGCACCCTGACGGGCCGCTTCTTCAAACTTGTAAGTCCAGCGACCATAATAGGTCATGGCATTACCGGTAAAGAGGTTTGGATCTTTAGTGGCAAATCCCGGATCGTTGACAAACATCACGACAGTTTTGCCTTTGACGTCCAGACCTTCGTAGTCGTTCCAGTCGTATTCCGGCGCTACTATGCCGTACCCCACAAACACCAGTTCGCTGTCTTTAACTTCAACCTGCTCAGTCACTTGCGTGGTCCAGGCCATCATTTGTTCTTTGTATTTCAGCTCAGCATTGAGCTTATCACCTGACAATTTCAGGCCAGATACTTCTTTAGGATCAATACGCACTAAAGACACAGCTTGCAGGTAGCTGTCGCCATTAATGCCTTTTAAACCAATACGTTTAAATTGCTCTGAAATATAGTTAATGGTTTTTTCTTCGCCCGGCGTTGCAGGCATACGGCCCTGAAATTCATCTGACGCCAGAGTTTTTAAATAGTCTTTATAGGCTGAGTTAAACTCAGTCCCCACCAAAGCTGCTGTAGCTGCTTTGGCTGGTTCAACTGCTGCAGTGCTGGCACTTTGTTCCTGTTCAGCTGGTTTGGAACAAGCTGTTAAGGTTAAAGCGGCCATCACGGTCAGCGTTGTGGCTGAAAACCAAAATTGTGGTTTCATAACACTCCCGAATCGTTTTTATTAAGTTCTTAGGTGTAAATACTCTTCGATACTAACCAAGCCTGCTGCGACTGACCAGAGCTGTTATCGCAGTTTTTGCCCCGTTAGCGGTGATTTGGCCGTCAATTGCTTTATTTTCCAGCACCCCAGTTTGGTTTTGGTAACGCCACTTCTTTGGTTAAATCAAAATCGACCCGAAATTCACGGCCTTCGCGGCTTAAGCGGTAACTGAAACTTTCATTAGGGTATAAATACATATGCCAGGTATTGCCAACTGATTGGGGTGTTTTGGTTTTGATAAACAGATCTTTTGAATAGTCATCGGCCGGAAAACTCTGAGCTTCGGGCCAACCATCTTTGATCGTATGGCCGCCGTACAGAGTCGACTGATCATCAGAACCATCTTCATGTTTATGCTGATGTTGCAGCTGTAAACCATCAGCAGTTTTAGTGATAATCCAGGTACGGGAACGGTTTTCACCGACCACAAAAGGCACCTGAATTTGTCTGTCATTGCAATCGCGCACATGCATCACCATATTTCCACTGAAGGCAGGACTGGGCTGGTTATCCACTGTCGTTTTGCCAGCAAAAGCTTTACCACAAAGAGCCTTTAACTGGTCAAAAAATTGCAATTGCGCCTGGCTTGGTGCAGCAGAAACAGACAATGAAATAAGGCAAGAAGATAAAGAAAGAGCGTTGATAAGTAATGTTTTTTTAGTTATTTGCATCCGTGGACTCCTTTTTTTCGTAACGGCACTATACCTTTATTAATCAGCACAACGCAAAGCAGCGCGATCCGCAGGAGCAGTGATGCAAAATTTAATAGACGCAAAATTACTGATGAAAGTATTTAGCAAAGTGGAGCAACAGGGTGTCGCAGTGGACACGCCCTTTGGTAAAGGTTTTGAATTGGATGGCATGACCATAGCCAGTGGTTTTGATGGGTACGATTTGTATTTTGTCGCGGATGAAGTGACTGTTACTTTAGGTTTTCACCAGAAATATCATATAGATGCTAAAGACGAAGAGCATATAGACCGTTTTATCCAACGCTTAAAGCGGATAGAAGCTAAATAACGTTTTGGCTTTGGAATAGCCGGCTCATGAAAACGTATGCAGGAAAAAAGCGTGACGGAGTGGCTGTGTTAGCATAAGGAAAAACGATATGGAACCAGACAAAGATGCATCTATCTATTTATTCCAACAGCAACAAGTTACTGCTCAGCGCTCTGGCCTTTGCTGTATTGGCGTCCTGCGGTAAAGCTCCTGTGGAAAATCAGACCGTCGCTCAACAACCTGCTGTCGAAAAGGCAACTCAAGCTACAGAGCCTGCAGCAGCACCAGCAGGCAAAGTGGTGGTGTACCAGATGTTCACCCGCTTGTTTGGCAATAGCAACGCCACTAATCAGCCCTGGGGCACTATAGAACAAAACGGTGTCGGTAAATTTAACGATATTAACGAAGCGGCATTAAAAGGCATTAAAGAGCTGGGGGCCACTTATGTCTGGTATACCGGCATACTGCATCATGCCGTGATCCGGGATTACAGTGCTTATGGTATCAGTCATGACGACCCGGATGTCGTCAAAGGCCGGGCCGGTTCACCTTATGCAGTCAAAGACTATTACAGCGTTAACCCGGATTTGGCGGTCAACCCAGCCAAACGACTGGAGGAATTTCAGGCGCTGCTGAACCGCACTCATGCCCAGGGTTTAAAAGTCATTATTGATATAGTGCCTAACCATGTGGCACGTCATTACAAATCTTTGGATAAACCGGCAGGCGTTGAAGACTTTGGTGCCAATGACGACACCAGCGTCGAATACAAACGCGACAATAACTTTTATTACGTGGTTGGCCAGCCGTTTCAGGTCCCCAAACCACAAAACGGTTACCAGCCTTTAGGTGGCGAAGCTCATCCACTAAGTGACGGCAAATTTGACGAAAACCCGGCCAAATGGACAGGCAATGGCTCACGTTTAGCACAGCCGGACTTTAACGACTGGTACGAAACCGTCAAAGTAAACTATGGTGTCAAACCAGACGGCAGCTACGATTTTGACCGTCTACCGGCCGACTACGCCGATAAATCAGTGCAGGAGCATGCCGCCTTCTGGCAAGGCAAAGACGTCCCCAACTCCTGGCTGAAATTCCGTGATATCGCCTTTTACTGGCTGGATAAAGGCGTCGATGGTTTCCGTTTTGATATGGCTGAAATGGTGCCTGTCGAATTCTGGAGCTTTTTAAACTCCAGCATTAAAAGCAAAAACCCGGACGCTTTTTTATTGGCTGAAGTTTATAACCCGAGCTTATACCGCGACTATATTCGCCTGGGCAAAATGGATTACCTGTACGATAAAGTGGAAATGTACGACAGCTTAAAACTGGTGATGCAAGGTAAAGGCAGCACAGATGCTATAGCCAGCGTGCAACAGGGCATGGCAGACATTGAACACCATATGCTGCACTTTTTAGAAAACCACGACGAGCAGCGTATCGCCGCCCCTGAATTTGCCGGTGATGCCAACAAAGCCAAACCTGCCATGGTAGTGTCGGCGTTAATCAGCAGCTCCCCTACTATGTTGTATTTTGGTCAGGAGGTCGGTGAAACCGGTGCTTTAGACTCAGGTTTTGGCGATCCAAGCCGCACCACTATCTTTGACTATGCAGGAGTTCCGGCTCATCAGAATTGGCTTAATGACGGCAAATTTGATGGCGGAAAACTAACACCTGAGCAAAAACAGCTGCGTGAGTTTTATGCCAGATTAATGACCTTATCGGCAACAGAAGCTGTATTTAACGGTGCTTATCAGGAACTGCATACAGCCAACAAAGCTACTTCAGGTTATAACGATACAACCTACGCCTTTGCCCGTTTTAACGACAAAACCAAAGTGATAGTGGCCAGTAATTTCGCCACAACTGCCACCAGCTTTGCGTTAACACTGCCTGCTGATTTGCTGCAACAATGGCAGTTGACCAAAGGCGATTATGAGCTTAAAGATCTGTTGTCTGAACGTAAGGCCTTGTTAAAAGTGACAGGCGATACAGCTTCAGTACAAATCGAACTGGCGCCGCTGGAGTCTGTGGTACTGAAGTTTTGATGGGGTTATCACTTACGTCAACAACCAAAAGGCTCCTTTGCCTTTTGGTTGCTTTAAATGATCTATTTTACCCGGAGGCTCTCAGGCATTTGAACGGTAGATATATGAATTTTCTATGAAATGTCCATTAATAGTATTTCTTGAAAATCGGATCCCAGAAATGCTGTCGCCTGTTCCTATTGCGGTCTTCAAAAGCTGAACAATTTTATTGTCGGTATTTGTAACTCCAATGTCATTTAAAGAAACAACTTCTTCTTCTTCCTTAGCAACGTCGTTTGCCTCAACCACGGATTTGTAATATGCACGAGGCCCCAAGGAATCAACTAAAGGGGACGCGATTATTAATTTCCAGATATTGTCCTCAGGGATATATAACCAGAACGCACTTCTAACTTGAGATTTCTTAGCATCAAGCCTCTCAATTAGCTTAGCACCGGCTTTTATCATGGAGTCTGAAAGACTCTCAGTTACCAATATGTTTTTAGCCATGCCAAAATTCCTGATTTATCATCTGTTATTGCATCATAGAGATCTTTTGCTTTTCTTTCTTCGACTCGACTCTCATATCTTGCTTTTTCATTCCAGTCCTTTGCGACAGCCCAGTTGAGTTGAAAATTGACGTCTTCGCGCTCTTTTTCAACGAGCTTTTGCTTTAATCCTGCGACCCCTAACAAATCTGTAAGCTTATGACTGTAACTATTTTTAGCTAAATCTAAATTTGGAAAATCATACTGTCGTACTTGTTTTGCTATACATGCCTTTATTGCACATTCGAGTGAATATCCAGCCAAGTAATATGCGCCTTGATAACTATCAGCATCCAACAGCGCTTTGGCCTCTCGAATCCTGATGCCAACCAGCTCTTCCAAATCATTTTTGTTCATATGGCTTTCATCTCAACCTGATTTTTCATAGTAACTTAACCAGAAGCTCTAACCCACAAGCTAACTTTTAGCACAACTCATTTCATCAGCTTAAGCATTCAAACTAAGTAAAAATTTATTATGTAGCGTTTCATTTTTCCTAAAATAACGACTTATTTTAGCAATCTTACAGAGTTAAGTCTTGGATCTTCCGTTAATCCTTTGAGTAACACCAGCTTGATTCCTCTTGGTTAAATCTAGCTTCAAAAG
>CBIMJC010000298.1:0-4944 GCA_966244125.1 uncultured Rheinheimera sp.
GAAAGCGAGGGGCTTTTTTATTTACTTCGAAATCAGGTGGTGGACCATTTGAGCAGGGCATCCCCCATGCGACCAAACTGCCGGGAGCAGTTTGGAACGGCGCAGCCGGCCCGGAATACTGTAGTTCACCGCTCCCACATTCAAAACTAATCCGCTTTTAAACTAACCAGCAATTGCACTCTACAGTAAATAAATCCTCCTCCCCAAAACCATCCAACTGCACCAAAACAACTCAGCAAAGTGCACCAAATCGATACATCTAAATCATTGATTAATTTCACTTATTCGACAAAGTAAATTCAGTGGCAAAACCAGCTGCTTTATGTTTTTATACTGTTGTATCCATTTGGGGGCTGTTATGTCTTACATTAAAAATCTATCCATCAAACAAAAATTATTAATAGCGGTAGGCGGTTCAGTAGCCGTACTTTTAGTGCTTTCTGCACTGTTTACAGTGAACCATTTGAGTCAACTGACACGCCAGCAAGTGCAGGCTGAAGTCGATTCCTTAGTCACTACAGAGTCGGTGAACATAGGTAAATTTTTTGCAGAGTACGCTCAGGTGGCCCGCACTTTTCTGGAAGCTCCACAATTCCAGGCCTGGTTCCAGGCTTATCCGGCGCGTAATGCAGAGCTAAACTCAGTGCCTGGTTATCAGGACATCAATAACAGTTTTATTAAGATCAGTGAGCGGGATCCCAATATACTGTCAGCTTTTTTTGCGCTGGATCGCACTGCTGAATACTTCAGAGAAAACTCCAGAACCGGTGTCGACAAAGAAGGGCCGGATGCAGGAGATGTCAGCAAGGGGTATTTTGCTACTCAGCGTCCCTGGTACAAATTAAGCCTTGAGCATAATAAGTTTTTTGTTGGTTCGCCTTCTGCTGATTTCACTACGGGTATTGTATCTGCAGTGGTCGAAGGGCCAGTGTATTTACCCGATGGGACTTTATTGGGGGTAGGTGGCCTGGATCTGCATTTGGATAAGCTGGGTGAACAGGTGGAACGTATCCGCTATCAGGGACAAGGTTTGGCGTTTTTGCTGGATAGCCTGGGGCAGGTGGTGCATTTCTCTAATGCAGCAGGAGTTGAAATCAAAGCCAATGATCCGCTGGCTTTATTGGATAAAAATGTGCCCGATACTACAGGTTTTGCTGTGCTGGAACAGGCCGCCAAAGCACAAAAAGCGGGTTTTACCAAAGTCAGTTTGTCAGGCAAAAGTTATTATGTGTCCTATCAGCCTGTCAGCCTGGAGTTTCCGAAAATGAACTGGCTGGTAGGTTTATTAATACCGGCAGAACTGATTGATGCACCAGTACAACAAGCCACAGCCTGGGCGCTGTTTGCAACCTTGTTGATACTCGCTGTGATCACTCTGGTTGTGGTTCTGACTACACAACGTATTATCAGACCTTTATCTGACTTAACTGTGGCGATGAAAGATATCGCCAGCGGCGAAGGTGATTTGACCCGGACCCTGGCTATTCAAAGCTCAGACGAAGTGGGCATTCTGGCTCAGCATTTCAACAGCTTTATTGGCAAGTTGCGTTTGTCATTACAAAGTACGTCGGAGCAATCTGCTTTAGTGCATCATTCCAGTCAGCAATTGAATAAAGTGGCATCACAGACAGATCATGAAATTCAGAACAATAAACTGCAAATAGATGCAGTATCAGCTGCTGTGACTGAAATGTCGGCCACAGTGCATGAAATCAGCCGTAATGCGCAGGAAACCAGCAGTGCTGCTTCCGTTGCACAAAAGCGGGGCAGCGAGGGCTCCGCGTTATCGCAGGCTGCTTTAGAGGATATGTCCGTTTTAGCAGGCACCATGACTGAGGCTGTGGACGTGGTGGTTGGTTTAGCAAAAGAGTCAGAAAACATCGGCGCTGTGGTCGATGTTATTAAGGCCATTGCGGACCAGACCAACTTATTGGCGCTCAATGCTGCCATTGAAGCAGCGCGGGCCGGTGAACAAGGTCGTGGTTTTGCGGTGGTAGCGGATGAAGTTCGCTCTTTAGCAGGACGCACCAGTGAAAGCACGGGCCATATCCGCGCTATGGTGGAAAAACTGCAAAGCATAGCTAAAGAAGCTGAGCTGAAAATGCAGCAAGGCCGTGAACAAACCCAGTTAAGTTCAGAGCGTGCCAAAGCTATGCAGGGCGCTTTAGTTGCTATAGGCCAGGCCATTGAAGTGGTTCAGCAACAAAGCTCACAAATTGAGGTAGCCACTCAGCAGCAGGGCGTTGTAGCTGAAGATATTAATCAGAATCTGCACCGTATTACTCAATTGGTGGATACCACAGCAGCGCACGCTGCTGAGTTAACCTCTGAAGCACAGCAGTTGGACCAGGCGGCCACCACCTTGAGCTCGGTAGTTTCGCAATTCAGAATTCACAGTTAGTATCAATATAACCAGCAGGTGGCTGAATTTTATTCAGCGCCTGCTGGTGTGACTTCACTGAAGACCAGTTGTTGTAAAGCCGAAAGCTGGCTGACGGGGGGCAGCATTAATGCATGCTGCGCGTCCAGTCGTATCGCGGCATGCAGAGGTAAAGCCGCAAGACCTTGTAAGGCTACTTTTTCTACTTCAGGGGTTTTGATTAAACGGGGTACAGTTCTGCTGCCATGCTGGGCCACAGAGGGGATTAAAGGCCGCAATCTGCTGATCAGTTTATCCAGAAACCAGGCACTGACTTCGCCGCCTAAAATGATGGTCTGGCAGTTAAAAATGCTTTCCAGCGTATGAATGGCTATCCGCATAGGTTCGGCACTTTGCTCAAACCACAACTCCAGTTTGTCGGCTAACAATTCGGCCTCAGACCACTGGTTACCTTCAGTATTCAGCTGCGTCTGCAGTTTTTTCTGTGCAAATTGCTGTAAAGAACTGACTGAAACAAAATCATTTAAGCGGCCAAATTCACCACTGTATTTGTCCTGTTCTGGCGTGACAAAAATTTCGCCTAAAGCACCGGTCAGGCCGTTGTGCCCTAATAAAATTCTGCGCTCGTACACCACAGCAGCGTCAATCTGCTGGCCTAAATGGATATAACAAAAGCTTTGCAGTTGCCGGGCTTCACCATGCAGTAAATGATAGGCAGCACAAGCGGCTGCGGTTTGTTCGGTCGCGACGGGCATTTTAAGTAATGCAACCAGTTGCTGTTGCAGTAACAGCATTTGTTGCTGCCGCTCTGTAATGCTTTGCTCCGGTGTGGCTTCAATAGTAAGACCTGCGCCCAATAACTGCAGGGCATTCAATTGCTGTGTGGCCAACAGCTGCTGCAGTTGCTGTTCAATCACAGGCAATAATTGGCCAGCCTGAAAGGTGGCAGAGCATTGGGTGACTAAAGCGCCAGTCAGATAACATAACGCCAGTTCCACTTTATTGGACTTGACCCGCACAGCCAGGCTGTAAGCTGCATCATCATTCAGGATCAACTGAGTGGACGGTTTACCCACCCCCTCTTTTTTCACTCCGGTCTCTACGACTAATTGTTGTTGTAACAATTCGTCAACCAGATTAGTGATGGTTTGTTTGGTCAGGTAGGTTGCTCTGGCAATATCTGCTCTGGACACAGGGCCCTGAGTGACAATCTGCGATAACACCAGTCGTAAATTCACTGATTTATTTTGTTTTGAATTCGAACCTTTCACTAACAACTAACCGCCTGAATTTTGTGGTGTCTTTATTGTACATACTTTATTTCTGAACTGCTAAATGCAATGGCAGAAAGCTTTTTTGTTATTAAGTAAAAATGATTGACATATTAACTCTGCTCGTAATATAAACAACGGTATAGAAAGTAAACAGCACGGAGCAGGGGTTCAATGCGCGGTTTTTTCACTGGTATTGGTACAAAAAAAGGCCTGGTGGTTTTATGGGCTGTGATCAGCAGTTATGCATTGCAGGCTGTTGAGCTAAAGGACAGCAAAATGGCCGCTTCTGTGGTGATAAGCCCGGAACAGCAGCAACAAATTCGCCAGATGAAACTGACGGCGGCAATGGTCTGGCATGGTTCCAGCCCCTGGATCCAGGCTGTGACAGCAGGCGCCAATCAGGAGTTTGCCGGGTTAGGCATCAAAGTGCTGGCTGTGACTGATGCGCAGTTTGATCCGGCGCGTCAGGTCGCGGATTTAGAGAATGTTGCTGTGCTTAATCCTGATTTGATTTTATCTCTGGTGGTGGATCCCACCAGCGCGAAAACAAGTTACGCAAAAGCAGTGCAACAGGGTGCCAGGCTGGTGTTGTTAAGTAATCCTATCCCCGGTTTTGTATTGCATAAAGATTATGTCGGCATAGTGACTGACGATATGTTTGGTATGGGCAAACAAGCCGCAGTGGAGTTGTCAGCCCATTTTCAGCAACCTGCCCGTATCGGCATGATTTTTCATGATGCAGATTATTTTATTACCAATAGCAGAGATAAAGCCTTTCGTGAGCAACTTGCCAGTTACCCTCAATTGCAACTGGTAGCCGAAAAAGGTTTTGTCCGGGAGCAGGAAACCAGCCAGGTGGCTGCAGCTTTAATATTACAACACCCTGATTTAGATGCCATTTACGTGTCCTGGGATGCGGCAGCTGAAGGAGTGATTGAAGCCTTACGTTTAGCGGGCCGTAAAGACATTAAAGTGATCACTCACGATTTGGGGGTCAACAACCTGCTGGATATGGCGATGCAAGGCAATATGCTGCTGACCATTTCCGATCAACCTTTTGTGATTGGCAGCACTATGGCGCGGCTGGCAGCTTTAAGCAAATTAGGGCAACAGGCTGCCCCTTATACGCTGGTGCCTTTTATGACTGTTACTGCCGACAATATAGCGCCGGCCTGGCAACAATCCTTTCGAAGTGAAATTCCCGCTTTATTACAACAAGTTCTGAAACCTTAACGGAAACAATGATATGTCTGGACTATTGCTGATGAGAGTACCGCTGCGACAGCTGTT
>CBIMJC010000299.1:0-4940 GCA_966244125.1 uncultured Rheinheimera sp.
TCTGTACAAAGTGTAAGCAGGAATAGCCGGAATGAAAAATAGTTAAAATAGCGGATTAGGTTCTGATTTTATGAATGATTGCCTGTTGTGCTGAGCACTCCAACCCCGGCTTTGAGTTTCACCGCTAAATGCGATATGGTATCCGCATTCGAATTCCCTTTTCCATTGCAACCAGACGGAGGCCATTTTGTTCAAAACTGCAATAAAGTCGCCGTCTTATCACGCCGCTTTTTTTACCGTCTTCCATTCTTAAGCCGGCTCCGTTTAACGGGGTCGGCATAGCTGTTATTTGCTTCTTATTAACTGCTTCAATTCCGGAGTCTGGAATGACTATCTTTACCAAAAATACATCGGGTCACACCGATGTTTCTGCTTTATTTTTGCTGGCAAGTTCTGCTATTCAGCCGCTGCCGCCCTGGCAATTACAACAGCTGCTACTGCAACTGGAATCTGCAGCAAAAGGCAAACGCAAAGCCTTAAGCGAAACCGGCATGATGCCGGGCTGTTCAGCCCGTTTGCTGGACTTATCTGATCAAACCGAAGTCTGGCTGACGCTGGTCTACCCACAACAGGCTAAAGCTGAACAGGGTTTTATTTCGGTGTTATCGCCTTTAGGTGTTGCTTTACTTGGCAAAAATGTCGGTGAAGTGGCTGAAGTCAGGCTGTTACGCCGCCCGTTACGTTTTTTGTTATGTGATCTGATGTCGGTGAAACAACCACCGGCTTTCCAACCTTCATTACAGGAGAACCCTATGAAACACACTTCTATTGAACAGGCGTTACCTGATCCAGCTCTACCCAAAATAGCTTTACCGGAAATAGTATTGTCCAGTCTGGATCTGGACAGATTAGATCAGCTGTTAAGCCGCTTACCCGCTACAGATCCTGCCCGTTTGTCGCTGGAACAAGAGCTGGAGCGGGGCACAGTGGTGGAGCCTGAAGCTATGCCAGCCAATGTGGTGACTATGAATTCTAAAGTGAAGATCCGCCTGACCAAAACCGGGGATGAATCCAGTCTGACTTTGGTCTATCCAAAAGATTTAGATGCTAGTGGTGAGAAGGTCTCAGTGCTGGCTCCTGTAGGTTCGGCTTTGCTGGGCCTTAGTGAAGGTGATGAAATTCACTGGCCTATGCCGTCCGGTGAGGTCCAGCCGATACAAGTGCTGCAACTGCTTTATCAGCCAGAGCGGGCAGGGCAATTGCACAGATAAGCTGTGTTGTTAGTCCTGAGGATCCGGAGGGTCAGAGCTGAAGCTCTGACCCTGAGCTTGAGTTGCCGGAGCTCTATGGGCTATGATGAGAACAATTCTTATCGAGGGCTTTATGCCAAAACCTATTCTCCGTTTTGTGTTGTTAATGCTGATTATGCTGAATCACGCCGTGTCGGCCTGTGAGAGCATTGTTATGCATTTACCAGCGGAGAATCATCCGTTTTCTGTGCTGGACAGTTCCAGTCACACACAACATCAGCACTGTGCTGTTGAAGCAAGTGCCGACGAAAGCGCAGAAGATGCTGCAGAACATCAGGCTGCACATAACGACGACCATCATCCCACTCATGCTCATGTTGCCTGCTATATAGCCGAACTTTTTTCTGTGTCGGCAGACCCGGCTGTGAACAAGGCTTCAGGCTTAGCTCAATACGCTTTAATTACCACCACTTACAGCCCACCAGTACCGCCGCCTAATCAGTCAATATTGATTTAAAAATTAGATTTTTTATTTTATTTCAATCATTTACTGGATTTAGTTATGACTATGAAAACCAGCTATGCAGCTATGATGCTGCTGGCTTTATGCTTGCTGTGGGCTATTCCTGCCCGGGCGACAGAACTTAGCCTTGCCCAGGCGCTACAGCGCACCTTACAACAGAGCCCTGAACTGCAGCTCTATCCTTATCAGCAGCGGATCAACGATGCTGCTGCCATCACCGCAGGACAGCGGCCTAATCCTGAACTGGACATTGAACTGGCCGATGTGCTGGGCACGGGGGAGAGCAGTGGTGTCAAAAGTGCCGAGCTGACCTTAAGCCTGAGCCAGTTGATTGAACTGGGTGATAAACGCCAGAAGCGACTGGAGCTGACAAAGTGGCAAAGCAAATTAACAGAGCAACAATACCAACTGGATAAAGTGGATGCTCTGGCGGCCACTATGCGCAGCTTTTTGCAGTTATTGCATCAGCAGGCTTTGCTGAAGTGGACTGAGCAAAAAATTGCCACTGAACAACAAGCACTTGAAGCAGCAAAACAGCGTGCTCAAGCGGGTAATGTCACAGATGCAGATATCACGCGACTGGAACTAAAGGTACTGCAAAGCCGGATGGAACTGAAAAGTCTGTTAGCCGAAAAGCGGGTTAACTTACGTCTGCTGGCTGGTCATTGGGCGCAAGCCCCTGATTTTGATGCGGTATCCGGTGATTTAACAGTGCTGCCCACTTTGCCTTCGCTGGCTGATGTGCTGACCAGACTGCAACAAGCGCCAGAGCTGCAGTGGTGGCTGACACAAAACCGGCTGCTGGAGAGTCAGTTGCAACTGGCCAAAGCTCTGGGTCAGGCCGATTTAACTATTGGCGCTGGTATTCGCCGCAATCAGCAAAGTAAAGACAATGCTTTGGTGCTGCAGCTCAGTATGCCACTAACACTGGAAAACCCGAATCAGGGCGCCATTCTTGCCACTCAAGCGGCCACAGAACAAGCCCAACTGCAGCAGCAACACAACATGCAGCAACTGCAATTGCAAACAGAACGCAGCTATCTGCAACTGACTCAATTCAGTGAGCAAATTCACGATTATCAAAACGCTGTGATCCCGCTGGCGCAAAAAGTACTGGATCAGATGCTGGCCGGTTATCAGCAAGGCCTGTTTGATATGACAGATCTACTCTCAGCGCAGCAGGAGATCTTATTGGCTAAACGCAACCTGATAGACCTGCACTATGCGCTGCATTTGCAGCTGTTAGAACTGGAACGCCTGACAGGTTTACCTATGGTGGTGAATGGTCCGGAAGCTTTAACCCAGCAGCGCAACTCTTCTTCTCTCCCTGCACAACAGGAGCTTACTCAATGAATATGTTCGTATTTTTCTCCATGTTATACCTAAGTCTGGCACTAATTCTCAGCCCGGTTGCCTTTGCCAGTGGCGATCATCATGATGACGAACCTGACCATGCCCACAGCGAAGCCACCAAAGGCCCACATGGCGGGCGCTTGCTGACACAAGAAAACTTTGCTCTGGAAGTCACTATTTACGAAACCGGAGTAGAGCCTGAACTACGGCTGTATCTGTACCAAAACGGCGAGCCAATCAAAACCACAGAGGCCAAACTGCAGGTGACTTTGCAGCGTTTAGGCGAAGCAGCAGAACTGATTAACTTCAGCCCTGAACTGGATTATTGGCTGGGCGATACCGTCATTCGTGAGCCTCATTCTTTTGCAGTGGAAATCGACGCCAGTTATCAGGGCAAAAACTACCAATGGCATTACGACTCTTTTGAAGGCCGCACCACTTTATCAGCACGTTCTGTGGAAAAAGCCGGCATAGAACTGGAGCAAACCCAGGCGGGGCAAATTCATACTCAGCTGCATTTATTTGGCGTAGTCGCGCCTGTACCAGAGCAGCAGGTTCAGGTCGGAGCCGCTTATGCAGGTGTGGTGCAACAACTGGCGGTCAAAGTCGGCGATAAAGTCACTAAGGGCCAGTTAGTGGCGACAGTGCAAAACCCAAACAGCTTAAAAAACTACAGCATTTTTGCACCTGTAGCAGGGGAAGTGACGGCCACCTATGTCAGTGTGGGTGCTAAGGTTTCAGAGCAGCCAATAGTAGAAATCTGCGATTTTTCATCGGTTTATGTCGAAATGTCGGCTTTCCCTTCGGATACAGAACAGCTGAAGTTGGGACAGCAGTTTTTGGTGCAGGATTTACATGGCCATCAATCTGCCGTCAGTCAAATCAGCTACATAGCTCCTCAAATGACGGGGGGGCATATAGCCCGCGCCCGTGGTGTATTAGCTAATCCAGACGGCCATTGGCGGCCAGGTATGCATGTCAAAACCGATGTGACTGTAGCGACAGCAGATGCTGCTTTGGTGATCAAAAAATCTGCCTTGCAGCTCTGGAATGACAAAACGGTGATTTTTATCAAGGTAGGCGATAGCTTCGAAATCCGGATGCCTGAACTGGGTCGCGCCGACGATACACAAGTAGAAGTCTTGTCCGGTGTACCGCTGGGTGTGCAGTACGCTACGACTAATAGTTTTATCCTCAAAGCCGACGTGATGAAGTCTGGCGCCAGCCATGATCACTAAGGAATTGCCATGATAAACACTCTGTTAAAAACAGCGCTGGCAAGGCCAGTGCTCGTCATGCTGCTGACGCTGTTATTGGCCGTTGCTGGTTTGTGGCAGGCGTCCCGTTTGCCGGTCGATGCCGTGCCTGATATCACCAATGTGCAGGTACAAATTAATACAGCGGCAGAAGGTTTTTCGCCGCAGGAAACCGAGCAGCGTATTACCTACGCGATAGAAACGGCGATGGCGGGTTTGCCACAGCTGGAATACACCCGTTCTTTATCCCGTTATGGTTTGTCGCAAGTCACAGTGGTCTTTACTGAAGGCACAGATATTTATTGGGCCAGACAACAAGTGGCTGAGCGGCTGCAAAATGTCAGAAACGAATTACCAGAGGATATAGATCCGGAAATGGGGCCCATAGTCTCTGGCCTTGGCGAGATATTTTCCTACACAGTCAAAGCCATGCCTGATGCGAAAAAAGCTGATGGCTCTGCCTATAACCCGGAGGATTTACGCACTATTCAGGATTGGGTGATCAGGCCGCAGCTTTTGAAAGTACCTGGTGTGACTGAAATTAATACCATAGGTGGTTATGTCCGCGAATATCAGGTGTCGCCTGATTTGGTGAAGTTGCTGGCTTTTAAACTGACG
>CBIMJC010000300.1:0-4934 GCA_966244125.1 uncultured Rheinheimera sp.
CCCTGTTGAAGTAACTGTTGTTCAATATTACGTCTGGATGCGGCGATATGACGGCGCATCAGTAAGTCGGCCAATTCACCATCACGGTTGGCAATGGCATTGAGAATAGCTTTGTGTTCGTCAAAAGCCCGCGATACCCTTGGGCCGTTCATGCCCAGCTGCACCCTGTACATCCGCACCAGAAAATACAGCTCGTCACTTAAGATATTAATCAGGTAAGGATTTTTACTGCCCAAAATGACGCGGTAATGAAAGTCGACATCACCTGCTTCCTGGTAATAACTTTCACCTTCGCGCACTCGTTGTGTCGACAAATGCTGATCCAAAAGCGCTCTGACTTCGGCAATCTCCTGCTCTGTCATATGCTCTGCCGCCAAACGACAAGCCAGACCTTCGAGCTCTTCGCGCAGCTGATACAAAGAACGTAAGCCTTCAATCGACAGCTTGACAACCCGGGCACCAGCATTGGGTGTGCGCTCTATTAAATGACAGCGCTCTAAACGCGCTAAGGCTTCACGCAAAGGCGCCCGGCTTAAATCATAACGACGGGCCAGTTCAGGCTCACTGATCTTGGTCCCAGCAGGAATTTCACCTTCCACGATGGCGGTACGAATGTGCACCAGCACCCGGTCGGCGGCGGTAATAGCTTCTTTAAATTCGGTAGCCAGCATCAGATTGTCGACAATAAAAAGAAAGTGATACCGTTTTACGCCTAAATATGCTGATGGTCAAGCTGAAAAGCATGGTTATGTCGACATAAAGATAGAATCGAATGAAAAGATGTATGAATTGATCAACTGGAGTTTAAGGCTGTTATTGCATACAACAGCCTTTATTTAATTTAAACCCTGACGCCGGTGTTGCTGCGCCATCTTTGTTTGTTCAGACCTTTAATGATCATCCACAGACTTAAGGTTAATTCACCCAGCAACACAGGAAGCATAATCCAGGGAAACAGCTGTTTAGCCAGATCCGGAGCCAGTATCAAAGCCAGGCTATTGATCAGGTAACAGATACCGGCCAGCGCTAACATCACGCCGATAATGGCTGGGAAAAAACCGGACTTGATAATCAGATAACCACGCAGCAAACAGGCCAAAGCAAAAAAGATCAGCCCTATGCCAAAACCATAAGAGTGCAGCTGAATTGTCAGATAAGACCAGGCCGCCAATTGATCTGCAGAAAATACCGAAACAGTTGCTGTCCCGCCTAATAACAGTAAAGGGATCACTAACAGCAGTTTGTTGGCTATCAACATTGCAGTTTGCATAAGGTTAAAAAAAGTAGCAGAGAGATTCAGCCCGGCGTTCACCCGCTTAAACAACAGATAAAACAGCACTATGACGGGAATATCCAGCAACTGCATCGACAAGTCCCCCACTATGCCAAGACCCCATAAGGTCGGTGCGGCGGCAATATTATTTGCCGTAGCAGTGGCATCGGCGGACACGACCAACGAGCCCCGCACCATCAGTTCACCAAAGAGCCCCAACACAATAATCAACAGATAAAACAGGCCACCCAGGCGGATATATAACTGTGGATCTTGCTCAAACTTAGATTGCATAGCCGGACCTTTTAAAATTAACGAGGGATAAACAATGAAAATCAAAGATTTACACTGGCAGATCCAAAAAGAAAAAGATAGAGAGCTGCAAGTGAAGCTTGTGACAGTGCGGCGTTTTTTTGTAGAAGCCAGCAGAATCCGATTCAGAGCAGCTGGTTTTTCAAACTAATGTTTTTGCAGTTTTTATTAGATTAATTTTTTCTAAAATGAACAACAGCTAAAAACTTTAACTTCTATGGCGAAGCAGTCTTTATTGTTTTATTTATAGGGCGAAGGCTTATTACTTCTGATGCGGAGTGGATAACTTGGGGATAACTGCGGTATAAGATCAGGATAAGTGTTGACTTCTGTTTCTGTTTGAAGCACTTAAAAAGCAAAAGGCGGTGCAGGAAAATTTCAACAGCTTTGTCTACACTCAAAACCAGTTAGTTCACCTGTTTGTCCTTTGTGTTCCGTATAGCGCACGGCTCATTTAGATGAGCCATTCCCCTAAGCCCAGAATGAATCCCTTGATTCTGGGCTACTTTTCCCTCCAATTAAGCGTGCTTAACCGATTGAAATAATTGGTAAAAATTTGCTGTTGTTTGTTCTGCCAGCTGTTCGATGCTGACATTACGCTGTTCAGCAATGCAGGCGGCTACAGCGCTGACATAAGCGGGCTGATTGGTTTTGCCACGATAAGGCACAGGGGCTAAATAAGGTGAGTCTGTTTCGATCAACAAGCGGTCTGCCGGGATTTGCCGGGCTACAGCACGCAACTCATCAGCATTACGAAAGGTGACAATGCCGGATAACGAAATATAAAAACCTAAATCCAAAGCCGCCTTTGCTGTATCCCAGTCTTCGGTAAAACAGTGCAACACGCCACCACAGTCGGCTGCGCCACCTGAACGCAATAAATTCAACGTATCGGCTCTGGCATCGCGGGTATGGACTATCAAAGGTTTTTTCAGTTCACGGCCTACGGCTATATGGGCGGCAAAAGCTTCTTGTTGAATTGCCTTGCTGTCCGGGCTGTAGAAATAATCCAGGCCAGTCTCACCCACAGCCACTACTGCAGGGTCAGCGCAATAACGGCGCAGTAATTCGATATCAATTTGATCTTCCTGATGCAGCGGATGTTCACCACAAGAGACTGAGACTTGTGGATAAGCGGCCACCAGTTGTTTCATCGCCGGAAATTCTTTCAGACTCACCGATACACAAAGCATATGTTCAACTTTGGCCGCTGTGGCTTGTTGTAAAACTTCAGGCAGGGTCAGGGCTAATTTGTCCCATTCCAGACGGTCGAGGTGGCAATGCGAATCAACAAACAAAAGAGTTCTCCAAAACATTCACTAAACACAGCCGAAAGGCTGCTTTATACACTCAAAGGCTATAGGTCGGCTCGGTCGAATCGAGCATACCGCCTAACAATTTTTCAATTTTATCCTGCAGCTGGAATTTATCGTCGATAAAAGCCACACCAATACCGGCAGGCGTAGAGCTTTGCGCCCCCTGGGGTGTCAACCAGGCCACTTTGCCGGTCACACGCACAGGTTCCAGTGCATCAGGCAATGTCACTACTAAAGATAGCGAATGCCCCATACGATAAGGCCTGGCTGTACGCACAAACAAACCGCCATTTTTCAGAAATGGCATATAGCAGCGATACAGCTCTTTTAACTCTGTAAAATCCAGTTGGATTTCGTCCACAATGAGCTCCTGTTACAACAAGGCCGTGCGCATTTGCACTAACAAGGCGGATAAATTCAGCGCGGCATTTTGCCCTGAAATCAGCTGTCGGTCACGGCCCCATTGTTGTAAAGACAACAACAACTGATGGTGTTTCAGCTGCATATCAGCCCCCTTCTGCCACAACTCCTGTCGTACAAACCAGAATAAGGTTGACGCTAATTGTTCAGTGTCAGGTAAATGAGCCAGCAGTTCATACATATCTAATTGAGCCGACACGAACTTCTTCAGCATAACCAATTGTGCAGAAATTGCTGCAGCTTCATCGCTTTCTAATAATTTCAGCGCCAATAAGGGCGCACCACCAACGTACTGCAATAAAAAATCAGGCACAGGCCCGCTGCTGTGTTCCTGTAACCAGTGTTCTATTTGTTCACCATAAACAGGAGCCAAAGCCCAGCTTTGACAGCGGCTTAAAATAGTCGGCAACAACTGAGCCGGATGGGCACTTTGTAAAATCAGAAAACTGTTTTGTGGTGGCTCTTCCAGAGTTTTTAATAAGGCGTTGGCGGCAGCTTCTGTCATCAGTTCTGCTTGTGGAATAAGCGCCAGCTTCACCCCACCTTGCTGTGATGCACCTTGCATAAACTGACCTAAAGCCCGTATTGGATCCACCCCAATACTGCTGCCTTCTGTTGGCAATTGCCACAGATCCGGGTGATGGCCGGACGCCATCAACTGACAACTTTTACATAAACCACAAGGCTGTTGCTGCTGCGGTCTTTTACAGAGCAAATAAGCGGCCAGCCGTTTCGACAACTCCAGTTTGCCTATGCCTACAGGCCCTGTCAGCAATAACGCATGATGCAATTGCCCTGCTGCCGCCAGTTCTGTCAGTTTGTAGTAATAAGAGTCCAGCCAGGGAAAATCAGACATCAGGTTGTAAAGGTCCGCTTTGATAAGCCTGTTGCAGAGCATTCAGGATCTGTTGTTGTACTTGCCCTATAGACCGGCTGGCATCTATGGTGACTATATTGGGCTCTGTGGCGGCGATTTGTTGATACTTAGCACGGGTGCGCTGGAAAAATGCCAGTTGCTCCAGCTCAATCCGATCCAGTTCTCCCCGCGCCTGAGCTCTTTGCAAACCAATGGCCGGGTCAATATCCAGATACAAAGTGAAATCCGGACTCAGGCCTCCTAATACAGCCTGACGTATGCTGTTAATCAGGCTTTCATCCAGCTCCCGGCCGCCGCCCTGATACGCCCTTGAAGATAAGTCGTGGCGATCCCCTAACACCCAGGTGCCCTGCTGCAAAGCGGGCTGGATCACTGTTTTAATTAACTGTACACGGGACGCATACATCAGCAATAATTCAGTTTCAGGCGCCACTCTTTCATCCTGTACTTGTTTGACCAAAGTGCGGATTTGCTCGGCCAAAGGAGTGCCACCTGGTTCACGGGTGCTGATAAATTTGATGTTATGTTCGTTCAGCCAGTGTTGGATAGTACGGATAGCACTGGTTTTGCCTGCGCCTTCCAACCCTTCCACTACAATAAAACGCCCTGAAGTTGTCATTGTTTTTTCTTTCCAAAAATATACTGCTGTACCGCCGCATTATGCTCTTTTAGCGTACGGGAAAACTGATGAGTACCGTCACCTTTCGCGACAAAATACAGCCAGTCACTTTGTGCC
>CBIMJC010000301.1:0-4881 GCA_966244125.1 uncultured Rheinheimera sp.
TGACACAAAGATGTTACGGATCACGCCCAGGTTCAGCGCCGCTATACCACGGGCCATACCTACACCTAATACAGCACCAACCAGAGTTTGAGTGGTAGAAATAGGTAAACCTATGCCAGAAGCGATCACCACTGTACTGGCTGCTGCAATTTCAGCAGCAAAACCACGGCTTGGTGTCAGGTGAGTAATATTTTCACCTATAGTGCGGATCACTTTAGCGCCTAATGTCGCCAGACCTATCACTATACCCACAGCACCTAAAGGCAAAATCCACCAGTCTAATGCCACTTTATCCAGAATTTGACCACCGGACTGAATAATACCTACCACTGCAGCCAGAGGACCTATAGCGTTAGCTACGTCATTTGAACCATGAGCAAAGGCCATACAACAGGCAGTGAAAATCATCAGAATACCGAAGATGCGCTCTACGTTATTAAAATGCATTTCCTTATCGGCTTCAGGGTCAATTTTCAGACGACTGATCGCAATTTTACCAACGATCCCTACGACCAGAGCTATCACTACACATAACATGAAGCCTTCAGTAGAAGTCAAAGTCAGACCAACGTGTTTTAAACCTTTACTGACGGTGACAAAAGCCATCATAAAAGCGGCAAAGACCATATAAAAAGGCACGTATTTTTTCGCGGCTTCCAGCGGATTATCTGTATCAAAGATCAGGCGCTGAGCACTCATAAAAATCAGATAAGCCAGAATACCGGCCAGCACAGGAGTAATAACCCAACTGCCGACTATACTGGTCACTTCATCCCAACGCACATACTCCATACCTACGCCTACAGAGGCAAAACCAATGATGGCGCCAACAATAGAGTGAGTGGTTGATACAGGCCAGCCAAAATGAGTGGCGACCAATAACCAGGTACCAGCAGCCAATAAAGAGGCGATCATGCCGTAGACCAGTAATTCTGGAACAGCTTTAAAGGCTTCGGCGTCTACTATGCCGCTGCGGATAGTGGAGGTTACTTCACCACCAGCTAACCAGGCGCCGGCGGCTTCAAAGATAGCGGCGATAATCAGAGCTTGTTTCAGAGTTAAAGCTTTAGAGCCAACAGAAGTTCCCATAGCGTTGGCAACGTCATTCGCACCCACACCATAGGCCATAATAAAGCCGAATACAGCGGCGATAATAATCAGCAATAAGCCGTATTGAGAAATAATTTCCATCGTTGAATTACCTTAAGAATTAACGGGCTAACATGATTTCGAGTCGTGAACCTACTTTTAAGGCTGAATCAGCTAAATCGCCAACCCACTCCAGAGTGCGGTACAGGAACATCACATCAACCGGATTCATTTCGGCTTCTGCTTTACGAACAAATTTACGCAGACTGATTTGCAGCTGGTCGGTGTCGTGTTCAATTTCGTCGATACGTTCAACCATTTTGATCACTAAATCCACTTCACGACCACGGAAACCCGTTTCCAGCAGTTCGTCCAGCTCGTTGATGGCTTCACAGGCTAATTCAACAGCGTCGATACAACGCTGTAAATAGGCCTTAAACTCCACCTGAATAGGCGCAGGAATTTCTAACTCACGACCTAAAACACGACCGGTAATATCTTTGGCTTTGTTCGCTATTTTATCTTGTTGCGACACCAGTTCTAACAAGTCCGTTCTGTCGACAGGTAAAAACAATCCACGTGGCAAATGCACACGGATATCACGCTTTAATTTGTCAGCATCCTTTTCTAACGCTACAAGTGCTTTACGAACATCAGCCGCTTTTTCCCAATCCCTTAAAAACACTGCATCAAAAAATGGCAGTAATAACAGACTGGCATCAAATACCTTTTTGATGTGCTCTTCTAAAGGTTTGATTGGTGATTTCGCAAAAACCGCCAAAAAGTGATTTGGCATAAGTGTGCCTCTTGCTGTTGAGTTAATGAAAACCGGCGCGCATTGTACTGCAATCAAAGTGTAATAAAAACTTCTTAAAAGCAGTAATGCAAAAAGCCTGATAAAACATAGGTTTTATCAGGCTTTTATGACAACTTTAAAGCTGAGGTTTTTAACTGCGCGCGTCTTGCTCTAGTTTTTCATCATCAGCATGGCGTACATCTTTGCCCTTTACCAGAAACACAATGTATTCAGCAACGTTTTTGCAACGATCACCTATACGTTCCATCGAACGGGCTGACCACAATACGTTCATGATCTTAGGAATAGAACGCGGGTCTTCCATCATGTAAGTCATTAACTGACGGGTAATGGCTTCGTATTCCCGGTCTACTTTTCTGTCTTCACGGTGTACAGCTAAAGCCGCTTCCACATCCATACGGGCAAAAGCGTCTAATACGTCGTGCAGCATTTGCGCAACATGGCGGCCCATGTTATCCAGATTGACCAGCAAGTCCTGCTGAGCACTGTTAAAGGACTCCAGCGCCACTTTGGCAATACGTTCAGCTTCATCACCAATACGTTCTAAATCAGAAATGGTTTTAATAATAGCCATAATCAGACGTAAATCGCTGGCCGCAGGCTGACGCTTGGCAATAATACGGGTGCACTCGTGGTCAATTTTAATTTCCCAGTCGTTCACCTTTAAATCGTTGGCAATCACCTGACGGGCTAACTCAGCATCACTGCTGGCAATTGCATTTAATGCGTCCGCTAATTGCTGTTCTATTAAACCACCCATCGCCATCACATGGTTACGAACCTGTTCAATTTCTTCGTTGAACTGGCTGGAAATGTGCTTCGTTAAATTCATTTTATCCATCGCTCTCTCCTCGTGGGGCTAATCCGTTAACCAAAACGACCTGTGATGTAATCTTCAGTTTGTTGCTGCGATGGATTAGTAAACATCTTATTGGTGGCATCAAACTCAATTAAATCACCCATATACATAAAGGCAGTATAGTCGGATACACGGGCTGCCTGTTGCATATTGTGGGTCACAATCACAATAGTGTATTTATCTTTGAGCTCATAAATCAGCTCTTCAATTTTCAGCGTGGAAATTGGATCCAAAGCTGAAGCTGGTTCATCAAGTAACAAGACTTCTGGCTCTATGGCGATAGCGCGGGCAATCACCAGACGTTGCTGCTGACCACCGGACAAACCAAAAGCATTGTCATGCAAACGGTCTTTGACTTCATTCCATAAAGCCGCACCTTTGAGCGACGTCTCCACCACTTCATCCAGAATACGTTTGTCTTTTACACCTTGCAGGCGTAAGCCGTAAGCCACGTTTTCATAAATGCTTTTTGGAAACGGATTCGGCTTCTGGAATACCATACCGACCTGACGGCGCAGTTCTGCCACGTCCACTTTCGGGTCATAAATATTCTGGCCGTCCATTAAAATCTGACCTTCAATACGGCAGATATCGACTAAGTCATTCATCCGGTTGAAACAACGTAACAGGGTGGATTTACCACAACCTGAAGGGCCGATAAAAGCCGTCACGCGTTTTTCCGGGATCGTCATATTGATGCTTTTTAGCGCCAGCGAATCACCGTAGTACAGCTTCAGATCATTGACCTGAAGTTTAATTTTTTCATCCGACAGTTTCAGTTCGGTTTCTACTGGTGGAGCTGTTAATTTATCTTGATTCATCTTCATTACCATTTTGTGAATTCGGTCTGTTACCCAGGGTTGCCGGCAAGGCCTGCTATGCAGGCCTGCTGCTCACTAATCTGTATCGCTGCGGTATTTTTCACGTAATCTGTTACGCATATAGATAGCAGCCATATTCAGCACCACAATCAATAACACCAACACCAGCGCTGTCGCATAAAGCAAAGGGCGCGAGGCTTCGACGTTTGGACTCTGGAAACCCACATCAAAAACATGGAAGCCTAAGTGCATGATTTTCTGGTCTAAGTGGATAAATGGGAAGTTGCCATCTATAGGTAATGTTGGTGCTAACTTCACCACACCTACCAGCATCAAAGGCGCTACTTCACCAGCGGCACGGGCCACAGCCAAAATTAAACCTGTCATCATAGCCGGAGTCGCTAACGGCACTACCACTTTCCATAAGGTCTCAGATTTGGTCGCGCCCAAGGCCAGACTACCCATACGGATAGTACTCGGAATACGGGATAAACCTTCTTCAGTCGATACAATCACCACAGGCAAAGTCAATAAAGCCAGAGTTAATGAAGCCCAGAATAAACCCGGAGTACCAAAAGTCGGACTTGGCAATGCTTCAGGATAAAACAGCTGGTCTATATTGCCGCCCATAATGTAGACAAAAAAGCCTAAACCAAAAACGCCATACACTATGGAAGGTACACCAGCCAGGTTGTAGACCGAAATCCGGATAATCTTCAGCAAAGGTCCCTGTTTGGCATATTCACGCAGGTAAATAGCTGCCAGTACACCAAAAGGTGTGACTATGATAGCCATCAGGATCACCATGGTCACAGTACCAAAAATGGCTGGGAATATACCGCCTTCGGTATTGGCTTCGCGGGGTTCTTCCGTCAGGAAGCCTGCTATACCGCCGAAATAATGCCTGGTTTTTTGCCAGACAGACATATCGTTTGGTGCATAGGCATTAACGATGTTCGCCAGCGAAATAGTGACTTCACGGCCTTCAGCTGTGCGGGCTATCAAAGTGTCACGGTTGGACTCTGCACGCAGTTGATCCAGTTTTTGCTGGATTACTTCGTATTCATCACTCAGTATTTTGTTTTCTGCCGCAGCCTGAGCTTTAAATTCCGCCAGTTCTGCATCAGACACTTGATCCAGCACCAAACGACGTTCAGTTAAGCGCAACTTTTCAATCTGGTTATTGATGCGGCTGATGTCATTTTTTTCGATATCTTTCATTTGCTGAAAAATAACATTGGCGCGTTCAACACGTTGCAGCAGCTCTGGCCACATGGCCACACCTTCAGCAATCA
>CBIMJC010000302.1:0-4880 GCA_966244125.1 uncultured Rheinheimera sp.
GGTTGCACTGATTTGTAAGGACGGATCATTAGGATACAAATTCGGCAGGGCGTACAGCATGCTGACGCCCATCACGATGATCACCAATAAGTACCGCCAGATGGAGTTCTGGTTTAACACATTAAAATCCTTTTACAGTGATTTCATCGTGCCTTTCGGCAATACGGCAGCAATAGCAGATTTTTGTACTGTCACTTCGGTGGTATCGTTTAAAGCGATAGCAACAAAATCTTTATCTTCCGCAATTTTCGCAATACGACCCACTAAGCCACCTTGTGTTAAGACTTCATCACCTTTGCCCAGTGCGGCCATCAGGTTTTTATGTTCTTTGACACGTTTTGCCTGTGGACGGTAGATCAGGAAATAAAAGATCAGACCAAAGGCCACCAGCATAATCAGTAAATCCCAGCCACCGCCTTGTGGTGCTGCAGCCGGAGTATTGGCGTATGCATTGGATATAAATAAACTCATCACATGTCCCCTAAAGTTTTAAATTAAAAAGTAAAAAATTAAAAATGAACTCTTATTGTTCTGTAAGACTGGCTTCCAGAGGTGGTACATCCATACCCCTTTTCTGGTAAAACTCAGCCACAAAATCTTCCAGCTTTTGTTCAGCTATAGCAGCACGCAAGCCCTGCATTAACTTCTGATAGTGATGCAGGTTGTGGATGGTATTTAACCGCGCACCCAAAATCTCATTGCATCTGTCTAAGTGATGTAGATATGACCTGGAATAATTTTTACAAGTGTAGCAATCACATTCTGCATCTAAAGTTGATGTATCGTCCTTGTGTTTGGCATTGCGGATCTTAATTACACCAGTACTGACAAACAAATGACCATTACGGGCATTACGGGTTGGCATCACACAGTCAAACATATCAATACCACGGCGCACCGCTTCGACTATGTCTTCAGGTTTACCTACACCCATTAAATACCGGGGTTTGTGCTGTGGCATCTGGCCTGTAGTGTGATTAAGGATTTTAATCATATCCTCTTTTGGCTCACCTACGGATAAACCCCCAATGGCATAGCCATCAAAGCCAATCTGTTCCAGCCCCTGCAACGAAACATCCCGCAAATTCGGATACATACCGCCCTGGATAATACCAAACAGAGCGGCCGGATTATCACCATGCGCATCTTTACTACGTTTTGCCCAGCGCAACGACATTTCCATCGACTTTTTCGCTTGCTGCTCTGTCGCAGGGTAAGGCGTACATTCGTCAAAAATCATTACTATGTCTGAGCCTAAATCACGTTGCACTTCCATAGAACGTTCAGGAGTTAACATGATTTTTTCGCCGTTCAGTGGCGAACGGAAGGTTACACCTTCTTCTTTGATTTTACGCAGTTCACCTAAACTGAACACCTGGAAACCACCAGAGTCGGTCAGAATAGGCTTGTGCCAGTGCATAAAGTCATGCAAATCACCGTGTTTTTTGATGATTTCAGTGCCTGGACGCAGCATTAAATGGAAGGTATTGCCTAAGCAGATTTGTGCACCTGTTGCTTCCAGTTCTTCCGGCGTCATGCCTTTGACTGTGCCATAAGTGCCCACTGGCATAAAAGCAGGAGTTTCAACTATGCCGCGCCCGAAGACAAGACGGCCACGACGGGCTTTGCCGTCGGTTTTTAACAATTCAAATTTCACGTGCTACCTCAGTATCTGCCAGAAAAACAGTCCGGCTTTTTTCGCGCCCGATTGTAGCAGAACAAAAGACCAAACCCCACCACTAAAGCGGGGTCCGGCTTGTAGCGAATTTACAGGATCAACATCGCGTCGCCATAGGAATAAAAACGATATTGCTGCGCTATAGCGGTTTGATAGGCCTGCATCACATAGTCTTTTTGGCTAAAGGCGCTGACCAGCATAATCAGGGTCGATTCAGGTAAATGGAAGTTGGTGACTAAGCCATCGATCACCTGGAACTGATAACCGGGGTAAATAAAAATTTTGGTATCGCCGCTGTATGGTGCAAGACTTTTGCCTTGCTGCAACGCGATTTGAGCTGCAGATTCCAGTGAACGCACTGATGTAGTCCCCACAGCAACGACCCTGTTCCCCCGCTCTTTACAGGCAGCAATCGCATCCACTACAGCCTGATCCACTTCGATGTATTCAGCATGCATCTGATGATCCAGCACATTATCCACCCGCACTGGCTGAAAGGTACCGGCCCCTACGTGCAAGGTAACATACGCAAACTCAATGCCCTTGGCTTTTAGTGCGGCCAGTAAAGGTTCGTCAAAATGTAAACCTGCAGTGGGTGCAGCAACTGCGCCGGGTTTTTGATTGTATACAGTCTGATAACGCTGCTTATCTTCATCGCTGTCTGGTCTGTCGATGTAAGGAGGCAGCGGCATATGGCCCAGCCTGTCCAGCATAGTCAGCAACAGCTCTTCGCCCAGCAGCTCCAACTCAAATAAAGTATCGTGACGCTGCAGCATTTTCAGCTTTGTATTGTCATCGACCAAAATAAGACTGTCTGGCTTTGGCGCTTTACTGGCGCGTACATGAGCTAAAAAGCGCTGGTTATCAAGCACCCGCTCAACCAGAATTTCGACTTTACCGCCCGATTCTTTCTGACCAAACAACCGGGCCGGGATCACCCGCGTATTGTTAAAGACTAATAAGTCGCCGCTATTGAGCTCAGCCACTAAATCAGTGAATACCAGATGGGATAACTCGCCAGTCTGGCGCTGCATTTTTAATAAACGGCTGCTGGAACGTTCAGCTTTAGGGAAACGAGCGATCAGCTGCTCTGGCAGCTCAAAGGAGAAATCTTTTACTTGCATAGTTGTAGTCCGCTTTACCGACAAACTTTATTTCATCGGCTTGTAAGCCGATACCAAAAGCGCTATAACAGCGCGGCGCGCAGTCTACAAAGATGTTTTTTTCAACACAAGCTCTTTTTCCCGCCTGTCACAGAACACGGAATTTTCAGCTAAGCTTTGGAAAAAACCAGAGACGTCGTTGTATGACTTATCACCTGCCTTTGTTGCTGTTTTGTTTTTTAGTCACACACAGTGTTTTTGCTGAGCCAGAAGAGCCGGCTGAACTTCATATCAGTACGCCGGTGTGGCCGGGATTTACCAATGCCGACAGCACTGGTGCTTACGTTGATTTATTCCGCTTTATCTATCCACCAGAACAGGTTCAACTGGTATGGCATTTCAGTAACTACAGCCGCGCCATAGCGCTGGTGCAACAAGGCAAATACCATATGGTACCGGGGCTGTCAGCACATGAATCGCCCCCTCAGCACAAGTCATTAGTCTTGTCGGCTCATCCTTTTGATTCAGATTTAATAGTGGCGATTTACCATCCATCTCACACGGCCACACCTGAACTGGCACAACTGCAGCAGTACAAACTGGCCTGGGATCTGGCCTACGATTTACATTTGGTGTTGGGGTTAAAGGAAAAAGGTTATGAAGTGCCGGATATCAAACAAGGGCTGGAGCTGGTAAAAAACCGGCGGGTGGATATCTATCTGGCGGAAAAAAGTGAGTTGCAGCAATACCTGCAAGGAGAAAGCCCCGTCAAACTGCAACCTCTGGTCTACAGAGAACTGCTGCATGATCCCATTTATCTGGCATTTGCGGACAATGAAGCAGGCCGGGCTTTTAAAGCTCTCTGGGATCAACGTTTTAGTGAGTTGTATAAAATGGGCCAGCTGAAAACTTTTTATCGACGTTATCCCCAACTGACCTTACCTACACTGGATTAATCTTTAGTCACTGCATTTTTGTTGCAGCACTTCAGTAATTAACTGCGCCATCTGACGATAACTGCGTAACTTACTGGAGGTTGGACGCCAGGCCACACCAATATCTCTGTACGCCTGAGCTGAACCCGGCTTTTGTGCCACTAATTCAGTGCCCCGCAGCAAACCGCTGTTGATGGCCATCTGCGGCATAAAAGTCACGCCCAGTTTGTTATTTACCATCTGACTTAAGGTATGCAGACTGGTGGCAAAAAATGGATTTACTTTACGGTTATCATCCAGCTCACAGGCCTTCACCGCATGCCCTGTCATGCAGTGCTCCCGTTCCAGCAGAAATATACTTTCGTCCGGCCATTGGCTGATGTCCTGCTGAAAACCACGGTTCAGCCAGTCTTTGTGCAACACCAGCTTAAACGGGTCCTGTGCCAGTACTTCGGTATGCAAAGTACCTGTGTCATAAGGTAAGGCTAACAAAACCAAATCCAGCCGGCCTTCAGTTAAAGACTGCAAAGAGTTCTCCGTAGTGTCTTCGCGTAACAACAATTGCAGCTCGGGAAAACGCTCACGGGCCAGAGCCATCACTTCACTCAGTACAAAGGGGGCTATAGTTGGAATACAACCTAAACGCAGCGGCCCCGCCATCGGCTTGCCCTGGCATTTGGCAAATTCGGTCAGCTCTTCACATTGCTCCACTATATAACGGGCCTGACGCACCACGTCCTCTCCCAGCGGAGTAAAAATAAAAGTTTTATGATCACGCTCCAGCAACTGCGCGTTCATGGTTTCTTCTAAGTTGGCAATAGCGGCACTTAAGGTGGACTGACCTATATAACAAGCCTCGGCGGCACGGCCAAAATGCTGATGTTCATGCAAAGCCAACAAATACTGCAACTGCTTGATACTGGGAACACGTTTCATCTTTTATTCCGATGGCTAAACTCAATTAAAACCAATTTAATTGAATAACTTCAAAAAGCAAAGCGACAAGCCAGGGATATGCGACGAAGGGTAAAAAAAATCCCGGCAGTAAGCCGGGATTTTCAGACGGCCGATCAGTGGCATTAAGCGCCAAATATCGCCTAGATAATCTAGAAAAATACGATAGCTAAACCAGCGCCTACCGGCAAAGTCACGACCCATGACACA
>CBIMJC010000303.1:0-4875 GCA_966244125.1 uncultured Rheinheimera sp.
AAGCAGCATGTAGGTTCGGTTCCTTTGATTGGCGGCATCAGCATTTTTATTGGTGTTGGCCTGACGCTGGCCTGGTTTGGATTACCAGATAATGTACATTATTACTACCTGCTGTGTGGTGGCACTATTGTCGTTCTGGGGGTGTTTGACGACTTTCTGGATTTAAGTGTCAAACTGCGTCTTTGTGTGCAACTGCTGATCGGCTCTGCCATGGTCTATGGCCTGCAACTTCACTTAGGCAATTTAGGCAACCTGTTTGCTTTGGGTGATGTGACTTTAGGTTATATAGGCATACCTGTGACTCTGATTGCGGTGATCGCCGCTATTAATGCCTTTAATATGATTGACGGTATAGATGGCCTGGCCGGTATGCTCAGTGGTGTGACTTTTGTCTCTGTCACTTTAATGATGGGCATTGGCGGCCAGCTGGAGCATGCCGTTTTACCTATGGTCCTGGTGTTTGCGTTGATCCCTTATTTGCTGTTTAACCTGGATGTAGTCGGAAAAGGCAAAGGCAAAATCTTTATGGGAGATGCCGGCAGCATGCTGATAGGTTTGACTGTCATCTGGTTATTGATCATTGGTACTCAAAGCGACACCGCCAGCTTCCGCCCAGTCACCGCATTATGGGTCATTGCAGTCCCCCTGATGGATATGGTGGCTATTATGCTGCGACGCATCCGTAAAGGGCAGTCGCCTTTTATGGCCGACCGTGAACATTTACATCATATCTTCCTGCGTCTTGGTTTAAATTCCCGTCAGGCATTGGTTGTGATCAGCACCTTCTCCTGTATGTTGGCCACCATAGGTGTGGTTGGTGAATACCTTCTGGTGCCTGATTTGATCATGCTGCTGCTGTTTCTGCTGGTATTCAGTGTTTATTCATACACTTTGCAGCATATTTGGCGCATTACCCGGGCTATAAAACGTTACAAAGCGAAACGACGTGGTTAAGTTTTTAGTTAAAGTTGCCAAAGCCAAAGCTGTCGCTTTATTAGGTGAACGTTTAGTCAAACTGGCCGCCGGGGCTTTAGTCACTATTATTGTCGCCCGCATGCTGGGAGCCGAAGCGACGGGTTATTACTCTATTGTGATGACCTGGAGTGCTTTTTTATCCCCATTGGCGAATTTGGGCTTAAACAATCTGGTGCAGAAGTCAGTGCAATCTGCGGCGGATCTGCGCACTGGCCAACAAATTTTGTTTACCGCGACCTGGTTACGCCTGATAGCAGGTCTGCTGTTTGCCTCTTTGATGTTTATCGGTTTTAGCTGGTATTTACCCACTGAATTTGAACCCTATCAAATGGGTGCAGCTGTATTATTTATAGGTCAGTTGTTTAATGCCTTTATCTTGTTTGAATATCACCAGAACTATTTAGGCCATTTTCGTGCGCTCGCTTATAGCAAACTAGGCCTGGGTATAGTCGGTTTGTTGGCCAAGTTAACCGTGCTTTGGTTTGGTTTTGGTATCGGGGCTTTGTTCTGGATAGTAGGACTGGAGTTTGCTGCTGTAGGTTTGCTGCAGTATCAGACCTATAAAATCCACAACAAGGATGCGGGTCGCCTGACTCCGGCCTGGTTTAACTGGCAAGAAGGCAAAGAATTATTACGTCGCTCCAGTTGGCTTTGGATGGCTGGTATTTTATCTGTGGTCTATCTGCGTATCGATTTGATTATGATTGAACGTATGTTAGGCATTGAAGCAACCGGAGTCTATGCCGCAGTCAGCCGGATTTCAGAACTCTGGTATGTCATACCTGCCACTTTAGCTGTGCGGTATTACCCTGAGTTGCTGAAAAGCCATCAGACCAGTTGGTCAGGTTATTTATTGTTGCTGCGCAAATATTGTGGTTATTTTTTGGCGATGGCTTTGGCTATAGCTGTGCTGATATTCATCCTAGCCCCACCTTTGGTCCCGCTGATCTTTGGTGAAGAATTTAAAGCAGGCATTTCCGTGCTGCAAATCCATATCTGGGCTGGTGTGTTTATTTTTATCCGTTACCTGATAGGACAACATTTAATTATCACAGGTCAGGAGCCTTTATCCCTGGCCAGTCACGGCATAGGCGCAGTGCTGAATGTGCTGCTGAACTGGTGGTTGATTCCCATTATGGGTATTGATGGTGCGGCCTGGGCCACACTGATCTCTTATGCCTATGCTTCATTTTTCTTTTTATTTTTTTCCGGCAGAACCCGCCGTCAATTATGGCAGCTGATCAAGGTTCAAAAGTCCGGTGCGGTGACAGAGAAAGAGACAGTATGAAAAAACACCTGCAACAACTCAGGCAAAAGCTCGACAAGGTCCTGCTCCCTTATGCTGCGAAAAGCCGTCTGGCGGCAACGCTGTATTACGCCTTTTTTAACCCGCATTTTCGCCGTGAGCAACATGCCACCGCAGCAGGACGGCATCACTATCATTTGCACGAAGAAAGCAGCAGCATAGCGACTGTTATTTTACGCCGCAACATTCACAGGCTGGAAAAAGGTTTGAGTATGGTGCCGCGTAAATCCTTGTTTGCGCTGGATTATATAGATGAAACCTTAACTGCGTTACAGAACTTGCTGGCCGATCACCAGGCGCTGGATTTAGTACTGCTGAAATACTGCCATGACGTGATGGACAGCTATTTTTCGGTCACACAATGGCCTGAAGGTGCCAGTCAACCTGTGACTTTTGCCGCCTTAAAAGCTCAAATTACGCCACGTTTAGAGCACAGCCGCCCTGCAGCCCCAGCCCCATACGCAGAAAGACCCAGAGCAGATATCAGCTACGAGCAGTTTTTAATTTTGTGTCAGCAGCGTTGTTCTGTCCGTACTTTTTTACCACAGAGCGTGCCGAAAGCCATTCTGGAACAAGCAGTGGCCGCTGCAGCTCAGGCGCCAAGTGCCTGTAACCGTCAGCCGTTTCGTTATATAGCGGCGACAGAAGGCGAAATGCTGACCAGGCTGGCGAATTTGCCTATGGGTACTGTAGGTTATGCCAACGGTATTCCTGCGTTGTTAGCTGTCGTCGGTGATTTAAGCGCTTATCCTTTTGAGCGCGACCGCCATGTGATTTATATCGACGCCAGCTTAGCCAATATGCAACTGATGTTGGCGTTGGAAACCATGGGGCTGGCCTCTTGTTCTATCAACTGGCCTGATATTGAAAACTACGAGGCCAAAATTGGCCGCTTACTGAAATTACAACCTTTCGAACGAGTCGTGATGCTGATTGCTGTGGGTTATCCGGATCCACAGGCCCTGATCCCTCACTCCGAGAAGAAAACAGCTACGGAGTTATTAACTTATGTCTGATTCAAAAGCCTTATTAGTCGAAATTAAAGGGGTGCAGTTCCGCAACAAAGGGGCTTACCTGATGCTGTTGGCCTGTTTGCAGGGTTTAAAAAGCTTAAACAACACAGAGCTGGTGTTATCACCAGGCCCCAACCTGCCCTACCGCGAACGAGCCTTGTTGGGCGCCTGGCAAAAAGTATCCTTCCGCCGTAAAGCCCTGGATTTAACACCATGGTTTGGCAAATTACCCCGTTCATTACGCAACCTGATGAAAAGGTACGGCATGGTGACAGAACGTGATGTGGATGTGATTTTAGAAGCCAGCGGTTTTGCGTACGGTGACCAGTGGCCGCTGAAGTTTTTGCAAAATACTGCCCGTGAAGTGAAACGCTTTAAAGAGGCAGGCAAACCTTTTGTCTTTATGCCTCAGGCTTTTGGCCCCTTTAGCAGTGACGAAAGCAAAGCTGCGATGCGCGATATTATTCACAGCGCTGCGCTGATTTATGTGCGCGATCCGGTGTCCTTCAGCCATTTACAAAGTTGTGAAGCCAATTTGCCGGATACGGTCAAATTAACGCCTGACTTTACCGTCGGCTTAAAGGGCCACAGCACTAGTGCTTTGCCTGAAATTGAAGGCAAATTTGCGGCTCTTATTCCAAACAGCAAGGTCGTGTCCAAGTTTAACCATGCCAATGCCGAAGCAGAACGCACGAACTACGTTGAGGCTTTTGCGGCAGCGGCCAATCAGTTGGTGGAGTTAGGATACGCTGTGGTACTGGTCAATCATGAAGGCAAAGAAGACCAACTGCTGTGTCAGGAGATCTCACGCTTAGCGCCTTGCGATATAGTTCAGATTGAAGATCCGTTGGCAGTGAAGGCCTTTATCGGTCAGAGCTCTATTACCATCAGCTCACGTTTTCACGGCGCTATTAATGCATTGAGTCAGGGCGTGCCTTGTATTGCCACCAGCTGGAGCCACAAATACCACGCCATGATGTCGGATTTTGGTATGGCCGATTATTGTTTAGAAAAACTCTCAGCAGTTAGCCTGACGCAGAAGGTCAGTCAGCTGTTGGCAGAACAGCAAGACATCACACCTCGTCTGGCGGAAAATGCCGCCAAACTGAAGCAGAAAAATCAGACCATGTGGCAGGGTTTATATAAAACGCTGGATAAATACTTAGGTCGTTAAGCTTAAAATGAGGTCAGAGCTTGTTAAACTTTAACAAACTATTAGCAATGCGCTCTGGCCTCATGTTTACATACAAGCCAAAAAGTTTCATTTGTATCAAATAACTTCTTTTTTTCTATTTAACGAGCACGATTTTATCATTATTTTCATTTTAAGCTTTTTAGTCTAGACTTTAGAAAATAGATTAAGGAGTTGTTCATGCCTATTCCTATTACCATAGCAGACGATTCAGCGCTCTCCCGCAAAACCATTCGAAGAGCATTACCCTCACAATGGGATGTCAGTATATGTGAAGCCACAAACGGCAGAGAAGCCATTACTGCTGTTGAAAATGGTCTGGCTGAAGTGTTGTTTTTGGATTTGCAAATGCCGGAGATGGATGGCTACCAGGTGCTGACGTACTTAAA
>CBIMJC010000304.1:0-4864 GCA_966244125.1 uncultured Rheinheimera sp.
AGATCACGCCAGCTACTGCGGCCAGAGCGCCAAGCATAGCGCCCCCCAGCAGCACTGCCATTTTCGCCAGCCAACCACTGTGTTGCGCTGCAACAGAGACAGAAGTCGCGGCTGCGACAGGAGGGGCTACACTGGTCAAAGCTGCGGCGACCATAGCACTAAAGCCTAAACCCGGTGCTGTGCTTAACACCAGTTGGCCATAACGGGCTAATAAGCTGTCTTTTAACTGCTCCCGTACTCTGGACAGTTTTTTTCGTACATTGGCATCACTTAAACCCAATAAATCAGCAACTTGCTGACTGGATTGTTCTTCACGGTAATAAAGTAAAACGATCTCTCTGCTGTCTTCCGGTAACTGACTGATAAAGTCCTGCATAATAATTTGCTGTTGCTCACGCTCCAGCAGGTCTTGCATCGAGGCGGCTGGGTCAGCAAAGTTTTCCAGTAAAGTTTCGGCCTCTTCTCCGACCACTTTTTGTTTGACCTTGTGATCCCGCAGGTAGTTGTAACTGCGATGCCTTGTCATTTGCCGGACCCAGGGTAAAAAGCTGGCGGGTTCGCGCAGTGTGGCTAACTGTTGCCAGATATAAATAAAGACGTCCTGTGCCACTTCTTCGCTGGCGTCCAGATCTTTGACTATGGCTAACGCTATACCTGTGACTGTATGGCGACATTGGTTAATAAGGCGTTCAAATGCACTGCGATCCCCTGCAGTGGCTGCGATCACATCAGGTAATAATTTCTGTTCCACACTAGTTAACATTTTCATTATTCCTTTATGAAATCAGTGATTTGCGCCAACAGCCATTCAGGCTGATCCCACATCATAAAATGCCGCGCCTGCCAGTTAAAGTCCAGCTTCGCTTGTGGAATAGTATTAATTTGTTGTTGATACAAGGCCTGAACCGCAGGGCGCATGGCTTCTGAAGTTAAAGCACCACCAGCCCCTAATAAGAGGACAGGTTGCTGAATTTTGTGTACTTCGCTTCTCAGGTCTGTGGTTAAGAGTTCAGCGATCACTGCGCCCACAGTTGTAGGATCGGACGCGCCCGCCATTGCTGTGATTATTGCTGCATGTTCCGGCTGGCTGACCTGAATTGCCATACCTTGTTTTGCACTTGCAGCCAGTTGGACCGGGGTCATTTGCTGATAATACTGCTGCATCATTTTCGCCTGAGGGGCCATTTGTGCCGCAGTGGTGGAGCTGTCACGGCTAAAGACAGGGGCCAGATAAGGTAAACCATCGACTGCTATGATTTTTCCGGTCAGCTGAGGGTAAGAGCTTGCCAGCTGAAAGGCCAAAAACGCCCCCATGCTATGGCCTATCACTATGGGCTGCTTTAACTGCTGCTGCTGAATATAGGTGGCCAATTCGCTGGTTACTTGTGTCAGTTTTAAAGGCGTCGCCAAAGCCGGAGTTCCGGCAAAACCTGCCAGGCTGATGAAGTGCAGTTGATAATGGGGTTTGAGCGCCTTGGCCAGTTGCTGCCATACCCGCTGATCAGACATCAGGCCTGGGATCAGAATAATGGCTTTGCCTTGGCCCTCTACCTGCACCTGAAAGTTGGATGTAGCAGGCTGTCCGGCCTTAAGGTTCTGATTCAACAACATAAAAACTGTAAAACACAGCAGAATAAAGGTGCTTTTTTTCAACATCATAGTCACTCCTGAACTGGGGTAAGGTTCTGTAGTGATGCTGTGTTTTTGCGCATCACTTTGACTAAGTACCCGCAGCCTGCCGTAATGTGACAAATTTCTGCTGAAATATTTCAGACTTCTACACTTCTGGCTTTCTATTTTGTTGGTCGTTTTGTAATCTATCAGGCTTGAGCACCAAACAAATACCCGTTAGGGTGAGTAAGAAAGCTAATAAATAGAAACCGCAGTAAAAACTGCAGGCAGTGCAACGAGGAGAGTGGATCATGTCGCAATATGCTGCCTTGAGGGCAAATGTCGGATTGTTGGGCACCCAGTTGGGTGACACCATCCGCAATCAGTTAGGTGATGCAGTTTTAGAGCGTATCGAACAAATCCGGGCTTTAGCCAAAGAAGCAAGGCAGGGCACAGAATTGCAGGATCAGCAACTGAAGCAAGTGCTGGCCAGTTTAACGGATCAGGAAATTTTGCCAGTCGCCCGTGCCTTTGCGCAGTTTTTAAACCTGGCGAACTTAGCAGAGCAGCACCATACCATCAGTAAGGCGGGCCGCGCTTCTATTGAAAAACCAGAACCTGTGGCAGAACTGCTGCAGTTGCTGCAGGATAAAAATGTCAGCAAAAGCCGGATTGAGCAGGCTGTGGCTGATTTATCCATAGAGCTGGTGCTGACCGCTCATCCGACTGAAGTGACCCGCCGCACTTTAATCCACAAACTAACCGAAATTGCGGCCTGTTTAGCAGAACTGGAGCAGGATTTAGCGCCGGTACAGCAGAAAAAAGTAGAAAACCGTTTGTATCAGCTGATCACTCAGGCCTGGCATACCAATGAAATCCGCGAACAAAGGCCCACGCCTGTGGATGAAGCCAAATCCGGTTTTGCTGTGATCGAAACTTCATTGTGGGAAGCTATCCCTGAGTTTATCCGTGAACTGGACACTGCATTGTTGCCTGTGTTGGGCCATGGCCTGGCGTTAGACGCTGCTCCTATCCGTTTTTCGTCCTGGATGGGGGGCGACAGGGACGGTAATCCATTTGTAACAGCCAAGGTAACCCGCCAGGTGCTGCTGCTAAGTCGCTGGAAAGCCGCTGATTTATTTTGTCGTGATTTGGATGTGCTGGCCAACGAACTGTCGATGAATCAGGCCAATGAGGCGTTACGGGCTGTAGTAGGCGACGTATCTGAACCTTATCGTAAGCTGCTGAATGACTTCCGTCATAAGTTGCTGCATACCAGAGACTGGCTGACCGAAGCGTTAAAACATGACAGATTGCAACGACCAGACGATCTGATTTGGCATAACCAGCAATTGCTGGAGCCTTTGCTGTTGTGCTATCAATCTTTGCACGACTGCAAAATGCAGGTGGTGGCAGAAGGTTTGTTAAAAGACACCATTCGTCGTGCTTATGCCTTTGGTTTAACTTTGCTGAAGCTGGATGTGCGGCAGGAGTCCGGTCGTCATACCGCTGTGTTCAGCGAGTTTACCCGTTACCTTGGGATTGGCGATTACGCGGAGTGGGATGAACCTGCCCGTCAGGCGTTTTTACTGAACGAACTGAGCAGCAAAAGACCTTTATTCCCGCGCAACTGGGCACCCACTCCTGAAGTAAAAGAAGTGCTGGATACCTGCGATATAGTGGCCCGGCACGGACCTGAAGCTTTATCCACTTATGTCATTTCGATGGCGGGCAAACCCTCAGACGTGCTGGCGGTGCAATTACTGCTGAAAGATGCCGGTATTAGCTTCCCGATGCGGGTTGCACCTTTGTTTGAAACCCTGGCCGATTTAACCAATGCGCCTGAATGTATCAGCAAGTTGCTGGCGATTGACTGGTACAGAGGTTATATCAATGGTCGTCAGGAAGTGATGATCGGCTACTCAGATTCAGCCAAAGATGCCGGGGCTTTTGCTGCGGCCTGGGCCCAGTACAGTGCGCAGGAAGCTTTAGTGGCTATTTGTCAGCAGGCGAAAGTGCAACTGACCTTGTTCCATGGCCGTGGCGGTACTATAGGTCGTGGTGGTGGTCCGGCTCATGCCGCTATTTTATCTCAGCCGCCGGGATCGCTGGCTGGTGGTTTACGGGTGACTGAACAAGGCGAGATGATCCGCTTTAAGTTTGGTTTAAATGGCTTAGCACAGCGTAGTCTGGCCTTGTATGCCAGTGCCGTATTGGAAGGGGTGTTACTACCGCCGCCAGTGCCGGAGCAAAGCTGGCGTGAGCTGATGCAGCAACTGGCCACTGCCTCCTGCGAAGCCTACCGTGCTGTAGTGCGGCACCATCCGGATTTTGTACCTTATTTCCGTGCTGCGACACCTGAGCTGGAATTGGGGCAGTTGCCACTGGGCAGTCGTCCGCCAAAACGTAATCCAAATGGTGGTGTCGAGAGTTTACGCGCCATTCCGTGGATTTTTGCCTGGTCGCAAAACCGGCTGATGTTGCCAGCCTGGTTAGGCGCAGGCAGTGCGTTGGCTGTGGTGGTTGAACAAGGTAAAACTGAGTTATTGGCGCAAATGCGGGCGAAGTGGCCATTTTTCGCTACCCGTTTGTCGATGCTGGAAATGGTGTATTTAAAAGCGGATGCAGAAATTGCCGCTTATTACGACGAAAAACTGGTACCGGAGCACTTATTGCCTTTAGGTTTGCAATTGCGTCAGCAACTGGCCGCTGATACGGCGCTGTTATTAAAGCTGATCCAAAGCGATACCCTGATGGCCAATGAGGCCTGGATCCGTGAGTCTATTATGCTGCGTAATACCTATGTTGATCCGCTGCATATTTTGCAGGTGGAGTTGTTAAATAGGGTGCGCCATGCGCCGGAAACTGTGAATGACAGCATTAAACGTGCTTTGATGGTGACTATTGCCGGTATAGCTGCTGGGATGCGCAACTCGGGTTAAGCGGATTTTATTACTTGAACAAAAAAGAGGGCTCAACCTAACGAGCCCTCTTTTATTCCAGGGATTAAAACTTAGAAAAAGCTTTTCTTAAATTCAACACCAATAATACGAGGTTCGTTGACAAAACCTGTCAGGTTGGCAAAGTCTATTGCGCCTTTTAAGTTGTCTTCGTCTGTAATATTGCGGCCGAATAAAGCGACTTCGTAGTCGTTATCAAAGTTCAGATAACCAATACGTAAACCTGCTTCGAAGTTGCCATTCGTGTGGTATTCCATAGACTCATACAGGAACAGATTGGTTTTACCCTGACG
>CBIMJC010000305.1:0-4864 GCA_966244125.1 uncultured Rheinheimera sp.
AAGAGCTGAGGTGATGGTGGCAAAAAAATGCCATGTCTTGAATCTAAAGGTTTTAATCTGGTTTTTGAATGTTGTGTCGTATCGGGCAGATGTTTTTTTGTTTCACCATTGCAACTTTTGTGTTTTTTAAAGGGAAAATTCTGTTGACATCTTAGGTAAGCTTGTTTAGGTTAATTTTGTGGTGTTTTTAGCCACAACCTAAAATCAAGGAGAGTAAAATGAAAGCATTGCAAAAAGCTTTAGTCAGAGCCTTAGGACTGCGTGTTGCTGTATCAGACCAGGTCAAACAGTGTAGTGCGGCAAAAGGCGCAGCGGATTGCTGCTGGCGTTGGGTTCACTACCACGATCTTTAATCTGCACATCAAATTTTAAAAGGAACTAAAAAATGAAAAAAATTCAGGCAGCATTAGCCCGTGCTTTAGGTTTACGTTACGAAGTTCAGGACCATTCCCGGGTTTGCGGTGATAACCCATCGCGTCCAAACTGGACCTGGCCTCAATACCACGATCTGTAATGTATTGTTTTAAATAGTTTTATGTGGGTGTTTAGCAGTAACCCACCTTAGCAGTATTTCAACTCATGGATGAAGTATGGCCATACCTGAAGAGTCCGTTCAACTGCAGAATCTGAAACACAAATGCCAGTCCGGCGAAACCAATTTCCGCATCAGTCCATCTACTTATTGTGTGTTTCAGGCCGAAGCCGCCAAAAAGGCGATGGCAGATAATTACGCCGATATGACCCTTGCCGATAAATTGTCCGATCTGGCGAAGGGACAAAAAAGTGAGCCATTTTCCTGGCAGGAAATTCGTTCTGCCTGGTTATCCCGGATGAAAGTTTTATCAGAAGGACCCGCCATTGCGGAGCTGGCCGGACGTATGCTGGAGTTTTTGCAACAGCGGCACGGTCAGACTTCCGATTTAGTCTGGACTATCCATCAGCTTATTACGCAAAGCCTGACGCCATTAGTGATATCTGGCTTGTCCGTTGCTGACCAGGCTATAGTCCGGCAGGATCAGCAGGACAAGTTTGAGTTTTTATTAAGCTCGGAAACAGCGCCACAATCACGCTGGCGCACTTTGCTGCGGCATTGGCGCAGTTTCCGGCTGGGTAATGTGATAAGGCGTGAACTGAAAGGCCGGGAAGCCGGTAAAAGACCAAGACAACTGGATTTGCTCGATCCGCTGGTCGATATGTTACCCAGATTAGGACTGGACAGAGCTGTGGACGCTGCAGTGATGGTGATGACAGCTATTGCAGGCCCACCGGGCGCTGCAGCTTTGAGTACCTGCTACGAACTGCTCCGCAGGCCTGACTGGGCAGAAAAAATCAAAGCTGAGTTTTCTGCCATTCCCGATCATTGTTTTTACGCTGCGCCTTTGAAAGTAGCGCCTGATACCTCGCGTTTTATCAAAGAAGTGCTGAGGTTGTGGAATGTGCCTGTGGTATTACGCAAAGCCCGTACAGATTTAGAGGTGGAAGGAGAGGTACTGCAACAAGGCAGTCTGTTTTATTTGAGTCCTTATTTAATCCACCGCAATCCGGCGTACTGGCAAGATCCTGAAGTTTTTGATCCTGACCGCTGGTTAGCCACATCTGAGTATTCTGCGCCGGAACCAGGTACTTATGTGCCTTTTGGCTGGTCGCCCAAATCCTGTATAGGTTCTTTGCTGGGAACCATTCAACTGACATTGTTGTGCAGGCTGTTAACAGGAACTGTCCGGATTGAACTGGAAAATCCGCAGCAGCTTGGCATGATGATGCTGGCTTTTCCTCAGCCGAAACATTTTACCGGCCGGATTGTTGTCGGGCCTGCTGCCGGAGCGCACCTATGAAACCTGTGGATTGCTGGACTGATCCTTATGCATATTTGGATCAGCAACTGGAACTGGAGCCCAGAGTCATTGATTTTCCGGGTAACCAAAAATATCTGGCCGATGTCGGCGATGCACAAAATGTTCTGACCAATGCCGAAGGTTATTTTAACCCTGAGCATTCAGACTTCTTTTATATTCAGGGCCGGTATTTAGGTCCGCGTGAGGTGCAGCAGGAAATTGGACGCTCCGCTATACGATTTTTGAATCAGTACTGTGAGCAGCGTAAAACCAGACTGACGGCATTAACAACAGAATGGGCTTGTCATGAAAGTCCCTGGCCGGACAATGGCAACTGGTTGTTTTATCACTTCTTTAAAGATGCGCTGCTGTGCAAGAGCCGCAGCAAATACAGCCAGCAGTTATTAAAATGGGTGGTCCAACGTTCAGTCCGCTCCGGCGCTAAATTAGCGCATCCGAACTGGCAACGCCGTTTATTCAGTGCGTTGGTCAAGGCAGAATTCAGTCGTCAGATCAAAAAGGCACAGCAGCAAAAAGAGTCAGGCCAAATCAGGGATATGATGGATATTCTGGCTCTGGCTTGTCCGGCTGAGTATCCGGCCGAAGATCTGTGCGAAATTTACCTGTCTTTTGTCTTTGCCTGTATTGGTTCAGTGGGGTTTACGCTGGGATGGAGTTTGTATTTATCAGGTTCAAACCCTGACGCAGAACACAAAGCCTCTTTTGTCGTCAGAGAAGCATTAAGGTTATGGCCTGTCGCCTGGAATTTAGGCCGGCAGCCTCAGCAGTCTTATGAACTTGCAGGTCATACACTGACGCCTGAACATATGGTGGTGGCTTGCCCTTATGCTGTGCATCGTAATCCAAAATACTGGACAGACGCAGCTGAGTTCAGGCCTGAGCGCTGGGCAGAGGCTGATAGCAAGACCCCTTTTCTGGCTTTTGGCTGGGGTGAACATAAATGTGTGGCAGCGGCCTTGTCGATGCGTCTGGTCGAACAGGTGTTGCTGGACCTGCAGTCGTATCGCATCCGCATCAGGGATTCTGGTTTAAGGCCTTTAGCTCAACCCGCTCTGGCGCCGGCTCCTTTTGTGCTTATGCTGGAGCCCCGGTCGGATCAGGAGGCTAAGTGTCAAAAATAGCGGCCTGGACTGAGCTTGTTGCTACAGAATTGAAGCGGTTTTTATCTGTGTTCAGTTACAGCCGCCGGGCTGTGGCTCTGGTATGGCAGACGTCCGTGCCATTAACTCTTTTTATGGTGCTGCTGACTCTGGTTGCAGGTGTATTACCCGCAGCCATGGCCTATACCGGCAAACTGATTGTGGATGCGACTCTGGCGGCAATGGCCGCTTATCAGCAAGGTCAGTTGCAATTACGGCCAGTTGCAGATTATGTGGTGCTGGAAGCCGTTTTTGTGATGGTACTGGCGGCTGCTCAACGTGGTATTTCAGTGTCTCAGTCGTTACTCAGGGTGCAGCTGGCGCAGCAGGTAAATCTGCTGATCCTGACCAAAGCACAAAGCTTATCACTGAGTCAGTTTGAAGATTCTGATTATTACGACAAGTTAAACCGGGCAAAAAACGACGCTTCAAGCCGGCCTATCAGTCTGGTGGTCCGCACCTTTGGTTTGATGCAAAACGCCATTATTTTACTGAGTCTTGGCACTTTACTGGCGCAGTTTTCTCCTCTGATCTTAGTTTTGCTGGTGCTGGGCGCTATACCTGGTTTTATTGCCGAAGCAAAGTTTTCCGGCGACGCTTTTCGTTTATCACGTTGGCACAGTCCGGAAAGCCGGATGCAGATCTACCTTGAAACCATATTAACCCGTGAAGACTGTGTCAAAGAAGTGAAGCTGTTTCAGCTGGCGCCTCCTTTGCTTAAGCGCTACAGCGACATATTCGCTAAACATTACAAAGCCGACCGCGCTTTGACATTACGCCGTGATCTGTGGGGTTTCCTGCTGGGGTTAATTGGAACCAGCGCTTTGTATCTGGCTTATGGCTGGATAGTGTTCAGCACTGTGACAGCGCTACTGAGTCTGGGCCAGATGACCATGTATCTGATGATGTTCCGCCAGGGACAAGCGGCTGTGACCGCCAGTTTGTCAGCCATCAGTGGTATGTATGAAGACAATCTGTATTTATCTACCTTGTATGAGTTTCTGAATCAGCCGGCGGCTGAACAGGACGGCACTGAAAGTGAAGGGCCTTTGCCTGGCGATGGTATTCGCTTCGAGCAGGTGAGTTTTACTTATCCGGGAGCCACTAAACCCAGTTTGTCGGATATTAATCTGCATATTAAACCGGGTTGTAGTCTTGCCATAGTCGGCGAAAACGGCGCAGGTAAATCAACGCTGATTAAACTGTTGGCCCGCTTATACAGACCACAACAAGGCCAGATTTTGCTCGATGGGCTGGCGCTGCAGCATTGGCAACAACAGGTGTTGCATCAGCGTATTGGCGTTATTTTTCAGGACTTTTTACGCTTCCAGTTTGAAGTGGGTGAAAACATTGGCACTGGTGATGTGCGCCATTTTCATGACGAATTACGCTGGCAACTGGCTGCAGAGCGGGGGATGGCGGCAGCTTTTATCCAGAATTTATCTGCGGCTTATCACACTCAGCTTGGACGCTGGTTTCAGAATGGGCAGGAATTGTCGGGGGGCCAGTGGCAAAAAATTGCACTGGCCCGCGCTTTTATGCGTCAGGATGCCGACATACTGGTGCTGGATGAGCCCACAGCAGCTATGGATGCAGAGGCTGAAGCGCAGATTTTTGAGCAGTTCAGGCAACATTGCCAGAATAAAATGGCAGTGCTGATCTCACATCGTTTTTCGACTGTGCGTATGGCCGATCAGATCCTGGTGATTGAACAGGGCAGGGTGATAGAGGCCGGTGACCACAAAGACCTGGTGCAGAAAAAAGGCCGTTATGCTGAATTGTTTGAGCTGCAGGCGCAGGGATATGCCTGATAGGACGACATTTTTTGTGCTAGGCTGGCATTCTGCAAAGAAAAAAGTGATCGACGGA
>CBIMJC010000306.1:0-4837 GCA_966244125.1 uncultured Rheinheimera sp.
TGACAGCCCCAGACAAAACACAAGCCAAACAAAAAGGCAAAACCTACCTGCCAAAAAGCTGGGATAAACCTCATACCGATGCAGTAGTGGATGTGGATGACTGCATTGCCATTGACCAAATAGGTGGGCGTTATGTGCGTCTGATTCAGGGACAGCACAAAGAAACAGTGCATCAGTCGGATTATATTGTGTTGGCTTAAAAGGTGTTCAGAGCGGATAGCTCTGAACCTTTACAGCTGAACCTGAGCTAACTCCGGTTGGGTTTTTCTTAAGGTGATCACGTATTTTTCAAAGCGCTCCTGTTCACTTTTTTCCAGCTGATTTTGCCGCAGTACCCGTGCAGCGTTACGGGCGTAATGAATGGTTTCGCCTGTTACACCTGCGCTTTTACTCATGGCTTGCAATAAATTCAGCGCTATCACCGGATTGGTGGGCATATAGTCAAAAGTTTCACAAAACAGCATCACGGCACGGCCATATTGGCCCATGCGATAAGCATCTGAGGCTTCGGTGTTAATTAGCTTGATCTGTTGTTTTAAGCTTTGGTGTTTATCTTGCTCCAGTTGCAACATCAGACGCTGGGTTTCGGTCAGGAAATCGTCGTCATACAACATAGTTTTTAAACGGTCGATACAAAGCTGACTGGAATATAAATCACCCAGTTCAAAATAGGCTTTGGCCGCATCCATACAGCTGTCGATACTCAGATCATCCAGAGGTAAGTCCTGAATTTGCTGCATCAGTTCACGGCCTTCTTTGATAGCGCCACGGCAACTGCTGATACGGCTGCGTAAAATCACAGTCTCCCGTTTCAGCGCATCGACATTAAAACGTTTATGCAGCGCATCCAGCAGTTTGCCGGCGTTTTGCAGGATCACAGCTTTTTCCAGCAAATTAGCGCCTTTGGCTTGATCAATCAAAGCACGGGCATGGTTCAGATAATTGTCGGCTGTATCGTCTATTGAATGACGGGCGGCCTGAACTATTTTTCCGGCAATACGGGCCGCTATGTCGGTATGGCCTAACATGGTGCATAAATTACTTAAGGTTTTTTGTCTGCTGATGTTCTTTGGCGATAAAGTGACAGCTTTATTTAAGGTCTCGAAGGCCAGTTGATAACGGCCGTGACGCACATACAAACGGGATAACCAGTCCAGCGCTTCCACTTTGGTATCGGCAAACTGAGTCAGATCGGCCAGTTCCAGTTCGGTATCTTCCCAAAGCTCCAGGTAAAAACAACTTAAGGCATGGCCCAGGCGTGCCCAGTTATAGGCTTTTTGTTGCAACACCTTTTGATAAAAAACTTCGGCTTTGTCGTATTGACCTAATTTCAGCAAGAGTTCGCCTTTGAGGCGCATGGCTTGCAGGGCGTAATCCGGTTTAGTGCGGATCACCAGATCACATTCCCGGCAGGCTTCTGCATAGTCTTGTTCAAATAAACGGAAGAATACTTTTCGAAGCTCAATACGATGCCGGATGGCTTTGCAGATACGTTCTTCCAACGCAGGAGCCGTAAAAGGTTTCAGCAGGTAATCATCGGGTTGCAGCTCAATCACACCATGTACTATCTGACTTTGGGCTTCAGCACTAATGACGATAAAACAGCAGAGTGGGGCCAGCAGCTGTTGTTTTTTTAAGGCTTCAAACAACTGATAACCGTCTTTGCAGTCGCCGAGGTTAAAGTCGCATAAGATGAAATCAAAGGGCATATCAATGCATTTTTGCATAGCTTCGCCCGCGTCTTTGGCCAGATGAATAGCCTCAAACCCCATTTGCTGTAACATTCCTTTTACGGTGGCCCGGACGGGCGCACAGTCATCAATGACCAAGACTTTTTTACAACGAAAAAATGACTGGTCCATAGCGGATTAACTCTTATTCTGCGTTTAACTGCTGATTTATAGCGACGAAATTATCCTCCGCATACTAATTAGCCAATCTGGTTTTGTAAAGGATGTTTTTTTATTGTTAAATTAGATTAACGAGCACTTCAGTTAAAATGGTGAAGAAACTCCTCATAACTCAAAATGTTAGTCTTCAAGGTCACGGATTTTTTTGCTTTTTATGGCTAAGGATGTGTCGAAAATCTGTACGTAACAGCTGTTTTTACCGAAGTTAAATTGCTGATTTATAGTCTTCATCCTTATGGCATAATAAAAACCTACTGTGGCTGGTTAAAGGTTGTAGCTTGTTGTTTAAGTTCATATTTTCTTTCTTGTTTATTTATTGTGCAGTTCTGGCTGCGGCACCTGCCAATTTTGACTCTGCTAAAACTATTGCCAGCCGGATTTATGCTCCTGAAAAACAGGAATTTTATTGTGGTTGTGCTATTCGCTGGCAAGGGGGCAAAGGCATCCCTGATTTAAAAGCCTGTGGTTATCAAATTCGCAAAAATGGTCCACGCGCCAACAGAATTGAATGGGAACATGTGATGCCCGCTCAGCAATTCGGTTCACCTTTGGCCTGCTGGAAACAAGGTGGCCGCGAGCAATGCGGTAAAACGGATGCGCTGTTTAAGCAAATGGAAGCGGACTTATTTAACCTCAAACCCGCTATAGGTGAAGTGAATGGCGACAGAGCCCATTATCGTTTTGCCATGCTGCCATCACAAGCACCGCAGTATGGATCTTGTGAAGTGAAAGTCGATTTTAAAAGCCGTCTGGTGGAACCGCGTGCTGAAATTCGGGGTGATATAGCCCGTATTCATTTTTATATGGCGGATAAATACCAGATCCCTCTGGCTAAAGCTCAGCAGCAGCTGTTTATGGCCTGGCATCAGCAAGACCCGGTCGATGAGACAGAACGTAAATTACAGCAACGTATTGCGCAGCAAATGGGCCATGCCAACGACTTTGTGACAGGCAAAAAGGTCTGGCAGCTTAATTACAAGCTATCTGGTTTTGGTTTAACTACAGCAAAAACAACAGCGGTAACAGCGGCAGTATCCAAAGGGGAAGTGCTGGGCAATAAGCGCAGTAAACTCTATCATTTCAGTCATTGCAGTGGTTTCAGCCAGGTATCAGAGCGCAACCAGCAGTGGTTTGAGTCGGAACAACAGGCTCTGGATGCTGGTTTTAAGCGGGCAGGAAATTGCAGTGCTGAAGCTTCGATAGGTGCTGAGGATTAAACCCCGATTCTTAACCTGTTAGCGCAGCTTTACTTGCGTCTTTGACACAGTTCGCGGTACAACCTGATGGTAACTATTAAAATGATCAGGGTATTTGTTATGCGCCGCACCATCTCCTTTTTAGCTTTAAGCTGTTTTTCTGCTCTGGCTTTTGCTCAACACCCTATAGCTATCGTCATACACGGTGGGGCTGGTACCATCAATAAAAGCCAGATGACAGATGCGCAGGAGCAGGCCTACCACGCCACTTTAAAACATGCGGTGGAAACGGGTTATGCGGTGCTGGAAAAAGGTGGCAGCAGTGTCGATGCAGTCACAGCCGCTGTGCTTATTATGGAAGACTCTCCGCTGTTTAACGCCGGCAAAGGTGCTGTTTATACCTATGACGAAGGCCATGAGTTGGATGCGTCCATTATGAGGGGCGATAACCTGATGGCCGGTGCTGCTTCCGGTTTAAGGCACGTCAGGAACCCTGTATTGCTGGCCCGCGCTGTGATGGAAAAATCCGAACATGTGATGCTCTCAGGTGCTGGTGCTGAGCAATTTGCCAAAGAGCAGGGGCTGGAGCTGGTAGAAAACTCTTATTTTGATACCGAGTTTCGTTATGAGGCTTTAAAAAAAGCCAAACAAAGTATGCAAAAGTTGCCACATCAGGCCCAGAACTATCGCCTGGAAGCACCATGGCAGCCTGAATGGAATATGGGCACTGTGGGCGCTGTGGCTATGGATCGCAGTGGTTTATTAACAGCTGCAACTTCGACGGGCGGTATGACAGCAAAACGTTATGGCCGTATTGGGGATGCACCTATTATTGGCGCCGGTAACTTTGCTGATAATGCCAGCTGTGCGGTTTCTGCCACTGGCCATGGTGAATTTTTTATCCGTTATCGGGTTGCGTCAGATATTTGCGCCAGGGTGAAATACCAGGGCATCAGTGCCGACAAAGCCGCTGATCAGGTGATACAGCAGGAACTGGCGAAAGTGGGCGGTACTGGTGGTGTGATCCTGATTGATCGCAAAGGCAAGGTCAGCTGGAGCTTTAATACCGAAGGCATGTACAGAGCAAAAAAAGTGGAAGGCGAAGCGGCAGTGACTGAAATTTTTAAACAGAGTGCGATCAAGTAGCTCATGCTGGTCTAAGCTTAAGGTGTTGTGAAAATACGACACTTTTGAGGGACTTATGGACTTACTAAAAATATCCGATCATATGAATCGTCACCCTGTAACCTTTACTGAAGACATGTCGGTCGAAGAAGCGGTAAATAAACTGATCCTGGCTGAACAATTAGGCGGACCGGTGATCAACAAGGAAAAAAAGGTCATAGGTTTTGTGTCTGAACAGGATTGTCTGTCCAGAATGTTGTCATGCACTTACCATTTACAACAATCGGCTTCGGTCAAAGACGTGATGCGTAGTGAAGTGCTGACGGTCAAGCCGTATCACGGCATAGTAGATTTAGCGCAGACTATGCTGCTGGCCAAACCCAAGGTATACCCTGTGGTGGATGATGATGGTTATCTGCTTGGTGTGATTAGCCGCTCTGATGTATTGCGGGCCATCGATCTGGAGCTGCACTCCCATTACAAAGCCGTCAGTTAAATACCCTTCTTACTTGAAGCCGCAGCTTTGTTGACTGCGCTACTCGCCCCAGTCACATAGGACTACTATGTTCCTGGGGTCTCGCTCGCTTGTCGCCGCGCTGCAACTCC